>NZ_JAHSTX010000001.1:3295000-3595000 GCF_019145375.1 Pseudomonas triticicola | reverse complement strand
TCGCATGAGTGATGTCGACGAGCTGGTGCTCAGTGGCGTGCTGGATTACCGCACCGGGCCCGACCTGCGCAAGGAAGGGCAGGCGCTGATCAAGTCGAGCAAGGCATCGGCGCTGGTCATCGATTGTTCGGCGGTGCAGAAGTCCAGCAGCGTCGGCCTGTCGTTGCTGCTGTGCTTCATGCGTGATGCGCAGGCGGCCGGCAAGGCCGTCAGCATTCGCGCGATGCCCGAAGACATGCGCGAAATCGCTCAGGTCAGTGAATTGACCGAGTTGTTAGCGCAACCCTGAACCATCATCTATAAAGAAGCCCCCCGTCAGAGTCCTGCGTTGCGGGGTTCGCAGGCGCGGGGCTTTTTTGTATGATGTCCGACCCGTGCGCACAGGGCGCCGATTGAGGTTGAGCATGCAGGCCGTAGAAGTGAAGAGCTTCCTTGAAGGAAAGCTGCCAGGAACGCTGGTAGAAGTTGAAGGCGAAGGCTGCAACTTCCAGCTGAACGTGATCAGCGATGAACTGGCGGCGTTGAGCCCGGTGAAGCGTCAGCAAAGCATCTATGCCCATTTGAACCCATGGATCGCCGATGGCAGCATCCACGCGGTTACTATGAAATTTTTCAGCAGCGCGGCCTGGGCCGAGCGCACCTGAGCCCTAGGGCGTCGAGATACTAATGGATAAATTGATTATTACCGGTGGCGCTCGTCTTGATGGCGAGATCCGCATTTCCGGCGCGAAAAACTCCGCCTTGCCGATTCTGGCCGCGACCTTGCTGTGCGATGGCCCGGTCACCGTTGGCAACCTGCCGCACCTGCACGACATCACCACCATGATCGAGCTGTTCGGGCGCATGGGCATTGAGCCTGTGATCGACGAGAAGCTCAGCGTCGAAATCGACCCGCGCACCATCAAGACCCTGATCGCGCCGTACGAACTGGTGAAAACCATGCGTGCGTCGATCCTGGTTCTGGGCCCGATGGTCGCGCGTTTCGGTGAAGCCGAAGTCGCCCTGCCTGGCGGTTGCGCCATCGGTTCGCGTCCGGTCGACCTGCACATCCGCGGTCTGGAAGCCATGGGCGCGGTCATCGACGTCGAAGGCGGCTACATCAAGGCCAAGGCGCCTGAAGGCGGCCTGCGCGGCGCGCACTTCTTCTTCGACACCGTCAGCGTGACCGGTACCGAGAACATCATGATGGCGGCTGCACTGGCCAAGGGCCGCAGCGTGTTGCAGAACGCCGCGCGCGAGCCTGAAGTTGTCGACCTGGCGAACTTCCTCAATGCCATGGGCGCCAAGGTTTCCGGTGCTGGCACCGACACCATCACCATTGATGGCGTCGAGCGTCTGGGTTCGGCTTTCTACAAGGTCATGCCTGACCGTATCGAAACCGGCACCTACCTGGTCGCTGCTGCCGTGACCGGTGGCCGCGTCAAGGTCAAGGACACCGATCCGACCATCCTCGAAGCGGTGCTGGAAAAGCTGCGTGAAGCCGGTGCGGAAATCACCTGCGGTGAAGACTGGATCGAGCTGAACATGCACGGCAAGCGCCCGAAAGCGGTCAACGTGCGCACCGCGCCGTACCCGGCGTTCCCGACCGACATGCAGGCCCAGTTCATCTCGCTCAACGCCATTGCCGAAGGCACTGGTGCGGTGATCGAGACGATCTTCGAAAACCGTTTCATGCACGTGTACGAGCTGCACCGCATGGGCGCGCACATCCAGGTTGAAGGCAACACCGCGATCGTCACCGGTATCGAGAAGCTCAAGGGCGCGCCAGTCATGGCCACCGACCTGCGCGCATCGGCCAGCCTGGTGATCTCGGCGCTGGTTGCCGAAGGCGACACGCTGATCGACCGCATCTACCACATAGACCGTGGTTACGAGTGCATCGAAGAAAAACTGCAGATGCTGGGTGCCAAGATCCGTCGCGTTCCGGGCTGATCGCTGCATCGGGACACACGGACGTGTCCACTGAATTCGTTTCGAGTCGAGGGTGTACGCACCCTCGATGTGTGTCCGGCGCCGATTGCGACCGGGCATGAGTACCTTGATAAGGACTGACGTTTCCCATGTTGACCATCGCACTGTCCAAGGGCCGCATCCTTGACGACACCCTGCCGCTTCTCGCTGAAGCGGGCATCGTGCCGACCGAGAATCCGGACAAGAGCCGCAAGCTGATCATTCCCACGACCCAGGACGACGTGCGTCTGCTGATCGTGCGTGCCACCGACGTGCCGACCTATGTCGAGCATGGCGCGGCCGACCTCGGCGTCGCCGGTAAGGACGTGCTGATGGAATACAGCGGCCAGGGCCTGTACGAGCCGCTGGACCTGCAGATCGCCCAGTGCAAGCTGATGACCGCCGGCAAGATCGGCGCGGCCGAGCCCAAGGGCCGTCTGCGCGTGGCGACCAAGTTCGTCAACGTTGCCAAGCGTTATTACGCCGAGCAGGGCCGTCAGGTCGACATCATCAAGCTGTACGGCTCGATGGAACTGGCGCCGCTGATCGGGCTGGCCGACAAGATCATCGACGTGGTCGACACCGGTAACACCCTGCGCGCCAACGGCCTGGAACCCCAGGAACTGATCGCCACGATCAGCTCGCGTCTGGTGGTCAACAAGGCTTCGATGAAAATGCAGCACGCCCGAATCCAGGCGCTGATCGACACCCTGCGCAACGCAGTGGAATCGCGACACCGCGGCTGATCTACCAGCGCGGCCCGGGGCCGCGCCGTCTATCCGCCTCATAGCCAGAATTCTCAGGTGCCCAAGCGGATCGAATGCTAGTTTCGGGCGCCTGAGTTTTTTGCCAATTCCTATGAGGCTCTCGCTATGACCGCACCGACTGCAATTCGCCGACTCAACGCTGCTGACCCGGATTTCGCGCATCATCTGGATCATCTGCTGAGCTGGGAAAGTGTGTCTGACGACTCGGTCAATCAGCGCGTGCTGGACATCATCAAGGCTGTGCGCGAGCGCGGTGACGCGGCGCTGGTCGAGTTCACCCAGAAGTTCGACGGCCTCGAAGTCGCCTCGATGGCCGACCTGATCCTGCCGCGCGAGCGCCTGGAGCTGGCCCTGACCCGCATCACTGTGCCGCAACGCGAGGCCTTGGAAAAAGCCGCCGCCCGCGTGCGCAGCTATCACGAAAAACAGAAGCAGGATTCTTGGAGCTACACCGAGGCTGACGGCACGGTGCTCGGCCAGAAAGTCACGCCGCTGGATCGCGCAGGCCTCTACGTGCCGGGCGGCAAGGCCTCGTATCCGTCGTCGGTATTGATGAACGCGATTCCGGCCAAGGTGGCCGGCGTGACCGAAGTGGTCATGGTCGTGCCAACCCCGCGCGGTGAAATCAACGAGCTGGTGCTGGCCGCTGCCTGCATCGCCGGCGTCGACCGTGTATTCACCATCGGCGGTGCGCAAGCGGTTGCCGCGCTGGCGTACGGCACCGAAAGCGTGCCGCGTGTCGACAAGGTTGTCGGCCCGGGCAATATCTATGTGGCCACGGCCAAGCGTCATGTGTTCGGTCAGGTCGGCATCGACATGATCGCCGGCCCTTCGGAAATTCTCGTGGTCTGCGACGGCCAGACCGATCCGGACTGGATTGCCATGGATCTGTTCTCCCAGGCCGAGCACGACGAAGACGCGCAAGCGATTCTGGTCAGCCCGGACGCCGAGTTCCTCGACAAGGTCGCCGCGAGCATCGACAAACTGCTGCCGACCATGGACCGCGCGACCATCATCGAAACTTCGATCAATGGCCGTGGTGCGCTGATTCAGGTGAGCGACATGGCTCAAGCCATCGAAGTCGCCAACCGCATCGCCCCGGAACACTTGGAATTGTCGGTCGCTGATCCACAAGCCTGGCTGCCGCAGATCCGCCACGCCGGTGCGATCTTCATGGGCCGCCACACTTCCGAAGCGTTGGGCGATTACTGCGCCGGCCCGAACCACGTGTTGCCGACTTCCGGCACCGCGCGCTTCTCCTCGCCGCTGGGTGTGTACGACTTCCAGAAGCGCTCGTCGATCATCTTCTGCTCCGAGGCCGGCGCTTCCGAGTTGGGCAAAACTGCATCGGTACTGGCCCGTGGCGAATCACTGAGCGCCCACGCACGCAGCGCCGAATACCGCATCAAAGACCAAGACTTTCTGAAAGGGCAGGGGAACTGAGCGATGAGTAAATTCTGGAGCCCGTTCGTCAAGGATCTGGTGCCCTACGTGCCGGGCGAACAGCCGAAGCTGACCAAGATGGTCAAGCTCAATACCAACGAAAATCCGTATGGCCCGTCGCCAAAAGCGCTGGCGGCGATGCAAGCCGAGCTCAACGACAACCTGCGCCTGTATCCGGACCCGAACAGTGATCTGCTGAAAAACGCCGTGGCCGAATATTACGGCGTGCAAACCAGTCAGGTGTTCCTCGGCAACGGTTCGGACGAAGTGCTTGCGCACATCTTCCACGGTCTGCTGCAACATGATCAGCCGCTGCTGTTCCCGGACATCAGCTACAGCTTCTATCCGGTCTACTGCGGTCTGTACGGGATTGAATTCGACGCTGTTCCATTGGATGCGCAGTTCCAGATCAACCCGGCCGACTACGCCAAACCGAATGGCGGGATCATTTTCCCCAACCCGAACGCGCCGACCGGATGCCTGCTGGCTCTGGACGCGGTCGAGCAAATCCTCAAGGCCAGTCCTGATTCGGTCGTAGTCGTGGATGAGGCGTACATTGACTTCGGCGGCGAGACGGCGATCAGTCTGGTGGACCGCTATCCGAATCTGCTGGTGACGCAGACGCTGTCCAAGTCACGCTCGCTGGCCGGCCTGCGTGTCGGTCTGGCAGTAGGGCATCCGGACCTGATCGAAGCGCTGGAGCGGATCAAGAACAGCTTCAACTCCTATCCACTCGATCGTCTGGCGATTGTCGGCGCGGCGGCGGCGTTTGCCGATCGCGAGTATTTCGACAAGACCTGTCGTCAGGTGATCGAAAGTCGCGAGTGGGTGGTGGCGCAGTTGCAGGCTAAAGGCTTTGAAGTGCTGCCGTCGGCGGCCAACTTCATCTTCGCTCGCCACCCGCAGCATGATGCGGCGGGCCTGGCGGCCAAGCTGCGCGAGCAGGGCGTGATCGTGCGGCACTTCAAGCAGGAGCGGATTGCGCAGTTCTTGCGGATATCGGTGGGGACGCCTGAGCAGAATCAGGCGTTGATTGACGGGCTGAGCGACCTCTAAAAGCAAAAGCCCCTCACCCTAGCCCTCTCCCAGAGGGAGAGGGGACTGACCGAGGCGCACTTTAGAGTTGCACCGACGTGAGAAACCGAGTCGAATTCCAGTGTTGAAAAGCAAACAGATCGGCTCCCTTTCCCCCTCGCCCCCTTGGGGGAGAGGGCTGGGGTGAGGGGGATGGTATTCAGATCGAACATGGATTTTGAAAACGACCCTTGCTCACTCGTGATGCGGCTCGCCAAGGAATGTCAGCGAACTGAACAACCCACGACTGTTCACATCCGCGCTGTCCCTCACCGGCACCTCGACCTGCGCCGCAATCACATTCAACCCTTCATTACGCACCAGCACCTGCGCACGCCCATCCTTGTCGGTCTCGGTGCTCAGGGTGTTTGGTGCGCTGCGATAGTCGCCATACAACTTCACACCTGCCGCTGGTTTGCCATCGAGCAGCACCCGCACCGGTAACGATTTACCCGGCCCGACCGTCAGCGGATCAACCTCCGGCAGGATCAGCAGTTTGATCTGGTCCAGTTTCGGCAACTTCGCCCCTGGCTGATAGATCGCCAGGCTGTACTTGAACGTCTGCGTGGCCTCGGTAGCGCCGGGCACTTTGCTGCGTCCTTCGTTGATCCACTTCTTGTCCGCCGTCTGCGACCACATGCCGTTGTTCAGCGCCACGGCCAGCACCGCCGGCGGCTTCAATGGTTTCAAACGGGCATGATCGGCCAGGCGCTCGACGCTGACCGGGATCATTTTGCCGCTTGCGTCATAAGCCCAGGCACCGCTGATTTTTTGTGCCTTGAAGGCGTTGTCTTCAGCGCCGTGACCGTAGACCACTTCGATGTTGCCGCGTCGCTCCTCTGTCCACAGGCCGTGCGCCGACACCTGACCGGTGAACAGCGCAGCGAGGAGCAGAAGGGATTTGCCGTAGTGCATGGTGACGTCCTTTTACAGGTTGAGTGTCAGGCTGACGGTGAAATTGCGTGGTTCGCCGGGATTGACCCAGTAGTTGCTGTAGGAGCGCTCGTAGTATTTTTCGTCGAAGATATTGTTCAGGTTCAGACCGACCGTGACGTTGTCGCTGGCCTTGTAATGTGCGAGCAAATCCACGGTGTGGTAGGCCGGCAATTCGAAGTCGCTGCCGGACTCGCCCGAACGATCGCCGACGTAGGTGAACGCTGCACCGACGTCTGAACCGCGCAGTCGGCCATCCTGAAATTCATACACACCCAGCAGACTGCCGCTGCGTTTGGCCACGCCGAGGATGCGGCTGCCGGTGGGAATGGTCGCGTCACCCTTGGTCACCTCGGCGTCGATGTAGGCGAAGGCGCCGATGACCCGTATCGCGTCGGTCACCTGGCCGCTCACTTGCCAATCGAAACCCTGACTGCGTGCCTTGCCCATGGCGCGGCTGGTGTCGGTGCCCGGATCGAGGGCGAGAACGTTTTCCTTGTCGATGTGGAACAAGGCGAGGGTGCTGCTCACGCGCTCATCAAACAGCTCGTTCTTGATCCCCACTTCGTAACCGACGCCTTCTTCCGGATCGAAGGATTTGCCGGAACCATCCAGGCCGTTGTTCGGTTTGAACGAGGTCGAGGCGTTGGCGAACAGGCCGGTATTAGGCGTGAGCTGATAGAGCAGGCCGGCGCGTTGAGTCAGTGCGTCGTGGCGCTGCTGGCTTTTGGCGTTGCGGCTGTGATCGTCGATACGCTGATCGAAATGCTCGAAGCGCGCGCCCACCATGCCGCGCAGCTTGTCGGTGAAGATGATCTGGTCCTGCAGGTTCAGTGCATGACTTTCGACGTGTTCGAAGAAGTCGGTGCCCGAACGTACGCCATTGGGTTTCGGCTGGCCGTAGACCGGCTTATAGATGTCGATGGCGTAGGGGCCGCCAGCAATGGTGGTGACGCGTTCGTCCTTGCGGTAATTCTCGTACTCGGTGCCGATCAGCAATTCGTGCTGCCACGGCCCGAGGTTGAACAGACCGCGCAGTTCCAGTTGGGTGATGCTGTCGTGCCAACTCGTGTCGCGTTCGCGCAAGCGGCGGTTGACCGTGTGGCCGTCGGCGTTCAGCGGTCGTGCTTCGGAAGCGTCGCCCCAGAGCTTGCCTTCCTTGTAGTGACTGGCCAGGCGCAGCTTCCAGCTGTCGTTCAGATGGTGTTCAAGAGTGGCCTGGAGCAGGTTGTTGTGGTTATCGATGTTGCCGTCGTTGGGTTCGCCCAAGAACGTCGAGCGCGATACGCCGCTCCATTTGTTGTTCGGCGCCACGACGCCACGATCGAACGTCGAGTTGTGACGGACGATTTCGCTTTCCACCAGCAGTGAGGTGTCCGGGTTCAACTGCCAACTGATCGAAGGCGCGACGAAGACCCGCTGGCTGTCGACGTGGTCGCGAAAGCTTTTGTTGTCTTCTACGGCGAAGTTGATGCGCGTGAGCACATTGCCCTGATCATCGAGGGGCGTGTTGACGTCCAGCGCGGTGCGATAGCGGTCCCAACTGCCGGCGCTGGTTTGCACAGTGGTGAACGCTTCGGGCTGCGGCTTCTTGGTGACGATGTTCACCGTGCCGCCCGGATCTCCCCGGCCGTAAAGGCTGGCGGCCGGGCCTTTGAGCACTTCGATGCGCTCGATGTTCGCTGCATCCGGCGTGCTCGGGTAACCGCGATTGGCGCTGAAGCCGTCCTTGTAGAACTCCGAGGTGGTAAAGCCGCGCACGCTGTATTCGTACAGGGTCAGGCCGCCGAAGTTGTTCTGCTTCGACACGCCGCCGGCAAAATCCAGCGCGCGTTCAACGCTGGTGCTGCCCAAATCCGAGAGCACACTGGCCGGAACGACGCTGATGGCTTGTGGGATATCGCGAATCGCCGTGTCGGTTTTGGTCGCACTGGCCGAGCGAGTCGCGCGATAACCGCTGACCGGGCCGGTGGGTGATTCGTAGTCGGAAGTGACGCTGATGGCTTCCAGCTCAACGGGCTGCGGCTCATCGGCGAAGGCGGGATCGCAGAGCAAACCCAGAGTCAGGCCCAACAGCGAGGCCTTTTTGCGAGACGACATGTTATGTTGTTCCAATTGGTAGAATTGAAACAATATAACATGCCTGTTGAGAATGTCTGTTATTCGCGCCACTGGCGCGAAAACATTTTTACTCTTCTTTTTCTTTCACCGGTGCCGGTGGTGGACGCAGGCCGATTTCAGCCGTCAGCTTCAGCTCTTTGCCGTTGCGCATGACCTGGATCGTCACCTTGTCGGTCGGTTTGATCCGCGCCACCTGGTTCATCGAGCGGCGACCATCGCCGGCCGGCTCGCCATCGATGCTCAGAATCACATCGCCCAGTTGCAGGCCGGCTTTCTGCGCCGGGCCGTCACGGAAGATTCCGGCGACGACAATCCCCGGGCGCCCGGACAAGCCAAACGACTCCGCCAGTTCCTGAGTCAGCGGTTGTACTTCGATGCCCAGCCAGCCACGAATCACCTGGCCGTGCTCGATGATCGACTTCATCACTTCCATCGCCAGTTTCACCGGGATGGCAAAACCGATGCCTTGCGAGCCGCCGGATTTGGAAAAGATCGCCGTGTTGATACCGGTGAGGTTGCCGTTGGCATCGACCAGCGCACCGCCGGAGTTGCCCGGGTTGATCGCCGCATCGGTCTGGATGAAGTCTTCGTAGTTGTTCAGGCCCAACTGATTACGGCCGGTGGCGCTGATGATGCCCATGGTCACGGTCTGGCCGACGCCGAACGGGTTGCCGATGGCCAGCGCGACGTCACCGATGCGAATGCTGTCGGAGCGGCCGACGGTGATTGCCGGCAGGTTTTTCAGATCGATTTTAAGGACAGCAAGGTCGGTTTCCGGATCGCTGCCGATCACCCGCGCGAGTGTTTCGCGACCATCCTTCAGCGCCACGACAATCTGGTCGGCGCCGCTGGTGACGTGGTTGTTGGTAAGGATGTAGCCTTCCGGGCTCATGATCACCCCGGAACCCAGGCTCGATTCCATGCGCTTCTGTTTCGGCGAGTTATCACCGAAGAAGCGGCGGAACTGCGGATCCTCGAACAGAGGATGCGCCGGTTTGTTGATGACCTTGGTGGTGTACAGGTTGACCACCGACGGTGCGGCGATGCCCACCGCGTCCGCATAGGACACCGGCCCCTGTTGCACGATCGTTGTCTGTGGCGCCTGTTGCAGATTGACGTCGAGGCTCGGCAGCCCGACCCACTCGGGGTAACGCTGAATAATCAACAGAGCGATAAGCACACCGGCCAACAGCGGCCAGCCAAAAAAACGCAGCGCCTTGAGCATTAAGCACGTTCCTGGAAAGGTTGCAGGCGAGGTCAGACCGCCCATAATGTCGCGCATTATACGAGGCCGCGCGCGCCTCTGAACGGGATATTTAGGAGTCTTTCATGGCCGTTGCCCTCAGCACCCTCGTCGAAGAAGCCGACCGTTACCTGGGCAGTGCGAAAATTGCCGATTATTGCCCCAACGGATTACAGGTCGAAGGCCGCCCGCAGGTGATGCGCATCGTCAGTGGCGTCACCGCCAGCCAGGCGTTGCTCGATGCCGCCATCGAAGCCGAGGCCGACCTGATCCTGGTCCACCACGGTTATTTCTGGAAAGGCGAAAATCCTTGCGTCACGGGTATGAAACAGCGCCGCTTGAAAACCCTGCTCAAGCACGACATCAGTCTGCTCGCCTATCACCTGCCGCTGGATCTGCACCCGGACGTCGGCAACAACGTGCAACTGGCGCGTCAGCTCGACATCACTGTCGAAGGGCCGCTCGACCCGAGCAATCCGAAGGTCGTCGGGCTGGTCGGTTCACTGAATGAGCCAATGACTGCGCGAGATTTCGCGCGCAAGGTTCAGGAAACCATGGGCCGCGAGCCGCTGCTGATCGAAGGCAGCGGCATGATCCGCCGCGTCGGTTGGTGCACCGGCGGCGGCCAGGGCTATATCGATCAGGGCGTGGCGGCGGGGGTCGACCTTTTCATCAGCGGCGAGGCCTCCGAGCAGACTTTCCACAGTGCGCGGGAAAACGACATCAGCTTCATCGCCGCCGGCCACCACGCCACCGAGCGCTATGGCGTACAGGCGCTGGGTGAGTATCTGGCGAAGCGTTTTGCCCTTGAGCACATCTTCATCGACATCCCGAACCCGATCTGAACTCACCGCAAACCCCTGTGGGAGCGAGCCTGCTCGCGAAGTCGTCAGACCTTCAATACAAAGGTGCCTGACACTCCGCTTTCGCGAGCAGGCTCGCTCCCACGTTCGGCCCTGACGGCCGAACTGGTGGGCATATTCATATACCCTTTCGATCTAGTTGGCGTCCTGATTAGAAGAGGTCGCTGTGCTAGGATTCCTCGCTCGAACACGGCCCGCTGGCCGTTCATAAGAAAGCTTTCGTGAGTAGCCATGGTCGACAAACTGACGCATCTGAAACAGCTGGAGGCGGAAAGCATCCACATCATCCGCGAGGTGGCCGCCGAGTTCGATAACCCGGTGATGCTGTACTCCATCGGTAAAGACTCCGCCGTGATGCTGCACCTGGCACGCAAGGCGTTCTTCCCGGGCAAACTGCCGTTTCCGGTGATGCACGTCGACACCCGCTGGAAATTCCAGGAAATGTACAAGTTCCGCGACAAGATGGTCGAAGACTTGGGCCTGGACCTGATCACCCACATCAACCCCGATGGCGTGGCGCAGAACATCAACCCGTTCACCCACGGCAGCGCCAAGCACACCGACATCATGAAAACCGAAGGCCTGAAACAGGCACTCGACAAGCATGGTTTCGACGCAGCGTTCGGCGGCGCCCGTCGCGATGAAGAGAAGTCCCGCGCCAAAGAGCGCGTGTACTCGTTCCGCGACAGCAAGCACCGCTGGGACCCGAAAAACCAGCGTCCAGAGCTCTGGAACGTCTACAACGGCAAGGTCAACAAGGGCGAATCCATCCGTGTGTTCCCGTTGTCGAACTGGACCGAGCTGGACATCTGGCAGTACATCTATCTCGAAGGCATCCCGATTGTGCCGCTGTACTTTGCCGCCGAACGCGAAGTGATCGAGAAGAACGGCACGCTGATCATGATCGACGACGAGCGCATCCTCGAGCACCTGTCCGATGAAGACAAAGCGCGCATCGTGAAAAAGAAAGTGCGGTTCCGCACCCTTGGCTGCTACCCGTTGACGGGCGCGGTGGAGTCCGAGGCCGAAAGCCTGACGGACATCATTCAGGAAATGCTCCTGACGCGAACTTCCGAGCGCCAGGGCCGGGTCATCGACCACGATGGCGCAGGCTCCATGGAAGACAAAAAACGTCAAGGTTACTTTTAAGCTTCGAGTTACAAGCGGCAAGCTGCAAGTTAAAGGCGGTATGAATAGCTTTGCAGTTTGGCGCTTGCAGCCGGTTGCTGCGGGCCGGAATCGGATGACTCGTAATGGATTTCTAGAGACTGGTTGTATGGCAGCGAAGCAAATGTCTGGCGGTGAGGATTTTCAAAGAGTTTGCGCGGTGCGGGGATTTTGGATTCAAGGATCAGATCACCCGTTCTGCACTTTCAGTGCCTTCCAATATCGCTGAAGGCATGGAGCGTCGGAGTTGCAAAGAAAAGGTTCATTTTCTTTGGATTGCGAAAGCTTCTTGTGGAGAGCTGCGCACCCAGATCCTGATAGGCCGAGATATCGCTTACATCGCAGAACCACTGGCTGAAAATTGGATTATGGAGACCCGAGAGCTTTCTAGGATGCTGGTTGGGTTGATCAACAAAATTTCTGACTAGCTGTACGCCGACAAGCTTGCCGCTTGAAGCTTACAGCTTGGAGCTTGAATGCAATGAGCCATGCTTCTGATTTGATCAGCGAGGATATCCTCGCCTACCTGGGCCAGCACGAACGTAAAGAGCTGCTGCGCTTTTTGACCTGCGGTAATGTCGATGACGGCAAGAGCACCCTGATCGGGCGCCTGCTGCACGACTCGAAGATGATCTACGAAGATCACCTCGAAGCGATTACCCGCGATTCGAAGAAAGTCGGCACCACCGGTGACGACATCGACCTGGCGTTGCTGGTCGACGGTCTGCAGGCCGAGCGTGAGCAGGGCATCACCATTGATGTCGCCTACCGCTATTTCTCCACCGCCAAGCGCAAATTCATCATCGCCGACACCCCCGGCCATGAGCAGTACACCCGCAACATGGCCACCGGTGCGTCCACCTGTGACCTGGCGATCATTCTGGTCGACGCTCGTTACGGCGTGCAGACCCAGACCCGTCGCCACAGCTTCATTGCTTCGTTGCTGGGTATCAAACACATCGTCGTCGCCATCAACAAGATGGACCTGAAGGACTTCGACGAAGGCGTGTTCGAGTCGATCAAGGCTGACTACCTGAAGTTCGCCGAAGGCTTGAAGATGAAGCCGACCAGCATGCACTTCGTGCCGATGTCCGCCCTCAAGGGCGACAACGTGGTGAACAAGTCCGAGCGCTCACCGTGGTACACCGGCCAGTCGCTGATGGAAATCCTCGAGACTGTGGAAGTGGCGGGCGATCGCAACTTCACCGATCTGCGTTTCCCGGTGCAATACGTCAACCGTCCGAACCTGAACTTCCGTGGTTTCGCCGGCACCCTGGCCAGCGGCATTGTGCACAAGGGCGACGAAGTCGTGGTGCTGCCGTCGGGCAAGAGCAGCCGCGTGAAGTCCATCGTCACTTTCGAAGGTGAACTGGAACACGCCGGTCCCGGTCAGGCGGTAACGCTGACCATGGAAGACGAAATCGATATCTCCCGTGGCGACCTGTTGGTGCATGCCGACAACGTGCCGCCGGTCACCGACAGCTTCGAAGCGATGCTGGTGTGGATGGCTGAAGAGCCGATGCTGCCGGGCAAGAAATACGACATCAAACGCGCCACCAGTTACGTGCCGGGCTCGATCGCCAGCATCGTCAACAAGGTCGACGTAAACACCTTGGAAGAAGGCCCGGCGAGCGCGTTGCAGCTCAACGAAATCGGCAAGGTGAAGATCGCGCTCGACGCGCCGATCGCCCTCGACGGTTACGAAAGCAACCGCACCACCGGCGCATTCATCGTCATCGATCGCCTGACCAACGGCACCGTTGGCGCCGGTATGATCGTCGCTCAGCCTTTAGCGCATGGCACTGCAACCCACCACGGCAAATTGGCCCACGTGGCGACTGAAGAGCGTGCCCAGCGCTTCGGCCAGCAACCGGCCACCGTGCTGTTCAGCGGCCTGTCCGGCGCGGGCAAAAGCACCCTGGCGTATGCGGTCGAGCGCAAGCTGTTCGACATGGGCCGCGCGGTGTTTGTACTGGATGGCCAGAACCTGCGTCATGACTTGAACAAAGGTCTGCCACAGGATCGCGCCGGGCGTACCGAGAACTGGCGTCGTGCCGCGCACGTGGCGCGCCAGTTCAACGAAGCGGGGCTGCTGACATTGGCCGCGTTCGTCGCGCCGAGTGCCGAAGGTCGCGAGCAGGCCAAGGAACTGATCGGCAAGGATCGCTTGCTGACGGTCTATGTGCAGGCCTCGCCAACCGTGTGCGCCGAACGTGATCCGCAAGGTCTGTACGCCGCTGGCGGCGACAACATCCCGGGCGAATCCTTCCCGTACGACGTGCCGCTCAATGCAGATCTGGTGATCGACACGCAGTCGCTGAGCCTGGAAGAAAGCGTCAAGCAAGTGCTGGAGCTGCTGCGTCAGCGTGGTGCGATCTAAGGTAGAAGCAGCGACAAGCTTCTAGCTGCAAGCGGCAAGAAAAAGCCCGCCGATGAGTGATCATCGGCGGGCTTTTTTTGTGCCGGCTGATCGTTCCCACGCGCAGCAAAGGAATGCCTCATTGGACGCTCCGCGTCCGCTTCGTCAGGGACGCGGAGCGTCCCGGGCTGCATTCCCACGCGGAGCGTGGGAACGATCAACTGTGGGAGCGAGCCTGCTCGCGAAAGCTTTGTCTCATTCAACATCTTTGCAAGCTGATCCACCGCTTTCGCGAGCAGGCTCGCTCCCACAGGGGGTTATCGGTGACCTGGATATTCGCGGTGCATCTGCTCCAGCAACGCATCCTTGTCCAGCCACAGCTGGTTGATCCAGCCCTGAAACTGCAAGCGGTACTCGCCGTCCTGATCGTAGTTCTTGCCGATGAAGGCCGGCGGGATTTTGATTTCTTCAAAATGCACCACCACATCGCGCACATTGCCGCAGAGCAAATCCCAGAACCCTGGACGCCCCGCTGGATAATGAATCGTCACGTTGACGATCGACTCCAGCTGTTCGCCCATCGCATCCAGCACAAAGGCGATCCCGCCGGCCTTGGGCTTGAGCAGGTACTTGAACGGTGACTGCTGTTGCGCATGCTTGCCTTCGGTGAAGCGTGTGCCTTCGACGAAGTTGAAAATCCCCACCGGGTTATGGCGGAATTTCGCGCAGGTCTTGCGCGTGGTTTCCAGGTCCTTGCCTTTCTTTTCCGGGTGTTTTTCCAGGTACGCCTTGGAGTAGCGCTTCATGAACGGAAAGCCCAGCGCCCACCAGGCCAGGCCAATCACCGGCACCCAGATCAGCTCCTGCTTGAGGAAGAACTTCAGCGGTTGGATCTTGCGGTTGAGCACGTATTGCAGCACCAGAATATCCACCCAGCTCTGGTGGTTGCTGGTGATCAGGTACGAGTGCTGATAGTCGAGGCCCTGCAGGCCGCTGAGGTGCCAGCGGGTGCGCCGTACCAGATTCATCCAGCCTTTGTTGTTGCTGATCCACGCCTCGTGGGTGTGGCTCATCAGCCAACCGGCGATGCGCTGGGTAAAGGCAAACGGCAGGGCCTTGACCAACGCCACGCAGAACAGGAACGAGCACAGCAGAATCGTGTTGAGCGCCAACAGCAGCGAGGCGATCACGCCGCGCACGGGGGCGGGTAGAAAATCCAGCATTTACACATCCATAGGTCGGTTGGCGGCTTGAATCGCGGTGAGCGCGATGGTGTAGACGATGTCATCGACTTGCGCGCCGCGCGGCAGGTCGTTCACCGGTTTGCGCAGGCCTTGCAGCATCGGCCCGAGGCTGACGCAATCGGCGCTGCGCTGCACGGCTTTGTGCGTGGTGTTGCCGGTGTTCAGATCGGGGAACACAAACACCGTGGCGCGCCCGGCGACCTGACTGTTCGGCGCCAGTTGCCGCGCGACGTCGGCGTTGGCGGCGGCGTCGTATTGCAAAGGGCCGTCGATCAACAGCGAGTTTTGTTGCTCATGGGCGAGCAGGGTTGCCTCGCGGACTTTCTCGACTTCTTCACCGCGGGCCGATTCGCCGCTGGAATAGCTGATCATTGCCACTCGTGGCGTGATACCAAAAGCGGCCGCCGAGTCGGCGCTTTGCAGGGCGATCTCGGCCAGTTCGGCAGCGCTCGGGTGCGGGTTCATCACGCAGTCGCCGTAGACCAGCACTTCTTCCGGAAAGAGCATGAAGAACACTGACGACACCAGCGTGCAGCCCGGTGCGGTCTTGATCAATTGCAAGGCCGGGCGGATGGTATTGGCGGTGGTGTTGATCACACCCGAAACCAAGCCGTCGACCTCATCCAGCGCAAGCATCATGGTGCCGATCACCACGGTGTCTTCCAGTTGTTGCTCGGCCATCGGTGCGTTGAGGCTTTTGCTCTTGCGCAGGGCGACCATCGGCTCGACGTAACGCTCGCGGATGTGGTCCGGGTCGAGAATTTCCAGACCCGGCGGCAGCACGATGCCTTGGGCGCGGGCAACCGCTTCGACGTCTTCGGGTTTGGCCAGCAATACGCAGCGGGCGATCCCGCGCTCCTGACAGATCGCCGCTGCTTGCACGGTGAACGGCTCGCTGCCTTCGGGCAACACGATGCGCTTGTTCGCCGCTTGCGCGCGCTGGATCAATTGATAGCGGAACACCGCCGGCGACAGGCGCATTTCCCGAGGCGTGCCGCAGCGCTGATGCAGCCAGTTCGCGTCGAGGTGGCTGGCGACGAAATCGGTGATGATCTCCGCGCGCTCGCGGTCATCGATCGGGATTTCCTTGTTCAGGCCATTGAGCAGATTGGCGGTGTCGTACGAGCCGGTGCTCACCGACAACACCGGCAAACCGGCCTGCAAGGCGCCACGGCACAGGTCCATGATGCGCGGGTCGGGCAGGGTGTCGCTGGTCAGCAGCAGGCCGGCCAGCGGCACACCGTTGATCGCCGCGAGGCTGACGGCGAGGATGATGTCGTCGCGATCGCCCGGCGTCACCACCAGCACGCCGGGCTTGAGCAGCTCGACGGTGTTGCGCATGGTCCGTGCGCAAATGATGATTTTGCTCATGCGCCGGGTTTCGTAGTCGCCGGCGTTGAGCACTTGCGCGCCCATCAGGTCGGCGACGTCGCGGGTGCGCGGCGCATTGAGTTCCGGCTGAAACGGGATGCAGCCAAGCAAGCGGAAATCACCGCTGCGCAGCAACGGCGAATGTTCCTTCAGACGCGTGGCGAAGGCGTCCATGCTTTCGTCGGTCTTGACCTTGTTGAGGATCACCCCGAGGACCTTCGGATCTTTCGGGCCGCCGAACAATTGCGCTTGAAGCTCGACACGGCCAGAAAGCTCGGCGAGCACTTCGTTTTCCGGCGCCGAGACCAGAATCACCTCGGCATCCAGGCTCTTGGCCAGATGCAGATTGACCCGCGCGGCGTAACTGGCGCTGCGGGTCGGCACCATGCCTTCGACCACCAGCACGTCTTTGCCGACCGCCGCCTGCTGATACAGGGCGATGATTTCTTCGAGCAGTTCGTCGAGCTGACCGTCGCCGAGCATGCGTTCGACGTGCGCCAGCCCCAACGGTTGCGGCGGTTTCAGGCCATGGGTGCGCGCCACCAGTTCGGTGGAACGTTCAGGGCCGGTGTCGCCCGGGTGCGGCTGGGCGATCGGTTTGAAGAAGCCGACTTTAAGGCCGGCGCGTTCAAGCGTGCGCACCAGCCCGAGGCTGATGGAGGTCAGACCCACGCCAAAATCGGTGGGGGCGATAAAAAAAGTTTGCATGGGAATTCTCTATGCAAGGGTGTCAGCCTATGTCTGGCCGACTACCGAAATTCAGTCGCCAAGGTTAGCGCTAACCGAGCCTTGTGCACACCAACCGCAGGCAAAGGGTTGACCTGTTTTTTCAATACGTTGCGCCGGATCGAGGACCCAGGCGCGGGTTTGCCACGGCGGCTGGTGGCGCAGGTGCTGGGTGTGGCCACAGGAAAGCTCGACCACCCAATGGCCGTCTTCGTCCTGATGAAAGCCGGTGATGGTCGAAACCCGTTTGTCCGGGTTGTGGTCGCTTTCACGCGATTGCTTCGCTAAACTTGGCCTTTCTATATTCTTATGCAAAAGGTCTCGCCCCATGCTGATCGCCGCCAATAAGGCTGTCTCCATCGACTATACCCTGACCAACGACGCTGGTGAGGTCATCGACAGCTCCGCCGGCGGCGCTCCGCTGGTTTACCTGCAAGGCGCAGGCAACATCATCCCGGGCCTGGAAAAAGCCCTTGAAGGCAAAGCTGTCGGCGACGAGCTGAAAGTAGCCGTTGAGCCGGAAGATGCTTACGGTGAATACGCCGCTGAACTGGTCAGCACCCTGAGCCGCAGCATGTTCGAAGGCGTTGACGAGCTGGAAGTCGGCATGCAGTTCCACGCTTCGGCGCCGGACGGCCAGATGCAGATCGTCACCATCCGTGATCTGGACGGCGACGACGTCACCGTTGATGGCAACCACCCTCTGGCCGGTCAGCGCCTGAACTTCGAAGTGAAGATCGTTGATATCCGCGACGCCAGCCAGGAAGAAATCGCTCATGGTCACGTCCATGGCGAAGGTGGCCATCACCACTGATTTTCTGCGCTAAGCTTCGAGTACTGGAGAGGCGCCTGTGGGCGCCTTTTTAGTCCGCGGCTGTCCTTGGTGGCCTCGCCAAGTGGCTGTTTCGAGTAGAACACGAGAATCCTGGAGTTCGGCATGAGTGCTTTTCACGACCTTAAGTTGACAGCCCTGGATGGTCAGGAGCTACCGCTGGCGCCGTTCAAGGGCCAAGTCGTGCTGGTGGTCAACGTGGCCTCCAAATGCGGCTTGACCCCTCAGTACGCGGCACTGGAAAACCTCTACCAGCAATACAAAGATAAAGGCTTTGCTGTGCTGGGCCTGCCGTGCAACCAGTTTGCCGGTCAGGAGCCAGGCTCGGAGAAAGAAATCCAGGAGTTCTGCAGCCTCAACTATGGCGTGACCTTTCCGTTGTCGAGCAAGCTCGAAGTCAACGGCCACGAGCGGCATCAGTTGTATCGCCTGCTGGCGGGCGAGGGCGCCGAGTTTCCCGGTGACATCACCTGGAATTTCGAGAAGTTTCTGCTCGGCAAGGATGGCCGGGTGCTGGCGCGGTTCTCGCCGCGCACCGCGCCGGATGATCCGACAGTGATTGCCGCGATCGAAAAAGCCTTAGCCTGAATCAGAAAATCGCAGCATTGAGCTGCGATTTTTTTTGCCTGCCTTTTGACCCTTAATC
This sequence comes from Pseudomonas triticicola, assembly GCF_019145375.1. Classification (NCBI taxonomy): domain Bacteria; kingdom Pseudomonadati; phylum Pseudomonadota; class Gammaproteobacteria; order Pseudomonadales; family Pseudomonadaceae; genus Pseudomonas; species Pseudomonas triticicola. Next base: position 3,576,261 of record NZ_JAHSTX010000001.1, on the reverse strand, counting down.
ATTCAGATCAATAGTGCTGTCACGCGAAGGACGTGGCGGATATTATCGCCGTCATATCGATTCATGCCTGTCGCCAACGTTTTCGTGGAGCCTCTCGATGCCTGTTCAAGCCCTGTTCAAACCGTTCCACCTCGGTGCCCTCGAACTGCCGACCCGCGTGGTCATGGCGCCAATGACCCGCTCGTTCTCGCCGGGCGGCGTGCCGAATTCCAAGGTCATCGAATACTACCGTCGTCGTGCGGCCGCCGGGGTTGGCTTGATCATCACCGAAGGCACCACGGTCGGCCACATCGCGTCCAACGGCTATCCGAACGTCCCGCAATTCTTCGGTGATGCACCGCTGGCCGGCTGGAAAAAAGTGGTCGACGCCGTGCACGCCGAGGGCGGCAAGATCGTCCCGCAATTGTGGCATGTCGGCAGCGTACGTCGCCTCGGCACCGAGCCGGACGCCAGCGTGCCGGGTTACGGTCCGTCGGAGAAACTCAAGGACGGCCAGGTCGTGGTGCACGGCATGACCAAGCAGGACATCCAGGACGTGATCGCTGCGTTTGCCCAGGCTGCCACAGATGCGCAAAGCATCGGCATGGACGGTGTGGAAATTCATGGCGCCCACGGCTATCTGATCGACCAGTTCTTCTGGGAAGGCAGCAACCAGCGCACCGACGAATACGGTGGCAGCCTGGCCAACCGTTCGCGTTTTGCCATCGAATTGATTCAAGCGGTGCGCGCGGCGGTCGGTGAAGGCTTTCCAATCATCTTCCGCTTCTCGCAATGGAAGCAGCAGGATTACACCGCGCGTCTGGTACAAACCCCCGAAGCGCTGGGCGAGTTTCTCAAGCCGCTGTCCGACGCTGGCGTGGACATTTTCCACTGCTCGACCCGACGCTTCTGGGAGCCGGAGTTCGACGGTTCGGATCTGAACCTTGCTGGCTGGACCCGCAAGCTGACTGGCAAACCGACCATCACCGTGGGCAGCGTCGGCCTGGACGGCGAGTTCCTGCAGTTCATGGTCAACACCGACAAGGTCGCGCAACCGGCCAGCCTGGAAAACCTGCTGGAGCGTCTGAACAAAGAAGAGTTCGACCTGGTAGCAGTGGGCCGCGCGCTGCTGGTCGATCCGGACTGGGCGCAGAAAGTCCGTGACGGGCGTGAGCAGGACATTCTGCCGTTCAGTCGTGAGGCGTTGATGACCTTGGTCTAAGCGGCGCCAGTTCGAACCATTCGCGAGCAGGCTCGCTCCCACCTTCGACCGCATTCCATCTGAAAGAATGCAGTACCCATGTGGGAGCGAGCCTGCTCGCGAAAGCTGTTTCTATGTCGCCGAAAATCTAAGGTTGTGCCTGAGCCCCAGTCACCACCAGCTCCCCCACACAAGCCCCACGCAAATACCCCTCGAACTGCTCGATAATTGCCCCCCAGCCCTGGCGACTGCCATGCTGCCGCGCATTCAGCCTGACGCAGCGCAACCGCTCATCCTCCTCCAGCAACCATGCCGCCGCTTCGCAAAACGCCTGCTCATCGCCGGGCATGGCTGACACGCCGTTGTAGCCGTGGCGAATATGCTGCGCCGCCGCTGCCTGATCATAGGCAACAACGCCGAGTCCCGAAGCCAGGGCTTCCAGCACCACATTGCCGAAGGTCTCGGTGAGGCTGGGAAATACGAACAGATCCCCTGAGGCGTAGTGCGCTGCCAGCGCTTCCCCGCGCTGTGCTCCGCAGAAAATCGCCTCCGGCATCTCTTTTTCCAGCGCCGAACGCTGCGGGCCATCTCCGACCACGATCAGCTTCAGATGGCGCTGTGGATAAGTCGCAGACAGGGTTTCAAAGCAGCGTTTGAGCAGCCCCAGATTCTTCTCCGGGGCGAGCCTTCCTACGTGGATAACCGCGATATCCGTATCAGAGAGCCCCCATTGCTCACGCAACGCGCTCTGACGTTTACTCGGATGAAACAACTGGCTGTCCACCCCCCGCGACAACAACGCCAACCGCTCGAAATGCCGCCGCTCCAGCTCCAGCCGCTGACTGATACTCGGCACCAAGGTCATTGCCGAACGATTGTGAAACCAGCGCAGGTAATGGGTCAGCATCCGCGTCAGCAGGCCGAGGCCGTACTGGCTGGTGTATTGCTGGAAGTTGGTGTGAAAACCGCTCACCACCGCAATCCCCAGGCGCCGTGCCGCACGCAGTGCCGACAACCCGAGCGGCCCTTCCGTGGCGATGTACAGCACATCCGGACGTTGGCGTTTCCAGCGCCGCAGCAGCTTATGCATCGACGATTGGCCCCACTGCAGCCCCGGATAGCCCGGCAACGGCCATCCGCGACACAGCAACAGTGCATCGTCTGTGCTGCGTTGCGGATCGCCGGCCTGGCGCGGACGCACCAGCTCCACCTGATGCCCACGTGCGCGCAGACCCTCGCACAAGCGGCCAAGGGTATTGGCCACGCCGTTGATTTCCGGTGGGAAGGTTTCGCTGATAAGGGTGATATGCAGAGCTGTCGTCATGACCTCAGTGTCGGCTGAGGCCATGTCGACGTTGTGACGTTCGGATGATGGATTTGTGACGCGGTCAGTGTTGAATCACCAGATTCTCGGCACCGCGCTCACGCACCCAGAACAGCGTAGCCCCGGCCACCGCCGCCGGCATCATCAGAATGTTGACCACCGGAATCAGCAGCACCAGATAGACGATCCCGCCAAAGCTCATACTCTGCCAGCGTTTCTGCCGCAGCCAGGCGAGCATCTCGTTCCAGCCCAGCTTGTGGTTGTCCGCCGGGTAGTCGATGTACTGGATGGCCATCATCCACACACCGAACAGCAGCCATAACGGCGCGGCGACAATATTCACCACCGGGATGAAGGAGAGGATGAACAGGCCGATGGCGCGCGGCAAGAAGTAGCCGAGCTTGCGCATTTCCCGGGCGAGGGTGCGCGGGATCATCGCGATCAGTTCGCCCCAGCTGAACGCCGGGAAATCATCGGTGCCGCGCACCACCACTTCGACTTTTTCCGCGAGGAAGCCGTTGAACGGTGCGGCAATGATGTTGGCGAGCATGGTGAAGGTGAAAAACACCATCAAGGCCACGAGGACCACGAACAGCGGCCAGAGGATATAGCTGAGGAAACTCAGCCATTCAGGCAACGACGGCATCAGTGTGTCGACCCACAGGCTGAACTGGTGGCCGGCCAGATAGATCAATCCGACGAACAGCACCAGGTTGATCGCCAGCGGCAACAACACGAACAGGCGCAGGCCAGGGCTCAGGACCAATGTGAGGCCTTCGCGCAGGTATTGCGGGCCTGACAGAACAGGGGCGGGCATAAGGTGCTCCGAAGCAAGGGAAAACGCGCCGACGTTACCGGCTTTGCCCCAGCGGCGAAAGCGCGGCAGAGCAATCGACATTCACTGTAACAAAGAGGTCTATGTCGTCAGCGTCTCGGCATAGAGACCACCTATGAGCTGGATTGTTAAACCGTATTTCCTTAATCTTGCCCCCCTCGATACGCTGCACCCAACTTTTTACAGGACTGTCGAGTTCAAGCCTTCCCCAAGGTGTCCACGGTCCTTTTTTATTCCGCCGGCCGTCCGGCGTCCGCGCCAGATTTTTCATGGCCGGCCAACAGGAGCAGATTCATGTCTGAAGTCCGTCATTCGCGAGTGATCATTCTCGGTTCCGGCCCCGCCGGTTACAGCGCTGCGGTCTACGCGGCACGCGCCAACCTCAAGCCACTGCTGATCACCGGCATGCAGGCCGGCGGTCAACTGACCACCACCACCGAAGTCGACAACTGGCCGGGTGATGTTCATGGTCTGACCGGCCCGGTGCTGATGGAGCGCATGCGCGAGCACGCCGAGCGTTTCGAGACCGAGATCGTTTTCGATCACATCAACGCCGTGGACTTCGCTGCCAAGCCGTACACCCTGACCGGCGACAGCGCCGTCTATACCTGCGATGCACTGATCATCGCCACCGGTGCCAGCGCCCGCTACCTGGGCCTGCCGTCGGAAGAAGCGTTCATGGGCAAAGGCGTGTCGGCCTGCGCGACCTGCGACGGTTTCTTCTATCGCAACAAGCCGGTCGCTGTGGTTGGCGGTGGCAACACCGCTGTCGAAGAAGCGCTGTACCTGGCCAACATCGCCAGCACCGTGACTTTGATCCACCGTCGCGAAACCTTCCGCGCCGAGAAGATCCTGATCGACAAGCTCAACGCCCGTGTGGCCGAAGGCAAGATCATCCTGAAGTTGAACGCCAACCTGGACGAAGTCCTCGGCGACAACATGGGCGTCACCGGTGCGCGTCTGCGTAACAACGATGGCAGCTTCGACGAAATCAAAGTCGACGGCGTGTTCATCGCCATCGGCCACACCCCGAACACTTCGCTGTTCGAAGGCCAACTGACTCTGAAGGACGGTTATCTGGTTGTGCAGGGCGGCCGTGAAGGCAACGCAACGGCGACCAGCGTCGAAGGCATCTTCGCTGCCGGTGACGTGGCTGACCACGTTTACCGTCAGGCCATCACCTCGGCCGGTGCCGGTTGCATGGCGGCGCTGGACACCGAGCGTTACCTGGACGGCCTGCAGAACGCCACGTTCTAAGACCGCAGGGCATAAAAAAACCGGCCAGAGATTGGCCGGTTTTTTTGTGCCCGCTCTTCCTGCTCCAACGCAATTCGATCGTTCCCACGCTCTGCGTGGGAATGCAGCCCGAGACGCTCTGCGTCCCAAAGCGGACGCAGAGCGTCCAGTGAGGCATTCCCACGCGGAGCGTGGGAACGATCCGAATCCCGTTGTTAGCGGCGGGTCAGGGGTTGTGCGGTGAATTTAACCCCGGCCAAGCCGTGCTTGATCAACGCGCGGATATTGCCGTGATCGCTGCCCTCAGGCGTCGCCAGCACCGAACGGTAATGCTCGCCGAACGCCAGCAGCGCTTCTTCATCACTCAGACCCTCAAGCAATGCCAGGCCCAGGGTCTTGCACGAGCCTTCATTCTGGCCGGCAGCGTTGTCCACGCCGCCGTTGTTGAACGCTTGAGGCTGGTAGTCGTAACCGGCGGCGATGAACGCCAGGGTGTCGGCGAAAACATGCTCGCCACTCTTGAAGCTGGCGCGCAGGGTGTTCAGATCAGTCATTTGGTTTTCCTTTGGCAAACGCTGCTTGCTGCTCGGCGCTGGCTTCTTGCTGGTATTGGGCTTTCCACTCGGCGTAGGGCATGCCGTACACCACTTCGCGGGCGTCATCGAGGCTGACCTCGATCTGACGTTGGTCGGCTTCGGCCTTGTACCATTTCGACAGGCAGTTGCGGCAGAACCCGGCGAGGTTCATCAGGTCGATGTTCTGCACGTCCTTGCGGCTGTCGAGGTGCGCGACCAGTCGGCGAAAGGCGGCGGCTTCGAGTTCCAGGCGTTGTTGATCAGTCATGGGGGTCTCTTCGAGACAGCTTTGAGCGGCAAGCTTCAAGCTGCAAGATGGGTGTCTGTGAGCAAAGTTTACAGCTTGCGGCTTGAGGCTTGAAGCTAGCGACTCGCCGCGAGCGTAATCGATACCGACTCGGCGAAGCGCAGCGCGTGGGGCTTGTCGACTTCGACTTCGGCATACAGCACCGATGCATTGGTCATCACCAGGTCGAGCAATTCTTGCGTCAGGCGTTCGAGCAGGGCGAAGCGGTTACCTTCGACGTGGGCGATGATCGCTTTGGTGATGGTGCGGTAATTCAGCGCGTGGTCGATATCGTTGTCGCGCACCGCTTCTTGTGCCGCGTACAGAATGGTCAGGTTGATCAGCACATCCTGCTTGTTGAGGATTTCGTCCTCGTTGATGCCGATAAAGGTGCGCAGGCGCAGATCCTTGACCCGGATGCGCGCCATTCCCGGTTGAAGTTGTGGCATTGATTTGCTCCGTCCAGTCTATTGCAGGCGTTCTGGTGGATCTTACTCGACTCGCGGCCGAAGCGGGACGGCCTATTTGACGTGCCGGCCGCCGTTGACGGTCAGGGTCGTGCCGGTGACATAGGGATTGTCCAGCAGATAGCGCAGGCTCTGGTAGATCACCTCGCTGCCGGGTTCGATGCCCAGCGCGGACTTGGCCAGCGCCTCGGTGCGGTACGCCGCGTCATCGTCGGGGTTGAACAATAACAGTGCCGGAGCGATACCGTTGACCTTGATGGCCGGCGCAAAGCGCGCGGCAAACGACAGGGTCAGACTGTCGAGCCCGGCCTTGCTGGCGCAATAACCGATGTGCTTGCTGCTGCCCTTGCGGGTGACGTCGTCGCTGATGTGGATGATGTCGGCAGGTGTCGAGCGCTGCAGCAACCCGGCGCAGTGCAGGTTGATCAGGTAAGGCGCGAGCATGTGAATGTTGAACATGCGATTGAAGGCTTGTGCTTCGCTGCCCTGGGATTCTGCCAGCCATTCGGAGGCGTTGTGCACGATGGCGCGCAAGCTGTCGGTGTGGGCTTTCAGCGCGTCGATGAAGGCAAGAATCCCGGCCTCGCTGGAAAAATCCGCTAACAGCGCTGTCGCGCCAAGATCGCGAAGTGCCTGCACGCCTGGTCGCTCGGTGCGGTAAGTGAAAATCAGCGGGTGGCCATCCTCGATCAAGCGCTGCGCGCAGTGCAAACCGACACGCTGGCCGGCGCCGGTGATGAGGATCGGGGCTGCGGAATCTGGCATGGGCGGCTCGCATCGCGGTTGAAGCGAAAACTATAACAGGCTCGCCGCCCGCTGCAGATCAGCGATTCTGCGCCGACGGTGCGCCAGCCAATGGCCGCGTCGGTGTGCTGTTCAGCCAGTTCGCCAGCAGGCGCGTCGACAACGGGATAAAGAAATACACCATCAGCGGCGTCAGGCACGCCGTGCCGATCAATATGCGTGGCAACAGGCTCAACTCAGCCAGCAGCGGGCCGAAGATAAAGTTGAAGATCAACGACACCGGGAAAAACGCCAGCCAGATCGCCACGGCCTGTTTCCAGCGCGGTGGACGTTGTCCGGTCGCACCAAACCAGCCTTCAATGCCGCTGACCCGGTGCTCTTTAGGATGTTCGAACAAATCGCTGCCGCGGTTCAGCCAGGCGGTACGCGACGCCGAATATTCCCAAGCATGCAGCGTCTGCTCATCGACAAATCGGAAGATAATCTGGAATTCGTTGTCACCGGGCGGTGGCGCGAGGACGCCGGAGCCGAGGTAGCCGGGGAAGTCGGTGGCCAGTTGCTCGCCTTCGCGCAACCATGCAATCAGATCGTGATAGCGGCCATCAGCGACGCGACGCGCTACCATCAACGTAACGGGGGAAGTAGACATTTTGTATCTCCGTATTTCGAGTGCGTCGTTCCGGGTAAGAACTTCGCCTGACGCAGGCCGGGGTAGAGGCTTGCGCTTTGCAACAAGCAAGGATTATTCCTGTTTTTGTCGATTAAACCAGCCACTTTCGTCGCAGATCACTACTTGAAGGTTTCCAGTCCATCATGTTTAAAATGGGATCCAATGAATCGACATGGAAGTTGACCGCCAGATGCCTGTAATCACGGACACTCGCCCGGCCTCAACAGCACCCGGCACGCTCGAGCGCGAAGAGCTGTTTCCCATCCGCGAAGTGGCGCGCCTGACCGGCGTCAATCCGGTGACCCTGCGGGCCTGGGAGCGTCGCTACGGATTGATCCAGCCGACCCGCACTGAAAGCGGGCATCGTCTCTATTCAATGAACGATATCGAGCGCGTGCGCAGCATCGTCGACTGGATCGATCGCGGCGTGGCCGTGAGCAAGGTCGGCAAGATTCTGGCGAAAACAGAGCCTTTGAAGGTATTGGCCAACTTCATCCCCGATGACCATGTGCAGGCCGATTACAAGCAATGGCAGGAGCAGGTTCAGCAGGCCGTCAGTGAGTTCGACGATCAGCAGCTGGATCGCGTCTACGGGCAGATTTTCTCGTCGTACACGCTGCCGGTGGTGTTCGAAGCCATCATCATGCCGTTGTGGCGGCAATTGCTGCAGCGCCAGGACGCTTTCGGGCAAACCAGCGAATGGTTGTTTCTCGACGGATTTCTCAGGGCGCGCGTGCTGCAGCGCATCGTCATGCTGCGGGGGGCTCAACCGCGCCGGGTGGTCGTCAGTGCGCTTGCGGGGCAATGCAGAGAGCTTGAGTTGCTGGTCGCGGCGCTGTTTCTCAGCGGCAACGATTCTGGCGTGCGGGTGCTCACCACGGGCCAGCCTTTCGATGAATTGACGCTGGTCTGCGAAAAGGTCAAGCCTGACGCACTTGTGCTGTTTTCCAACCATGCCCCCGGTCCAGAGCTGCCCCGGCGCCTGAATCGTCTGGCACTGAGCCTCGATTGCCAATTGATGTTGGCCGGCGATGCCTCGGAACTGGCCGAAGACAGCCTGGCCGGTTCATCCGTGGCATGTTTGGGTAACGAGGGCGGAACAATGCGTCAACGCATGAAACAATTCATGGCAGGCAAACTGGATACCTGAAACTCAGGCGTGCAGGGCGGGGTGGGTCAGGCGATGCTGTTGCAGGATGAACTGGCGCAGGCGCTCGGTTTCGTCGGCATCGGTCTGGCTCAGTTCGTAGGCGAAGAAACCTTGCTCGGTCTCACGCTCGAAATGGCCGCGCAACGAAATGCGCTCATAACCGGAAGGGCTGAACCACAGGGCGAAATGTTTCGGTGGTTTGGTCTTGTTGCGTACTTCCAGCAACACGCCTTTGTGCGACACCTCGTGTACCCACAGCGTGCCGGGCTGGCCTTTGGCATTTTCCAGCGCCACCGGCTCTTCCAGTACCAGGCGCCATGGGCGCACCATCGGGCCGTCTTCGTAGATGCTCGGCACACCGAGACGCAGATGCAGCGCGTGGAACTCGTCTTCCACCAGATGCAGCGGAAAAGTCATCTGTTGATTTTCGAAGTTGGCCTGGATCGTCACCTGCTCGTGAGCAGCCAGACGTGTCAGCAGGTCACGGATCTGCGAGCCACCATTAACCAGCAGACTCGACGTTGCATCCCGCACGTTAAGTTGCGGGTTGTGCTGCATGGTCTGGATGAAATCCAGCTCGTCCTGGGTGAGGAGGGCGTCGCGTTGCATGGCTAACTCGAAGTGAATAGTTACAAAGTCATTGGTGATTGTAGTTAATGACCATCAGTTCGCGGTTTCGTTTGCGCCGTTCGTCGCTTTCAACGCCGCTAGCTCGCTTTGCAGCGCCGCCACTTGTGCTTCCAGTTGCGCAACCCGCTGCTGCGCCTTGACCTGAACCGTCACATCCTTTTGCACACCGATGAAATAAGTCTGCCCGTCATCGGCATTCTTCACGGTCGACAGCGACAGCTCGTTCCAGAACGGTGTGCCATCCTTGCGATAGTTGCGCAGGATCTCCCGGCACGAACCGCCTTCGCGCAACGTCTCGCGAATCAGCTGCAGGCTTTGTTGGTCACGGTCTCCAGCCTGCAGGAAGCGACAGTCCTGATAGAGAATCTCCTCACTGCTGTAGCCGGTCAGCCGTTCAAAAGCGGGGTTGACGTAAATAAGGATGTTGTCCTGCTCGCCTTCCTTTTCAGCGACCACGATGCCGTCGTTCGAGGCGTTGATCACCATTTTCAGCAGACTGGCGTTGATCATCCGAGAATCCCTTCCGTTGTGTCAGTGGCTGGCATTCTAGAAGAAAGCCGCGGACTGTCTATAGGCCAGCAGCTTCCACTGAGAGCCAATCGCAACTTCGCGGCATGGGCTGTTACTATCGCGGCTCTTTTTTTCAGTTCCAGGATCAGATTGATGAAAGTCGCCATCCTCTCAGGTTCAGTCTACGGCACCGCCGAAGAAGTCGCCCGCCACGCCCAGAACCTGCTGAAAGCCGCCGGCTTTGAAACCTTTTACAACTCGCGCGCCGCGTTGGCCGATATTCAGGCGTTCGGTCCCGAGGCTCTTCTCGCTGTGACTTCGACCACTGGCATGGGCGAGCTGCCGGACAACCTGCAACCTTTGTATTCGGCTATTCGCGATCAATTGCCTGCGGCATGGAGCGACCTGCCCGGCGCGGTGATTGCCCTCGGTGACGCCAGCTATGGCGACACCTTCTGCGGCGGTGGCGAGCAGATGCGCGAACTGTTTGACGAACTGGGGGTAAACGAGGTTCAGGAAATGCTGCGCATCGACGCCAGCGAAAGTGTCACGCCGGAAACCGATGCCGAGCCGTGGCTGGCGCGGTTGATTGAAGCGCTCAAAGGCTGAGTGCGGACAATAACCGCTGCCTCTTATAAGCGTTGTTGCATTGCAACGGATCCAGGCTGTTTGCCCGACTGACTCGTTCAGTCATCAAGCTGGCTGCCAATGCAACTACGCGATGCCCTGCGCCTGACTAGACTGCTGACACGAGCAGAACAAGAAGAACGCAGAGGTGCATACAGTGAGCGTAGCCCCCGTCCAATCGTCGCCGAATGTCAAAGATCAGGTCAGCGCTGCCGAGTGGCAGACCCGTGTCGATCTTGCCGCCTGTTATCGCCTGGTCGCGCTGCACGGCTGGGACGATCTGATCTTCACGCATATCTCGGCCAAGGTGCCCGGCACCGAAGATTTCCTGATCAATCCGTTTGGCCTGATGTTCCACGAGATCACCGCATCAAGCCTGGTGAAAGTCGATCAGGCCGGCAACAAACTCATGGACAGCCCGTACGAAATCAACCCCGCCGGCTACACCATTCACAGCGCCGTCCACGAAGTGCGCCACGATGTGGTTTGCGTGCTGCATACGCACACTGCGTCAGGCGTTGCGGTGTCGGCGCAAAGGCAGGGGGTGCTGCCGATCAGTCAACAGTCACTGTTTGTGTTGTCGAGCCTGGCCTATCACGCCTACGAGGGCGTGGCCCTGAATCATGAAGAAAAGGCGCGCCTGCAAGCCGACCTCGGCGACAACAATTTCCTCATGCTGCACAACCACGGTCTGCTCACCTGTGGTGGCACCATTGCCGATACCTTTCTGATGATGTTCACCTTCCAGCGAGTCTGCGACATTCAGGTCATGGCGCAGACTGGAGGGGCCGAACTGATCGCCATCGAACCGCAGATTCTCGCCGGCGCCAAGGCAATGATTGCCGGCGTCACCAAAAGCGCTCAAGGCATGGGCGGCGCGCTGGCGTGGCCGGCGCTGCTGCGCAAACTCGACCTGCAGGATCCGGGGTATAAATTCTAATGCCACTCGCCGAGATTCCTCTGAGTGTCTGGCGCAAGCGCAGCCGGACTTTTGTCTTTCGTGGCCAGTCGATCCGCTACTGGACAGTCGGGCAGGGTGAACCGCTGCTGTTGATTCACGGTTTTCCCACCGCCAGTTGGGATTGGCATTACCTGTGGCAGCCACTCGCCCAGCGTTATCAGGTGATCGCCTGCGACATGCTCGGTTTCGGCGATTCGGCGAAACCGCGCAATCACACCTACAGCCTGCTGGAACAGGCCGATCTGCAACAGGCGTTGCTCGCGCATCTGCAGGTTGAACAAGCGGTGCACATCCTCGCCCACGACTACGGCGACAGCGTTGCTCAGGAGCTGCTCGCTCGGCACTACGAAAAACGCATTGAAGTGGCCAGTTGCGTATTCCTTAATGGCGGTCTGTTTCCGGAAACCCATCGTCCGCTGCTGATGCAGAAACTGCTGCTCAGCCCGATTGGCTGGCTGCTCGGCCGCGCCTTCAGCCGTGAGGCGTTGGTCAAAGGTTTCCGGCAGATCTTCGGCCCGCAGACCCAGCCATCTGAAAGCGAACTGGATGATTACTGGAGTCTGGTGGACAGCAACCATGGCCCGCGCATCCTGCACAAATTGATCACTTACATTCCGGAGCGCCGGGTGCAGCGCGAGCGCTGGGTGGCGGCCATGCAGCAGGGTGACATTCCCTTGCGAGTGATCGACGGCGCATTTGACCCGATTTCCGGGGTGCACATGGTCGAGCGTTATCGCGAACTGATCCCTGATCCGGACACCGTGCTGTTGCCGGGCATCGGCCACTATCCACAGACCGAGGCGCCGGCGCTGGTGCTCAAGCACTATCTGGCGTTTCGCGATCGTCTGGTATTGCCCCCGCGCAAAGTGGCGTACTCCTGATTTTCGCCGAGTGCACGGGCTCTCGGCGACCTGACACTCGATCATCCCTCAGCCTTATCGCGCACCATTCAGCCGCAGCCGTGTTCGTTGTGAGCCAAAGCGCCGTGCCTGACACTCGGGGCAATATCCCTTGGCCTGCTGGAGTTGCCGCGATGAATGAACCTGTGCGTTTCGAAGATAAAGTCGTGATTGTCACTGGCGCCGGTGGCGGCCTCGGGCGTGCCCATGCGCTGCTGTTCGCCAGACAGGGCGCCAAGGTGCTGGTCAACTATCTCGGTGGCTCGACACAGGGCGAGGGCGCCAACGCCTCGGCTGCCGACCGCGTGGTGGCGGAAATCCGCGAGGCCGGCGGTATTGCCGAAGCCAACCACGACTCGGTGACTGACGGCGACAAACTGGTACAGAACGCCCTTGATGCCTTCGGCCGCGTCGACGTCGTGGTCAACAACGCCGGGATCCTGCGCGACAAGTCATTTCACAAGATGGACGACGCCGACTGGGATCTGGTCTATCGCGTCCACGTCGAAGGCGCCTACAAGGTCACCCGTGCCGCCTGGCCGCATCTGCGCGAGCAAAACTACGGTCGCGTGATTTTCACTGCGTCGACTTCTGGCATCTATGGCAATTTTGGCCAATCCAACTATGGCATGGCCAAACTCGGGCTTTACGGGTTGACCCGAACGCTGGCGATCGAAGGGCGCAAGAGCAACATTCTGGTCAACGCCATCGCCCCGACCGGCGGCACGCGCATGACCGAGGGCCTGATCCCGCCGCAAGTATTCGAGCAACTGAAGCCGGAACTGGTGAGCCCGCTGGTGGTGTATCTGGCCAGCGAGCAATGCCAGGAAACATCCGGCCTGTTCGAAGTCGGCGGCGGCTGGATGGGCAAGGTGCGCTGGGAACGCAGCCTCGGTGCCGGCTTCGATCCGCGCGAGGGGTTCTCGCCGGAAGACGTCGCGGCGCACTGGCAGCAGATTTGTGATTTCGAAGGGGCGGCGCACCCGAAGGACAATATTGAAGCATTGAAGGAAATGATGGCGAATTTGCAGAAGTATTCGATTTGAAGTTAACGGAGCCACCAACCCTCGCGGCGGGTGGCTCCAGTTTTCAAATGTATCTTTTTTCTGTCATGAACTTGGGCGGCTTCCAGTTAGGTCCTTTGATAGCTAGGCCCTTTTCTCCCTCCAGTAAAATCCCGGCAGCGAAGAGCCGAGCGTACGATGCTTCCAGGGTCCCATACTCGTCGATCAGGTCTCGATTGTGGCGTCTGATCATCATGTCCAGATGTGGCGTTGCCTGAAGTAACGCGAACACCGTGACTATGTCATCCAGAGGTTCATTTTTAACAATCATCTCAACGGTGCTCATTACCACATCTCCTTCAGCAATTTCTGGTAATCACGTTCTTCCTGCTCCATTGCTGCAGCCAGTGCTTCGGGCGTGTAGAGAAGTGCGGGATCGTCTTTCAACTGGAAATCTTCCAACGTTGCCGTATGCACGTTATTCCAGATCGGTGACCCGATCTCTGGCATCTCGGTATCACCAAAGCCTAAGGCTCTGAATCTTTCGAACTCCCTTATCTCGTGAGTGTAGAAACGTTTGTCAGTGTCGGAAGCTTCGAGTTCTCCACGAGCGATTCGCTCCAGGCGATCAAGCATCACGTCATTGGCAGCTGATTGCGGAAACTTTGAAATGTGTAACTTCACGATGTCCGTTCCTTCCGATGAAACAGCGGCTGTTGCCCACTGCAAATCTGATATTTCATCTCCAATCTCGTCAGGGTTGAAACTACGCCCGCTGTGCTTCCCCTCTTCGGTCGCCCCTTCATAAGGACTACTGAACACCACATAAAGCGGCTCAATCCCCGAATCAGCCGGAAACACGATGATGAATCGATCCCAGCCTTCAATCAGGATCGGGTTCAGATCCAGCCGCCCTTCAACCGCAATAACGGAAGCACCGGAATAGGCGGGCGAACCGGTATCCACTATTGGCAAAGCGGTCGATTGGTCGCCCGGCGAGATTGCCGGCGTCCAGGTCAGGAAGTCGGTAGGCGAGTCCGATAGCGCGACCTGGTATACGTCGTTGAGCAAATCGTATGCGGCATTGAGGACCATCACACTTGAGCGAATATGGAAGTCATCACTCGTAGCGATGAACACTTGCGTGCCAGCCCCGAGTCGCCTGACGCCTAGCCCGACCTGCACCTCCAAAGTGCCCTGCCGGTCTGCGATTTCACGCAGCGTCTCGGCCGGCTCGGACGACAACTCGGCCAGTGGAACGCTCATGGCGAAGCGTTCGCCGTTGCCCAGAGGTGACGGCATCAATAGCGCTGCGAACCCCATCAGTACTGGACTGCCGAACAGCGCCGTGCCCGTCGCTGTCAGGGTCGCTTTTGCCGTACGTAGTGCATTGAGTATTCCCGCCGAGATAGCCGGGCTGAGCGGGACGGCTGTCGAAACGAAAGAAACGGCCGGGCCGTTGCTGGCCATTGCTCCAGAGGACGGAAAGACATGCTTCCTGTCCTCCTGTAACCGAGCCTGTTCTGCCGCATGGGCCAGCGCCTTTGCTTCAGCTTTGGCTTGTGCCTCGGCCTGGGCGATTTTCAACGCAGCCAGCCGCACTTTCTCCCGAGCTTCAACCTCAGCATTCAGGCGCGCGGTCTCAGCCGCCAATCGAGCCTGTTCGGCATCCCGACGCTGTTGCTCCGCCAACGCGGCCAGACGCGCCTGTTCGCGTGCGCGAATTTCTTCCTGCTCCCGGCGCACCGCTTCGGCAATGTCACGCTGGCGCTGTTGCTCCGCGGCAATGTGGGCACGTTCTGCAGCTTGGCGTTGCGCCTCTGCCGCTGCCGCCTGCGCCTGTTCCTGGGCTTGTACGGTGGCCAGCCAATTAAGTACGCCAGCCTGTTGCTGGTTGAGCAGCGCCAGTGTCTGGCCCAGCAGCCGCGCTTCGTGGGCGGCCCGAAAGGACTCGCTCCACAACGCTCTGCTGCGGACCGCTGCGCCCTGCGCGCGCCGATTGGCCGATGCCTGATTCAGGTAATCCTTGAAGGTTTTTCCCAGTGGATCGCTGCCATAAAAGCGGTTGGCGATGGCAGTCTGCCGTTGAAACTCGGCGCTCTTGCGTTGAATCAACATGTTCCTGACGCCCACTTCGCGGGCCAGTGCTGCGGCAGCTGGCAGAGGATTGGTCGGTCCTTCCAGCCTGGTCGCCGCCAGTTCGACCTCAATGGTTTGGGGAATCGAGGCGGTTCTTGCGTTGAATTCCTGTTCCACGGCGACTTGCGTTTCATGCATCAATTCACGCGTCTGCGGATTGGCGCCGGCAGGGCCGAACATGCCGCTGTAGGAGTAATTCATGTCGCGTTCTTTGAATGGTTCGAAGCCATCAGGGCCGAGCTCCCTGATATGTACTGGATCCAGTTCCAACGGTGGAGGCTTTGGCATATTCATGTCCTTTTGAATGTGCGTTTGCACTCGCTCGAAAAGTGCGCACGGATGGCGATGACATCCGTGTCACCAGCGAATGGTTGAGGTGTTTCAAGTTACATCAGAGTGATGGTTATCAAATCCGAGAAGCCCGTCAGTAACAGGGCCTTGTGTCGAAAGGGTTTTCGCTGGTTTTCATCGATGCAGAGGGAATTCGTCCGAGCTTCGAAGAAATGTCTGACGCGCTGATCGGAAGCTTTGCCGAACCGCTATCCAGCCTTTTTAAACGCCCATAAAAAAGGCCGCTGCAAACGCAGCGGCCAAGGTAAGACGTTGGATCAAGGAGCTACAAATCAACG
Source organism: Pseudomonas triticicola (assembly GCF_019145375.1). Lineage (NCBI taxonomy): Bacteria > Pseudomonadati > Pseudomonadota > Gammaproteobacteria > Pseudomonadales > Pseudomonadaceae > Pseudomonas > Pseudomonas triticicola. Next base: position 3,560,395 of record NZ_JAHSTX010000001.1, on the reverse strand, counting down.
TCAGTGAACAGCGGGGCGGTAAACCGAAAACATCGATTTATCCAGAATCTGTAGCCAGTCGCTCGCGATTCAGCGTAGCGGGCTTCGCGCTTTCCGACCTGGGCGGGGAAAGCGCGATCAGAATACGGGCTTGAGTGTGTAGGAAAAATACCGATTCCAGACATGCACTGTTACGGGGCGCGCAACAGTGGGGAGCCCATGGATGACGCTGATGATGCGCCATCCAGCCAGCCCATGAACCGCTCAAGGCCCCGCCGTGCAAGGCCATTCATCCTTTCGAGCGACAACGCAAATACCTCCTTGGTGCGCTTATCGACCGCAGCGCCCGGCAGTAGGGTGGGGCCTTCTGTCACTCACCGGGGAAGACGCATGACAAAAACAACAATGCGCGCCATCTTCACACCGCAGGCGCTGGCCGCTGCGGTGGCTCTGGGTTGCGGCGCCCAGGCGCACGCGGTCGCCTTCAATATCGGCGAAATCGAAGGCACCTTCGACTCGTCACTTTCGGTCGGCGCGAGCTGGGGCCTGCGCGATGCCGACAGTTCGCTGGTCGGCACGGTCAATGGCGGCAGCGGACAATCGTCCACCGGTGATGACGGGCGCCTGAATTTCAAGAAGGGCGAAACCTTCTCGAAAATCTTCAAGGGTATCCACGACCTCGAACTGAAGTACGGCGATACCGGCGTGTTCGTGCGGGGCAAATACTGGTACGACTTCGAACTCAAGGACGAAGACCGCGAGTTCAAACAGATCAGCGACAGCGGCCGCAAGGAAGGCGCCAAATCTTCCGGCGCGCAGATCCTCGATGCTTTCGTCTATCACAACTACGCCATCGCTGATTTGCCCGGCACTGTGCGGGCCGGCAAGCAGGTGGTGAGCTGGGGCGAAAGTACCTTCATCGGCAACTCGATCAACAGCATCAACCCGGTCGACGTCTCGGCATTCCGCCGTCCCGGTGCCGAGATCAAGGAAGGCCTGATTCCGGTGAACATGCTGTTCGGTTCGCAGAGCCTGACCGACAAACTTTCGGTCGAAGGCTTCTACCAATTGGAGTGGGACCAGACCGTTCTCGACAACTGCGGCACGTTCTTTGGCGTCGACGTCGCGGCGGACGGTTGCAACAACGGCTATACCGTCGGCAGCCCGGCGGTGGCGCCACTGGTGCCGCTGACCACCGCGTTCGGCCAAGGCATCCAGGTCACCCGCGAGGGCGTGGTGATCCCCCGAGGCGGTGATCGCGATGCGCGCGATTCCGGGCAGTGGGGCACGGCGCTGCGCTGGCTCGGCGAAGACACCGAGTACGGCCTCTACTTCATGAACTACCACAGCCGTACGCCGACGGTCGGCACCACCACGGCGGGGCTGTCGACACTGGCGGCGTTGCCAGGCATGGTCGGCATTGCCAACGGCCTCGCGCCTGGCAGCGGTGCGGGGCTGGCGCAAAGCGTGATGCTCGGGCGCGGTCAGTATTACCTCGAATATCCGGAAGACATTCGTCTGTACGGCGCGAGTTTCTCCACCACTCTGCCCACCGGCACCGCGTGGACCGGCGAGGTCAGCTACCGGCCGAACGCGCCGGTGCAGGTCAACACCAACGACCTGACCCTGGCGCTGGTCAACCCGATTGCCGGCGGCACCGCATCGCCACTCGCTACTTCGCCGGGTGCGGACAACAAAGGCTACCGGCGCAAGGAAGTCACGCAGATCCAGAGCACCCTTACGCACTTCTTCGATCAGGTGCTCGGCGCCGAACGCCTGACCGTAGTCGGTGAAGCAGCGGTGGTGCATGTCGGTGGTCTCGAGTCCCGCAGTGAGCTGCGTTACGGCCGTGATTCGGTCTACGGCCAGTATGGTTTCGGCGGCGATACCGACGGCTTCGTCACCTCGACTTCGTGGGGCTATCGCGCCCGGGCGATTCTCGATTACGCCAACGTCATCGGCGGGATCAACCTCAAGCCCAACCTGTCGTGGTCCCATGACGTCGCCGGTTACGGCCCCAACGGTCTGTTCAACGAAGGTGCGAAAGCCATCAGCTTCGGCGTCGATGCCGACTACCGCAACACCTACACCGCAAGCCTGAGTTACACCGACTTTTTCGGTGGCGACTACAACGTCCTCGAAGACCGTGACTTCGTGGCGCTGAGCTTCGGCGTGAACTTCTGATCTGCCCGAGAAGGATGACTGCAATGCGCAAAACGATTCTGCAATGTGGCGTGCTGGCCTTGAGTCTGCTGGCCGCCAACGTGATGGCGGCGGTGTCGCCGGATGAAGCGAACAAACTCGGCACCAGCCTGACCCCGCTCGGCGCCGAGAAGGCCGGCAACGCTGACGGTTCGATCCCGGCCTGGACCGGCGGTATCCCGAAAAACGCCGGCGCGGTGGACAGCAAGGGCTTCCTCGCCGACCCGTTTGCCAACGAAAAACCGCTGTTCACCATCACCGCCGCCAACGTCGAGCAGTACAAAAGCAAGCTCTCCGATGGCCAAGTGGCGATGTTCAAACGCTACCCGGAAACCTACAAGATTCCGGTCTACCCGACCCACCGCACCGTGGGGGCGCCAGCGGAAATCTACGAGTCGGCCAAGCGCAGCGCGCTGAACGTCAACGCGATCAACGACGGCAACGGTCTTGCCAATTTCACCGGCAATCGCTACTACGCGTTCCCGATCCCGAAGAACGGCGTCGAGGTGCTGTGGAACCACATCACCCGTTATCACGGTGGCAACCTGCGGCGGATCATTACCCAGGTCACGCCGCAGACCAACGGCAGCTACACGCCGATCCGCTTCGAAGAAGAGATCGCCGTGCCGCAACTGATGAAAGACATCGACCCGGAAAAAGCCGCCAACGTGCTGACCTTCTTCAAGCAATCGGTGACCGCTCCGGCGCGGCTGGCCGGTAACGTGCTGCTGGTGCACGAAACCCTCGATCAGGTGAAGGAACCGCGTCTGGCGTGGATCTACAACGCCGGTCAACGCCGCGTACGTCGGGCGCCGCAAGTGGCCTATGACGGCCCGGGTACCGCGGCAGATGGGCTGCGCACTTCGGATAACTTCGACATGTTCTCCGGCGCGCCTGATCGCTACGACTGGAAACTGGTCGGCAAGAAGGAAATGTACATTCCCTACAACAGCTACAAACTCGACTCGCCGAAGCTCAAGTACGACGACATCGTCAAGGCCGGGCATATCAATCAGGACCTGACCCGCTACGAACTGCACCGCGTCTGGGAAGTGATCGGCACGGTGAAACCGAACGAGCGGCACATCTACGCCAAGCGCCACATGTACATCGACGAGGACAGCTGGCAAGTGGCACTGGCCGATCACTATGACGGTCGCGGGCAACTGTGGCGGGTCGCCGAAGGTCACGCCCAGTACTACTACGATCATCAGGCCCAGGCTTATACCCTGGAAGCGCTCTACGACATCATCGCCGGCCGCTACATTGCGTTGGGCATGAAGAACGAAGAGAAGCACAGCTTCGAATTCGGCTTTGAAGCCAAGGCCGCCGATTACACCCCGTCGGCTCTGCGCGCCGAGGGAGTGCGGTAACGGGTCTGCTGCAACGCTGGACAAAAGGCGACCGCACGGTCGCCTTTTTTATGGCCATCAATCAGCGTGCTGAATACTCGTCAACAAGGGCGCGGGAGAGGGCTAGGGTGAGCGCACAACGATAAGAAGGCTCACCCGATGACCGCCATGACCCCGTGCCTGGATCGACCCGGATTTTTGCCCAGGCTTTCTTCGCATCATCAACCTCGCAGCCGTTTGAGCGCACCTTTGCTGGCATCCAGCGCGCGGGTGAAGCTGTTGTGCGCGCCCGCGGGCAGTGGCAAAACCGCACTGCTCACCGAATGTCTTCTTCAGGTGCGTGCAGAGTGCGAGGCAATCTGGCTACCGCTGGCGGGAGCGGCGCTCAGCACTGAAGAATTCTGCCTGCGTCTGACGCGGGCGCTCGGGCTGGTCGAAGGCCTTGACGATACGCAACTGATGGCGGAGCTGGCCCATTGGTCCAAACCGACTTCGCTGTTTATCGACGATTACAGTCGCCTGCCGGATCCGGCTGTGGATGCGCTACTGGATCGCCTGCTGGCGGTCAGCAGCCCGGCGCTCACCTGGTGGGTCAGCACTCGGCGCCGGCCGCAGTGCAACTGGCCGCGGCTGTTGCTCGATGACGAACTCTACGAATTCGAAAGCGCCAGCCTGGCGCTGACTCACGATGAAGTGGTATCGGTGCTGCACCATTTGCCGCCAGACCAGGCGGACCGTGTCGCTGCCCGTATCATCCAGCGTACTGGCGGTTGGTGCGCGGGGTCGCGCATGGCGCTCCTGCAAAAGTGCGACTGGTCGCAAAACCTGCAGCCGCAGCAGCGTGTCGACACTCTGCTCGACTATCTGCAGCACGAACTCTTCAGCAACCTGACGCCGGAGCAGGACGAGGCATGGCGTGTGCTGGCCCATCTGCCACGGTTCAACGCGCCGTTATGCGAGCATTTGTTCGGCCCTGGCGAGGGCGCTCAGTTGCTGCGTGATCTGCAAGTGCTCGGCTGCTTCATCGAGCCTTGGCAAGCGTCCGCTGACTGGCTCCAGGTGTTCCGCCCGCTGTCGCGAATCATCCAGGAGTCGCATTGGCCGTGCGCGCGTTCCTGGCACCGGCGCGCCTGTCAGTGGTTCAGCGCGACGCAGGATTGGCGAGCGGCGTTCGAGCAAGCGTTGTTGGCCGAGGAATACGAAACTGCCGTCAGCCTGTTGCAGCATTTCAGCTTCGAAGACTTGTTCGAAGACCAGACGGTCGTCCTGCTGTTGCGTTTGCACGAGCAGCAAAGCCAGCAACTGACCCTGATGACACCCCAGCTGATCGTGCTGGTCACGGGCGCCCTGTTGTTTGCCGGCCGGTTCGAACAGGCCGGGCAATGTCTGGCTCATCTCGACCGCTTCATGCCGCAACCGACAGCGCAACTGGAGCAGCAGCTGCTGGCCCGCTGGCAGGCGCAACAGGGATGGCTGTTTCACCTGCAAGGGCAAATGGAGCCGGCACGCGCCTGCTTTCAGGAGGCGTTGTCCGCACTGGCTGACGATGCCTGGCAGGCCCGTGTGATGTGCCTGTCGGGACTGACCCAGCAGGCGTTGCTGTGCGGTGAGCTCGATCAGGCCCATGCCCTCAACCGCGAGGCGCTGTGCCTGGCGCGGGCTCACGGCTCCTTGCTGTTCGAAGGCTTGCTTGAGCTTGATCATGCGCAATGGCTCGAGCAGCGAGGCGCGCCTTTGCGTGCGGAAAGCCTGCTGGTGGAGATCGAGCACTTGCTGCGCCAGCGCGCCACAGTGCCCGTGCCACTGCTCGGCCGGATTGCCCTGCGGCGCGGGCGACTGGCGCTGTGCATGGGACTTGAAGAGCAGGCTGCGCAGCTGTTCAGCCAAGGCCTTGAAGATTGCTTGCGCAGTGCAGACAAACGAGTCTTGTACGGTTATCTGGGGCAGGCGCAACTGGCCGGCAATCGCGGCGATTATGCCTGCGCTTTCGAACGCCTGCGCGAGGCCGAAAGGGTCATGCAGCAGCGGCAGATTCCCGATACGGTCTATCGCGGTGTTGTGCTGCAGGTCAGCAGCCAGTTCTGGTTGCAGCAGGGCCGACCGCATCTTGTCCAAGAGGCTTTGAGCCGACTGTTACGGCATTACCGGGGACCTTCTGCGTTGCAGGCGCCACCCGCGACGTTCGAACTGATTATTCGCATCGAATACCTGCTGGCCTGCGCGAATGCGCAATCGGTCCCTGACGAAACCGCTCTGCCCACCATTGAACGATTGCTGAAACGCGCTCAGGCCAAGGGCATGTTGGTGGCTGAAACGGAGCTGCTGCTGGCCTTCGCTCAGTTGGCCGAATCGAATGGTGATGCGCTGGCGGCGCAGCAAGCTTTCCAGCGAGCCGCAATGCTGGCGGAGCGCTGCCGCTTGCAGCAAGCCATGCGCGAGTGGGAGTTACGCCGAGGTAGCCTCGGCACTGGGTCTGGCAAGGAGGTTTCTGCCTGGCCACGGGATCATGATGATCAGGCGCCTGGCCTCAGTCGGCGCGAACGCGAAGTGCTGATGTTGATCGCACAAGGGGCTTCCAATCAGCAAGTTGCCGAACAATTGTTTATTTCGTTGCATACAGTAAAAACCCATGCGAGGAGGATTAACGGTAAGTTGGGTGTAGAACGCAGAACTCAGGCTGTGGCGAAAGCCAAGTTGATGGGGATACTGGTTTAGTTTTGTAAGTTTAAGTAGCGCTGGATGGTTTTCGTTGTTGGATGGCATGTTTTGTAATTTGTTCGCGCTTCATGTTGGCTGGAAAAGAAACTACCTTGCGATTATCGGCAGTGGCTGCACTTGCAGCTCTGGATAATCAAGTAAGGAAAGTTTATGGCCAAGTTATATAAAAGTTTGATGCGTGGTTCTTTCGGTGAACAAGTCACTTGGCCGGAAGAGTGGGAAAAGGCAACGCAGGCAAAAGCAGATCTGTTCAAAATCATCGACGCCATGCCGAGCGTGCTGGATATTCTGCGCAACATGCTTGAAGGTGAATTGAAGCGTCTGGGCAAAACAGTTGATATCGACAAGGTCTATATCAATACCGATCCTGCTTTCCCTGCCGATGAAAATCGGCCTTCGGGCACTCTTTGGGATGTCACGGTTCATTGTCTGAATAACAATGTCAGCCCCGCTTACATCATGGGCGGTGATGGAGTGTTTTTTCTGCCGGAAACGTTCAGTGAGCAATTCAAAGTCCAGGTGCTCAATACCATTGTTGTCGAAGATCTGATCGCTGCTGTAACTGCCGGACTGGAAAAAACACTGCGAGCCGAGATCGCAAAGTTCTGGGCTGCGCCAGTCAAACCCGTCCATCCCGACAATGCACCGCTGTCCAATAAGCAGGCTTTCATCGAAGCCTATGCCGTGGTCACCAGTGCAGAGCTGTCGCTGTCGGTCATGGCCAACAATTTCGATGCCCGGTTGGGCGAGCGATTCGCCCACCTGCTCGACGCAGATGCCGGTCGCGCAGCGTTTGCAGTCAACCTGCAACCGGCACAGGATTATCTTCTGGTGCGCCAGCCGTGTTTCGTTATGGACAACGCCGAGCGTGCGGACGCAGAGATGCAACTGGTCAACGAATCGACTTCCTATCTGCTGCACACGCCGGAAAACGGCTTTGAATTCTTTGAAAGAAATACCGATTTGCACAGCAAACTTCAGCAGAGACTTTCCCTGCGTAGTGAGCAGATCAGTTATCCGAAAGCCACGCAAAGTCCTCATGCGTTTTGTGCAGACGCCCACCTCAAAGGTCAGCTTGAAAGTGTGTCGACCATGATCATTGGCCGGGAACTACTGGAAAAACCGCTGACCTCCATGCTTCAGGAGAATCAACGCCTGCATGTGCTGCGTTACGGTATCGACACCCGCTTTTATTTGCTTTGGGCTGCGCTGAAACGCAACGACTGGCCGCTTTGGCTGCATGCCGCTGGTAACGATGTTCAACAACGTTATAGCGAACTTGAAGCATCCAAAGACCAGTATGAGGCCGCATATTCGAGCGCGTTCGATGCGTGTTTTTCTTTCAAGGACTATGTGGTGCGCACGTTCGCCGCATGGGCGCAGAGGGCCTTTGACGAACGCCTGGATCCAGAAGCGATCAGTGTCCATAGCTCTTACACTTTGCAAGTTGCCGGTCGGACCATCGAACAGGAAGAGACCCGGACGCTGACCGAGTTTGTTGTTTTCGGTCTGCATGACACTGGTTACAAAGCGACTCTGACTATCATCGGCGCTCCCGACGGAAGTCGGCTGACGGCAGTAGCGCTCGAGCAGTGGCTGGAAAATCGCAATCTGCGCCTTGAGTTTACCGGCAGTCTTGCATACTCGCCGTCGGTTGCTTATCAGGAGGCTTATCGCAACTATCTCTTCAGCCAGATGGAGTTTGCAGCTTTTGTTGCTCGTCAGTCCGGCAAGCTGGACTCCACCGATGCGAACATCATCGCGCGAGCCATGGCGAACGACCCTGCGGTGACTATTCAGGGCTTGAAAATCAGGCTGCAAGTGCCAGCGCTGAAAGACGTTCTGATTATTTCGGCCAAGGAATACGTACCGTCACTGATGTTGGTCAAAACAGCTGGCGGTCAATTCGAACTGCAGAAATTTTCCGATATCTACGCGGCGAACCGCTGGCTGGAGTCGGCATTGTCGGCGGATCGTGAATACGCCGCATTGATGATCCATCCCGACTACCTGCACGAGGCGGGTGAGTTGCTTGGCAGCGCTGGCACTCAACTGAGCTACCGCTACACGCTTGACAGCCGGCCGGTCGATCTTTATCTGAACGCCAAGGCACCTTTGGCGGACTACGTAAATGTCGCCTACCGAACCGAAGTAGCGCTGCACAAGGCCATTGCACCGGCAGCTTATCGGGCGCTTGGCATTGAAGGGCGCAAGCGCTATTCGCGTCTGACAACCGAACTCAAGGCGCTGTCCACGGTTGATGCACGAGACAATGGTTTTCCGACATTCGAGCAGTTCACCTATGACGCTGTGAAAGCCCAGATAGAAGACATATTGCGTTCGCGTGGCAGCAACGTTTCCGTCAATCCCGACCAGATCATTATTCAGACCGAAGAGTTTCGTAAAAGCGTTACCGATGTCCTGCTTGAGGGACTCGCTTTCGAAGCGGATCATCCGGCGTACGAAACGAAATACAGCCCGAAATTCTATTTGGTGAATAACCATCCCGCTGTTAAAGAACTGGATATCCGCGACCTGTCTTCGCTGTCAAAAACGTTCCGTCCCGGCGACCGATATACCGCGACGCTGAAAGAGCAATATCTGAACAAGGCTCATCCTGATTACGCTTTCAAGCGCGCGGTCCACGCCCGGAAAATTCGCTGTGAAATGTATCGCAATGCGTTTGCCGACTTTACCAACGGCAGATTATCGACAGAGTCTTTCTCTGCTGTTCAAGGGGTTATCGACAACCTGAAAGAAAGTGGCGGTTATCAGTCGGTAGGAACCAGCACCGCCGAAGGTGATATCGGTCTGTACAAATTCAATATTGGCGCGCTGGGTCTGACGACTCCCGGTGACCGCACGGTTGGCGGCGTTTATATTTTCCGACTGAAGTTGTCGTCAGGCTTCTTCGACTTGCTCTACACGCCTGACGCGCCGGACCAAGTCAACTTCCGGCCAATCGCCGAGTTCATTCCTTCGATTCGTTTTCGAAAAGGCCCATTCAGGAACTATTACAGCGAGCGGATACTGCTGATTGACCAGAATGTGATCAATGACTACTTCGATAATCTGGTCGCAACGGTTGATGCCCGACCGGTCATTCGCACGCAGCAGCGTTCGTTACTGCCCGATCTGTTCACTTTCCATGATGACCGAGTAAGCCGTGTATTGAGTGACATCGACGAACGGACCACCAGTCTCAACGAAATAATCGCCGGTGTGGTTTATGAAAATCTGTTGAAGGCCGCAAACATTGTCAGCCTGCTGGTGCCACCCGTAGGCACGGTGGTGGTGGCTGTGCAGGTGATGAAAAGCATCTACGACGCGTCGCAGTCGCACCGACGGGGTGATTATTCCGCCGCGCTGGGGCATGTGCAGGATGTATTGAGCGGACTGCTGACATTGGGTCAGGCTGCAGCGGCGGGGGCGCCGGTCAAAGAACTTACCCGTGCGCAACGCTCGTTCCTGAGTCTGTTTGAAGACGCCCGCACGGTCGCGGAACTGGTTACGTATTACACCGGCCATGAAGACCCCGCCGATGAACTGATCGGGTTCTTCAAGTCATTGATGGAAGAGGCTGAGTCTGCATCAAGCAAGACCACGGTTCGCTGAGCCGTTTCGAGCGCTCATAGTCTGATTTATCTTTCGTAACCCATGCGCCAACTCACGGCCCGGGTCGCAGCCAACAACCGCTGCGCCGCCGGGCCGTTTTCGTCGGCGTGGAACAGCGAGGTCGGGCCGACGATGGTCAGTACCGCAGCGATCTGCCCGACCGCGTTGAACACTGGCGCAGAAAGCGCATCCACACCCGGCATCAACAAACCATGCACGTGATGCAGACCGCGTTCGCGGATCTGTTCACACAACGCTGCATAGGCTGTTTCATCCTTGAGCGGATGCTCCGCGACAGCGATCTCCTGCTCGCGCAATTCATCGGTTTCCCGGTGCGGCAGGTAAGCGCTGAACACCAGCCCGGTGGACGAGCTGAGCAGCGGCAGCACCGAACCCAATTGCGTCACCACCGTCACCGCGCGCACCGCCGGTTCGATATGCACCACGGTTGCGCCCTGATTGCCCCACACCGCGAGAAAGCAGGTTTCGTTGAGTTCGTCGCGCAACTCGGAAAGCGGCAGGGCGGCGACTTTCAGCACGTCCATGCTGTTGAGTGCGGCCAGGCCCACCCGCAGCGCTTCGCGACCGAGGCCGTAATGGTTGGTGGCGGCGTTCTGTTCGGCAAATCCCGAAGCAATCAACGCTTGCAGATAGCGATGCACCTTGCTCGCCGGCATCTGCACGTGTTCGGCCAGACGTGACAGCGAAGTCGACGGTGACAACTCGGCCAAAGCCTTGAGGATGTCGGTGCCGACCTCGGCGGAGCGGACTTTCTGTTTGCCGTTGCTGTCGCTGGTTTTTTCCATGGGGCTGGCGGTTCCGGTTCGAATGGGCGTCTTTATAGCTTGACGCTGGATAGCGAGCAAATTACGTTATGCGTAATCAGATTACGATAATAACAACCCCGGCGTGCCGAAACCTCTGAGCCAGAGCGATGGGCCATTGCCGACTCCCTGTTCAGGAGGCTCCATGAACCTCGATTCAACCGCGCAGGACCTGGTTTACCAGTCCGGCTTCGGCAACGAATTCAGCACTGAAGCGTTGCCCGGCGCGCTGCCCGTAGGCCAGAATTCCCCGCAAAAAGCCCCGTACGGCCTGTATACCGAACTGTTCTCCGGCACCGCGTTCACCATGCCGCGCGGTGAAGCGCGCCGCACCTGGATGTACCGGATTCAGCCATCGGCCAACCACCCGGCGTTCGTGAAACTGGAACGGCAACTGGCCGGCGGACCGTTGGGTGAAGTGACGCCCAATCGCCTGCGCTGGAATCCACTGGAGCTGCCGACCGAACCGACGGATTTCATCGATGGCCTGGTCAGCATGGCGGCCAACGCCGGTGCCGAGAAACCGTCTGGCATCAGCATTTATAACTACGCCGCCAATCGTTCGATGGAGCGGGTGTTCTTCAACGCCGATGGGGAAATGCTGCTGGTGCCGCAACTCGGTCGCCTGCGTATCGCCACCGAACTGGGCGTACTCGAAGTGGCGCCGCTGGAAGTCGTCGTTCTGCCGCGTGGCCTGAAATTTCGCGTCGAACTGCTCGATCCACAGGCACGCGGCTACCTCGCCGAGAACCATGGCGCGCCGCTGCGCCTGCCAGATCTTGGGCCGATCGGCAGCAACGGTCTGGCCAATCCCCGGGATTTCCTCACCCCGGTCGCTGCCTACGAAAACCTCCAGCAACCGACTACTCTGGTGCAGAAATTCCTTGGCCAGTTGTGGGCCACCGAACTCAATCACTCACCGCTCAATGTGGTCGCCTGGCACGGCAACAACGTGCCGTACAAATACGACCTGCGCCGTTTCAACACCATCGGCACGGTGAGTTTCGATCATCCCGATCCTTCGATTTTCACCGTACTGACCTCGCCGACCAGCGTGCACGGTCTGGCTAACCTCGATTTCGTGATCTTCCCGCCGCGCTGGATGGTCGCCGAAAAGACCTTCCGGCCGCCGTGGTTCCATCGCAACCTGATGAACGAATTCATGGGCCTGATCCAGGGCGAATACGACGCCAAGGCTGAAGGTTTCGTGCCCGGCGGCGCGTCGCTGCACAGCTGCATGAGCGCCCACGGCCCCGACGGCGAGACCTGCACCAGGGCGATCAACGCCGAGCTTGCACCTGCAAAAATCGATAACACCATGGCCTTCATGTTCGAGACCAGCCAGGTGCTGCGCCCAAGCCGTTTCGCTCTCGACTGCCCACAGTTGCAATCCAGTTATGACGCTTGCTGGGCCTCGCTGCCCGCCACGTTCGACCCGACCCGGAGATAACCCATGACACAGAATTCCATCACCCGCAGCTGGGTCGCTTCGGCCAACGGTCACAGCGATTTCCCGTTGCAGAATCTGCCGCTGGGCGTGTTCAGTCTCAACGATTGCAGTCCGCGCGCGGGCGTGGCGATCGGCGAGCACATCTTCGATTTGCAGGTGGCGCTTGAGGCCGGGCTGTTCGACGGTGTCGCACGCAGTGCGGTGGAAGCCATGCATGGCGGGCAGTTGAACGCGTTCTTCGAACTTGGTCGTGAGGCGCGAGTCGCCCTGCGCAAACGCCTGATCGAACTGTTCAGTGAAGGCAGCACCCTGCGCGGCAGCATCGAAGCGCAAGGCGCGAAAGTCTTGCCACTGGCTGCCGATTGCCAGATGCACCTGCCGGCGCGAATCAGCGATTACACCGACTTCTACGTCGGCATCGAGCACGCGCAGAACGTCGGCAAACTGTTCCGCCCGGATAACCCGCTGCTGCCGAACTACAAGCACGTGCCGATCGGTTACCACGGTCGCGCTTCCACGGTGCGTGCGTCCGGCACCGACGTGCGTCGGCCGAAAGGCCAGACGCTGCCAGCCGGGCAGACCGAACCGGTCTTCGGCCCATGCGCACGTCTGGATTACGAACTGGAGCTGGGCATCTGGATCGGCCAGGGCAATGAGATGGGCGAGCCGATTGCCATCGGTGACGCTGCCGAGCACATCGCCGGTTTCGGCCTGCTCAACGATTGGTCGGCACGGGATATCCAGGCTTGGGAATACCAGCCACTCGGGCCGTTTCTGTCGAAAAGTTTCATCACCAGTGTTTCGCCGTGGGTGGTGACGGCCGAAGCGCTCGAGCCGTTCCGCACGGCACAGCCGGCGCGCCCTGAAGGTGATCCGCAGCCGCTGCCGTATCTGCTCGACAAGCGTGATCAGGACGGCGGCGCCTTCGACATCGAACTGGAAGTGCTGCTGCGTACCGAAACCATGCGCGAGCAGAACCTGCCCGCCCATCGTTTAACCCTGAGCAACACTCGCTACATGTACTGGACCGTCGCGCAAATGGTCGCGCACCACAGCGTCAACGGTTGCCAGTTGCAGGCTGGGGACCTGTTTGGGTCGGGCACTTTGTCCGGCCCGGAAAACGGCCAGTTTGGCAGCCTGCTGGAGATTACCGAGGGCGGTAAGAAACCGATCGAACTGGCTTCCGGCGAAGTGCGCAAGTTCCTTGAGGACGGTGACGAAATCATCCTGCGCGCCCGCTGTGCCCGTGAAGGTTTTGCCTCGATCGGCTTCGGCGAATGTCGCGGCACCGTGATCGCTGCGCGCTGACGGGAGCGGCTTATGGATCTCTATGGCTATTACCGTTCCACTTCGTCGTATCGGGTGCGCATTGCGCTGGCGTTGAAGGGCCTCGATTACCAGGCGTTGCCGGTCAACCTGATCGCACTGTCGGGCGGTGAGCATCGGCAACCGGCGTATCTGGCGCTCAATCCGCAGGGGCGGGTGCCGACCTTGCGCACTGATGACGGCGCGCTGCTGATTCAGTCGCCGGCGATCATCGAGTATCTGGAGGAGCGTTATCCACAGGTGCCGCTGCTGCCGGATGATCTGCTGGCGCGCGCGCAGGTGCGCGGCGTTGCAGCGGTGATCGGCTGCGACGTGCACCCGCTGCACAACGTCAGCGTGCTCAATCGCCTGCGCCAGGCGGGGCAGAATGAGGCGCAAGTGGTGGAGTGGATCAGCCATTGGATCAGCCAAGGGCTGGCGACAGTGGAGCAGTTGATCGGCGACAGCGGTTTCTGTTTTGGCGAATGGCCGTGCGTGGCAGATGTGTATCTGATTCCGCAGTTGTATGCGGCTGAGCGGTTCAACGTCAGCCTGGAGGCATATCCGAAGATTTGCCGTGTGGCTGCGTTGGCGGCTGAACATCCGGCGTTTATCAAGGCGCATCCAGCCAATCAACCGGACACCCCGTAACTGAAGACCAAAAACCTGTGGGAGCGGGCTTGCCCGCGATAGCGATCGTCCAGACACCCTTGTGTTGAATGTGCCGCCGTCATCGCGGGCAAGCCCGCTCCCACAGGGATCGAGGTGGCAATAGCGAAATAATCATAAAAACAAAAACAGGTACCTTGCGATGCATAACCAGATTGCCAGCTTCCGTGCGGCGCTCGACGCCCGGCCTGTGTCCCGTTATCAGTGGTTGCTGTTGATTCTGCTGGCGTTGCTGCTGGTCACCGACGGTTATGACGCCCAGGTGCTTGGTTATGTAGTGCCGGCGCTGGCCCAGGACCGGGGGCTGGAAAAATCCGCGTTCGGGCCGGTTTTCAGTGCCAACCTGCTCGGCCTGACCCTCGGGTCGCTCGCGGTTACGCCGCTGGCTGACCGCTTCGGTGTGCGTCGCATTCTGCTTGCCTGCGTATTGATCTACGCCACGCTGACGGTGCTGATGGTTTTCGCCGATTCGCTGAACACGCTGATGATCGCGCGATTCATCTGCGGCATCGGCATGGGCGGCGCGATGCCCAGCGCCATGGCCTTGATGTCGGAATATTCACCACCGCGTCTGCGTACCTTGATGGTGACGCTGGCTGCCTGTGGTTTCTCGTTCGGTGGGGCAGCGGGAGGTTTTGTTGCCGCCGGTTTCATCGATCAGTTCGGCTGGCAGGCTGTGTTCCTCGCCGGCGGCGTGACGCCGTTGCTGCTGTCTCCGTTTCTCTGGTGGATGTTGCCGGAATCGCTGCCGCGTTTGCTGCGTGATGCACCGCCTTATGCACGGCTGCGCAAAGTCAGCGCGCGGATGTTGCCGGACTGGCAGCCACCGGTGGCCAGCGTCGAGCAGAACGAGCGCGAACAGGGCAGCAAACTGACCGTGGTCGAATTGTTTCTCAACGGCTACGCGCGGCCAACCTTGCTGATCTGGGCGACGTTTTTTGTCAGCCTGATTCTGTTGTATTTCATGATCAGCTGGCTGCCAACGCTGCTGCTGGAAAGCGGATTGAAACTCAACGAAGCCAATCTGGTGACGTCGATGTTCCTGTTCGCCGGGACCCTTGGCGCGATCTGTATGGCCTGGTTCGCCGACCGTTTGCAACGCGAGGTGCGCCTGTTGTCCGGCGTACTGGCAGGGGCGGCGCTGTGCACGATTCTGCTCGGGCTCAACCATGACGATCCGCGTTTTCTGGTGGCCTGTGTGTTTGCCGCCGGGTTCTGCATCATCGGCGGGCAACTGACGCTGAATGCCTTTGCCAGCAATTTCTACCCGGCCCATGTGCGCGCTACCGGCACCGGATGGGCATTGGGCGTGGGACGTTTCGGTTCGATCCTCGGGCCGCTGTTTGGCAGCCTGCTGCTGGCGATGCACATACCGGTGGAGCAGATTTTCTTCTTCTGCGCGATCCCGGCGGTGATTGCCGCACTGCTGATCATTCAGGTGCGCTCGCCCACTGATGCCTCCCGAGCCACCGTGGGAGCGAGCCTGCTCGCGAAGAACGATAACGCGGTTTGACCGGAGACCGAGGTGCCTGCTTCGCGAGCAGGCTCGCTCCCACACAGCTTTGTGTGGGCCTCAAGGATGGGGGCAAACCTGCAAAAAGCGGTCAATGCACGACGGAGTTGGGCGGCAGATGGCCGAGGCGTTCGGTCAGGCGCAGGCGCTGGATCGGGTCTTCGCTGAGCAATAACGCATGCTCCAGATCGAAGCGCTCGGCGTTCGGGCAGTCCAGCCGTTGATACAGACTGGCCCGGGCCATGTAATCGGAGGCCTTCGCATCACCCAGTTCGAGCACTCGTTCTGCGTCGATCAGCGCGGCGATGTGATCGTCGTGGGTCAGGTGCAATTGGCGCAGGTTGCGTGACAGACGTTGCAGCATCTGCACTGGCGTGGCCGTCAGCAGATGCTCGGCGCTGAGCTGCATGTTCGGGCCGTATTGGCGTTGCAACAGTTCGCGACAGTCGTTGGGATACAAGCGTCGACCTCCGCAAGGGTCGAGCAAGTGGTCGGCGCCGGGTACCCGCAACAGGAAATGCCCGGGGAAGTTGACCCCGACCAAAGGAATTTCGAGGCCATGCGCCAGTTCCAGTGCGATCAACGCCAATGCCAGCGGCTGACCGCGCTGGGTGTGCAACACACGATGCAGCAGCGCCGCCTGCGGGCGCAGCGGCAGGAAATCATCCTGCGCGAAACCGAGATCGACCATGCGCCGCAACAGCGGTTGCGCCAGTTCGCTGACCGGCAGCATCGGCAGGCCATAGCTGACGCGTAGTTGCAGATCCTTGAAGGTGCGCAACCATGCCTCGGGCTCGAGGGTTTTGTCGTGCTCGGCACTTATCCACAGCGCAGCTTCCAGCAGGGCCGGCGGTGAACGATGCAGGCATTCGAAAAAGCGTTGGCGCGCACTCATCTGAATCTCCCTCCAATGCCTCGTTTTAGCCCCGTCCGGGTTGTTCGTCCAGTGCCGGGCGCGTTGAGCGCGAGTTATAGCGGCGCAACATTGTCCGCTCGGCGGCTCATGCTGGTGCGCGCCAGCAATTTTCAGGGGCAAGCCTATACTGGCGTTCTACAAGAAGTGATTCGGGAGCCTGTCGATGTTCGCTCTCATGCAAAGCACTCGCCTGGAATCGCTGCACTTGAGCGTGGACCCGGTCACCGGGTTGAAGGCGGTCATTGCCATTCATGACAGTCGCCTGGGGCCAGCCCTGGGCGGCTGCCGTTACCTTGCCTATCCCAACGACGAATCTGCGGTCGAGGACGCCATTCGCCTGGCGCAAAACATGAGCTACAAAGCGGCGCTTGCCGGCCTTGCGCAGGGCGGCGGGGTGGCAGTGATCGTGCGCCCTGCCCATGTCGAGAATCGCGCCGCGTTGTTCGAGGCTTTCGGCCGTTGCATCGAGCAACTCGACGGCCGCTACATCACCGCCATCGACAGCGGTACTTCAGTGGCGGATATGGACTGCATTGCCCAACAGACGCGGCATGTCACCAGCACCACCTCGGCAGGCGACCCGGCACCGCATGCGGCCATGGGCGTGTTCACCGGCATTCGCGCCACGGCGATGGCGCGTCTGGGCAGCGACAACCTCGAAGGTTTGCGCATTGCCATTCAGGGCCTTGGCAATGTCGGATATGCGCTGGCCGAGCAACTGCACGCGGCAGGCGCCGAGTTGCTGGTCAGTGACATCGACCACGGCAAGGTGCAACTGGCGATGGAACAGCTCAATGCTCACCCGATCGCCAACGACGCATTGCTCAGCACGCCGTGCGACATTCTCGCGCCTTGTGGGTTGGGTGGTGTGCTCAACAGTCACTCGGTGTCGCAACTGCGCTGTTCCGCTGTGGCCGGTTCGGCGAACAATCAACTTTCCCATCTGGATGTGGCGGATCAACTGGAACGGCGCGGGATTCTTTATGCGCCGGATTATGTGATCAATGCCGGCGGGCTTATTTACGTTTCGCTTAAACATCGTGGCGAGGAGTTGCCGACGATTACGGCGCATCTGTCGAAAATCAGTTCGCGGCTGACCGAAGTCTTTGCCCATGCTCAGGCGGAAAAACGTTCGCCGGCGCGGGTGGCGGATGAGTTGGCGGAGAAGGTTTTGTATCGCTGAAAGCAAAAGATCGCAGCCTTCGGCAGCTCCTACACTCGGAATGCAGAAGCTGCCGAAGGCTCGGGCCGCGATCGGACGATCTTTCTGATTACTTCGCCGCTTTCGCTGCTTTGGCGGGCTTCGCCGGCGCCTCGTCAGGTTCTGCCGCTTCAGCTTTTTCGACAGGCTCGGCCGGCGCATTTATCAGCTCCGACAGCGCATCGGGCTGGTTCTTGAATGCCCGGGCGAACACATCACGATTCTTCGCCATGTAGATCCCGGCTTCTTCCACTTGCTGTTCGGTCAGGGACGGAACGGCTTTTTGCAGCACATCGGCCAGATATTCGGCCAGTTCGAGCATTTTGTCATGACGATCAGCTTCGGCTTTATCCATGAACAAGCGCTCCAGATCTCGGCTGCTGCGGTATACCACTTCGACGGCCATTCACCACCTCACATGCCTTCACGTTAAGTTGTCTTGACGACTACTGTATCCATATACAGCGAAAAGGATAAGCGAATCCCTGCGCCATGGGTAGTGGCTTTTCAATGTAGACCGGATTTGGCGTTTGTCAGGGGACGGGGTGGCTGCTATTCGCGAGCAGGCTCGCTCCCACGGGGATTGTGCAAAGCCGCGAGCCTGCGACCAAACGCCACGGCGCGGGATTTGCGGCGGATCGCCATGATGCGTGGCCCTGAACCTGCATGAAAACCTTTGCAACAAGGCGCGCGCGCAAAACCGTCACGTGCGATACGCATCATCCGCCCGAAACGGGCTAAGGAAACTCATCGTGAAAATAAACTGGGCCGAGAAACTGCGGCGTAACGTGCATCAACTGGCCGAGTCCCTGGGCAACCTGTTCGTCGAAACCTTCCACTATCTGGCGCTGTTCGCCATCGGTGCGGTGACGGCGTGGGCGGCGGTGATGGAGTTCCTCGGCATGCTCGAAGTCGGGCACATCAAGATCGATGACATTCTCTTGCTGTTCATCTATCTGGAACTGGGCGCGATGGTCGGGATTTATTTCAAGACCAACCACATGCCGGTGCGCTTCCTGATCTACGTGGCGATCACTGCACTGACACGCCTGCTGATCTCCAACGTCTCGCACCACAACCCGCCGGACATGGGCATCATCTACCTGTGCGGCGGCATTCTGCTGCTGGCGTTTGCGATCCTGGTGGTGCGTTACGCCTCGTCGCAGTTCCCCTCGGTGAAGATCGAGAACCCGCAGCGCAAGATCGGCACGGGCTCCAGCGAGCATCCGGAAGTGGAGAAGGGCGAGCTCTAAAGGCCCGCCGCCTGGCCGGGCTGGCCTTTGACCCGTGGCGGTGGCGGGGTCAGCCCGGCGCCGCTGGTCATGGCTTCGAGGATCGACATGGCGCTGTGACCCTGTTCGATGGCGATGCCAAACTGGATGCTTTGTACCAGCCTTTTCAAACGCTCGGGATCGTTGCGCTGTTCGGCGCTGATCATGCGCTTGGCCACGATGCGGCCGGCGTTGGACAGGGTCAGCATGATGCTGCCGTCCAGGCCCTGAATGCTCAGATTGATCTGATAGTCCGGCGCGAATGCATCGGTAATGATTTGAAATGGGTTGTCCATGATGCGTCACCGCCTGATTGAACGTGCAGTTGTTGACCGGCCATGATCTGATTTGGTTCGCAACACCAGACCACTGGCATCTCGTTCGCTGAGGTTTGCAATGTCCGTTTGCCTCAAGGGTGATATAGCAAGGGGCATGCCGGAAAAATTGTCGAACAATAAACACGGCGAAAAAAACGGTGAGCCTCGGGGCTCGCCGTTTTTTGTGGCGCGTTTTCAGGGCAGGAATGAGCCGATGATCGCTGACAGTGCAGTCAGGCCGATCAGCACTCCACCCAGTTCACCGCCAGCCCGCCCCGCGAGGTTTCCTTATACTTGTCGTGCATGTCGGCGCCGGTGTCGCGCATGGTGCGGATCACCCGGTCGAGGGAAATGAAGTGATTGCCGTCGCCGCGCAGGGCCATTTGCGTGGCATTTATCGCCTTCACCGCCGCGATGGCATTGCGCTCGATGCACGGTACTTGCACCAGACCACCGACCGGATCGCAGGTCAGGCCGAGGTTGTGTTCCAGGCCGATTTCGGCAGCGTTCTCCAGTTGCTCCGGTGTCGCACCAAGGACATCGGCCAGGCCGGCGGCGGCCATGGCGCAAGCCGAACCGACTTCGCCCTGACAGCCGACCTCGGCACCGGAGATGGAGGCGTTTTTCTTGCACAAAATCCCGACAGCGGCTGCGGCGAGAAAGAACGCAACGACGTCATCGTCAGACGCATCCGGATTGAATTTCATGTAGTAGTGCAGAACGGCCGGAATGATCCCGGCGGCGCCATTGGTCGGCGCGGTGACCATGCGCCCGCCGGCTGCGTTTTCTTCGTTGACGGCAAGGGCGAACAGGTTGACCCATTCCATCGCCGACAGGGTCGAGCTGATCACATTCGGTTTGCCGATTTCCAACAGGCTGCGATGCAGTTTTGCCGCGCGACGCGGTACTTTCAGACCGCCGGGCAGGATGCCTTCGTGGCGCAAACCTTGTTCGACGCATTCGCGCATCACCGACCAGATGTGCAGCAGTCCTTGGCGAATCTCGGTATCGCTGCGCCAGGCGCGCTCGTTGGCCATCATCAATTCCGACACGCGCAGATTATGTTGTTTGCATAGGGCGAGCAGTTCGGCGGCGCTGGAAAAGTCGTAGGGCAACATCACGTCACTGGCCGGCGCCACACCGGACTCGGCTTCCGCCGCTTCGACGATGAAACCGCCGCCCACCGAGTAATAGGTTTGCGTGACCAGCTCGGCGCTTTCGCCAAAGGCGCTCAGCGACATGGCGTTGGGGTGGTAGGGCAGGCTCTCGTCGAGCAGCAGCAGATCGCTCTGCCAGTCAAAAGCAATTGCACGTTGACCGGCGAGGAACAGTTGCCCGGTTTCGCGCAGTTGCTGGATGCGTGGATCGATGGTCGAAGGATCGATGCTGTCCGGCCACTCACCCATCAGGCCCATGACCGTTGCGCGGTCAGTGGCGTGGCCAACGCCGGTGGCCGAGAGCGAACCGTACAGGCGGATCTGCACACGTCGCACATCATTGAGCAGATGCTGATCGACCAGAGCCTGGGCAAAGGTCGCCGCTGCACGCATCGGACCGACGGTATGGGAGCTGGACGGGCCGATGCCCACTTTGAATAGATCGAAAACACTGATAGCCATGCTAAACCCTTACAAGCAATGGAGTAGGAATCGCTGCCATTTTTTGTCGGACAAGCGCAATGTCGGCGATACTGCCCGCCTCGGTTCGAGGTGACCAACGAAACCTCCTAAGACAGCCTTTAGCAGGACTAAACAATGAGTCGTCAATTGCATGCCCAGACCTATGTCTGGCTGCAGGTGTTTGCCTGTGCCGCGCGGCACCTGTCGTTCACCCGTTGTGCCGAAGAGCTGCACATCACTCCGGGAGCGGTCAGCCAGCAGATTCGCCAATTGGAAGAACGCCTGGGCTTTCGACTGTTTCATCGGCGCGCGCGGGGCGTTGAGTTGAGTGCACAGGGGCAGCGGCTGGCGATTACCGTCAATGAAGCGTACGGCAGCATCGATGCGGAATTGCGCCGGCTGGACGCGGGGATGATCAGCGGGACGCTGCGGTTGCGTTCGATACCGTCGTTTCTCGGCAAGTGGCTGACTCCGCGCCTGCCGCGCTTGCAGCAACGCTTTCCGGATATCCAGTTGCGCCTGGTGGCCGAGGACAGCAGCGTGCCACTGCATGAGGGCGATTTCGATCTGGCCATCGACCTCAACGATGGCAGTTATCCCGGATTGTTATCCACAGCCTTGCTCGACGAGCAGATATTTCCGGTGTGCGCGCCGAGCCTGTTGCGTGGGCGCCCGCCGTTGCACGGGCCGGCGGATCTGGTGCATTTCCCGTTGCTGCACGACATCACCGCCTGGCGTGGCAGTTACGAGTATGCGGAATGGGAGTTCTATTTGAATGCGATCGGCTTCGAAGGCGCCGATGTGCGACGCGGCCACACTTTCAATCGCAATCACCTGACCATCGAAGCGGCGATCGCTGGCATGGGCGTGGCGATTGCCCGGCGCACGTTACTCAACGATGAGCTGGAGCGCGGCACGTTGATCGTGCCGTTCGGCTTGTCGGTGCCCAACCATAAACGCTATGTGCTGCTGTATGCACCGGGGGCGTTGAGCCATCCGGGCGTGCGCGCTGTGCACGACTGGCTGGTGGAGGAGGCGGGGATTTTCCGCAGTCTGCACCCGCTGAATGATGGGCAATTGTGAGCAGATTTTGCCAATGGGCGAGGCGACCCAACTCCCGACATTAACAGCGCCTCGCTCTGTTGTCCGGCTTTTTTTGCGAATGAATATTTTTCTTTTTTCAGGGGTTGAAATGTTCGCCGCTCGGGCCGATTGTTGTAACCAGGAGGTCAGGAAATTCACTTCAAGGCCTCCAGCGAGCTAGCTGAAATAAGGGATGAACTATGCAAATCCAAGTCAACAGCGATAACCATATTCAAAGCAGTAAGCGACTGGAGGAGTGGGTACGTACAACTATTGAGAGCACGCTCGACCGTTATGAAGAAGACCTGACCCGTGTCGAAGTCCACCTGAGCGACGAGAACGGCGAGAAACCAGGTCCCCATGACTTGCGCTGCCAACTGGAAGCGCGGCCAAAAGGCCACCAACCGATTTCCGTGACCCACAAAGCCGATTCGCTGGAGCTGGCAATCGACGGTGCTGCCGAGAAACTCGAGCACAAACTGGATCACCTGTTCGGCAAACTGCGAGGTAAGCCACGCGCCGCTGTAGTGCCATTTACCGGCAAGGCCAACGATAAGCTGTTGGCGGAAGAATTCGACGAGAACGAACAGGCAGCGATCAACAGTTGATGCGCTGATTTAACAAGTCAAAAAAGGAGAACGGGCCTGCTGATGCAGGCCCGTTTTTTTGTTTGTGGTGTTGGTGATTGCTCGCAGGGTTTAAGACCGTAGCCCCTCATCGGAACGCCGCCCGCCCAGCCCTCTCCCGAGGGAGAGGGAGCCTATCCCGGTTGTTTTCAAGTCCAGCGTTCGGCTCGATATTGCAGGCGAGCGTAAGTCGTAAATACACCTCGGTCAGTCCCCTCTCCCTCTGGGAGAGGGTTAGGGTGAGGGGCTTTTGATCTCCATGGGTTGCGGTCAGAACGCCACCGACGTCTGCACATAAACCGTCCGTGGCTCCCCGACGTACTTGCCCTTGTTGTTGTCATCGAACGAGCGTGTGAAGTACTGCGTGTTGAAGATGTTCTTCACCCCCACCGCCACATTCAAATCCGACAGTCGCGGTCCGAAGTCATACCCGGCGCGGCTGCTGAACAGCATGTAACCAGGGATCTTGCCGGTGCTGCCATCGGCGCTTTCCTTCGAAGTGTTGGCGTTGTCGGCGAACTGGTCGCTCTGGAAGCTGCTGTCCAGATTCAGCTTCCATGGCCCTTCGGTATAACCGACGCCAATCGTGCCTTTGTGCTTGGAGGAAAACGGCACGCGGTTGCCTTTGTTCGGCCCGTCTTCGCGGATGGTTGCGTCGACATAGGCATAACTGGCGTAGACATCGAAACCGGCCAGCGCCGGGCTCAAGTCGTCGAGCGCGTAATTGACGCTGGTCTCGATGCCCTGATGGCGGGTTTCGCCGCGAGCGATCACCGAATCGTTGGTCTGGTTGCTTTCGTACTGGTTATCGAAGTTGATCAGGAATGCACCGATTTCAGCGCGCAGGGCACCGTTGTCGTAGCGCGTGCCGAGCTCCCAGGTGCGGGCCTTTTCCGGCTTCACTTCGCCGCTGCTCACGCGGTTGGGCATCTGGCTGTATTGCACGCTGCCGAACGAGCCTTCGGTATTGGCGTACACGTTCCAGCTGTCGGTCAGGTGATAGAGCACGTTCAGCGCCGGCAGCGCGGTGTTGTAGTCGCCCTTGTATTTGACGTTGGTCAGGTTGTTGGTCTGTTGCGACTCGATCATCTCGTAGCGCACGCCCGGGGTGATGGTCCATTTGCCGATGTCGATGCGGTCATCGACGAAGAACGCATTGGCTTCGGTGCCACCGCGAGTGTCGCGGTCGTTGCGGCTGCTGGTGGTCGGGTATTCGTTGGCGCTGATCGGCGTGCGATAACGCAGTTCGTGGCCGGCCTCGTTGATGTAGCGGTAGCCGACGCCGACTTCGTGGCTGCTCGGACCAAGATCGAAGCCTTGGGCGAAACGGGTTTCCAGACCACGCACCCAATACTCGCGAGGCGACAGCGAAAGAAACGTGCCCTGATCCAGATAACCGCTGCGCAGGGTTTTGGTGAAGAAAGTGTTGGCGGTGAACTCGCGGCGATCTTCCTGATAGCGATAGCCGAAGTTGAACATCGTCCGGCGCCCCCAGAACTGGTCTTTCGGTCGCGTCGATTGATACGGATCGGCATCGTAATCGGCGACGTTGAGACCGCCGGGCATGTCGGCCTTGCCTTCGTAATACTGGGCCATGGCGTTGAAGCTGTTGGCCTCGTCGAGCTGATATTTGCCCTTGAGGATCAGGTCGTCGATCTCGGTATCGCTGTGTTCGCGCCAGTCACCGCCACGGGTGCCGGAGTACAACAGCGCACCACCGAGGCCATTGGCGTTGGTGCCGCCGGCCAGCAGATTGGCGCTGGTCTTGAAACCGTCGTGGCTCGACGATGGGCTGGTTTCAGTCTGGAAACCACCCTTGACCGTTGGCTCGTCGGGAATCGCCCGGGTCACGAAGTTGACCACGCCGCCGACGTTCTGCGGGCCGTAACGCACCGCGCCGCCGCCGCGCACCACGTCCACCGCATCCATGTTGCCCATGCTGATCGGCGCGAACGACAACTGCGGCTGACCATACGGCGCGAAAGGCACCGGGATGCCATCCATCAATACTGTCGAGCGTGCGGCTAGGCGTGGATTCAAACCACGAATGCCGAAGTTCAGTGCCATGTCGTGGCTGCCGGTGCCGTTGTTCTCCGGCGCATTCACACCGGGGATGCGGTTGAGCACATCGCGGGCCTGGGTCGCGCCCTGGCGTTCGAACTCTTCGCGGCGGATCACATCACGCGCGCCGGGGTGTTCGAAGACGTTGACCTGCGCCGCATCGCCGAGCCAGTCGCCGACTACGGTCGACGTGCCCAGCTCCAGCGCCGCGTCAGCCAGCGGTTGCAGGCTGAAAGCATTGTCGCCTTCGGCGCGGGCTTGCAGGCCGGTGCCTTCGAGCAAGGCATCGAGGCCTTGTTGCGTCGTGTAATTGCCCTCCAGACCCCGGCTCTGCACGCCGCTGGTGACTTGTGAACCGAAGGAAATCAGTACGCCGGCTTCACGGCCAAACTGGTTCAGCGCGGTTTCCAGCGACGCCGGGGCGATGTGATAAACCTTGGTCTCGGCGCCCAGCGCAGCGGGCAGGGCGGTGAAACTCAGGCTGGCGCCGAACAGAAGATTGCGCAGGCTGCGTGCCAGTGGCGTAAGACGGGTGGGCTGCATGTGGATGATCCTGAGAAGGTGGAATCAAGGGGGCTTTCCTTCTCTGTCACGCCAGATCTGAAAAACGGCTCATTTATTTTTTCAGAATCAAAAGATCGCGGCCTTCTGTAGGAGCCGCCGAAGGCTGCGATCTTTTGATCTTGCTTTCTAAACCCGCGCTTCGACGCTCACCCAATAACGGGTAAAGCGCTTCACTCTGACCGGCAGACTGATCTGCAGCAGGTCGAGAATCCGCTCGCTGTCATCCAGTGGATACGTCCCGGAAATCAGCAAATCGGCAACCTGGCTGTCGCACCGCAGCTGCCCGCGCCGGTAGCGGCCAAGCTCTTCGAGGAAATCACCGAGGCGCATATGAGCGGCGACCAGCATGCCGTCAGTCCACGCACCGCTGTTGGCGTCCAGTGGTTTGGCCGCGCTGACGGAGCTGGCCGTAAAACTCAACTGCCGCGCGACCGGCAGTAGCATCGGCGCGCGGTGCTCGGCGATGAGTTCGACACGTCCTTCAAACAGGGCGATCTGCGTGCGATCAACAAACTGCCGCACATTGAGGCGCACATCTTGGGTTTTCAGCACGCCGTGTGCTGTGCGTATTTCGAACGGATTTGCAGCGCTCAACAGCATTTCGCCCTCAAGCAGACGAATCAACCGCTGCGCACCATCAACATCAACCGAGCTGGCGGTATTGAGCTGCAACGAATCGGCGCCACCCAAGGCAATCTTGCGCCGCTGCCCGACCGGCGTACGGTAATCGGCGAGCAGCGACGGCAGCGGCGTGTGCTCGCGCAGGCCCCAGGTCGCCGCCGAGCCGGCACCGAGGATCAGCAATATTTTCAGCGCCTGACGGCGGCTGCCGGACTTCGGTCCGTTCAACGCGGCGTGGGCCAACGGCGACGACACGCCGCGTAGGCGCTGGTTGACCCGTTGCATGTGTTCCCACGCCCGGCGGTGTTCGCTGTGTGCATCCAGCCATTGTTGCCAGGCCTGTTGTTGGCGCGGGCTCAGCGTGCCCTGCTGCATTTCCAGCAGCCAGTGCACCGCCTGTTCGGCGACCTGCGCGGAGAAATCCGGGGTGCGATTCATAAAGCGAAATAGCAGCGCATGGCCGCTTTGTTCAAATGGCGTTTGACCGTGGCCACCGAAATACCCAGTTCTGCGGCGATCTGTGGATAAGTCAGACCATCGATCTGAGCGAGCAGGAACGCGCGTTTGATCTGGCGCGGCAAGCCGTCGAGCAGTTCATCGAGTTCGACCAGTGTCTGCAGGATGATCGCTTTGTGCTCTTCCGACGGCGCGACCATTTCCGGCATCTGCGCCAGTGTCTCGAGGTAGGCGCGTTCCACATCCTGGCGCCGGTAATGATTGAACAGCACGCGCTTTGCCAAAGTGGTGAGAAAGGCGCGCGGTTCGATGATCACCGGTGGCTCGCGAGCGGTCAGCACCTTGATGAACGTGTCCTGAGCCAGATCCGCCGCGCTGTCGGGGCAGCCGAGCTTGCGCCGCAACCAGCCGGTGAGCCAGCTGTGATGGGCGTGGTAGAGCGATTCGACGGGATGGGCGGGCGGCAACGAAATGACTCCGGACGCAAAACTTGCGTAGAGAACGTGCATTAGAGAACAAGAACGGTTCGCATTGTAGAGGCTGGCGACAGTGTCCGGCAATCAGATGCTTTTGCGTATGAGAATATTTATCATTAATATTGCTCGCCTGTAGATTCGGCTTGTCGGCCGAACGTTTTTCGTTTCAGGGTCGAAACATGAAAGGCAAACTCGCCACCCTTCCCATGTCCTATCGTCTGGCCGTCACTTCGCGAGTGCTGGCGGCGATTTTCGGCGGCTATCTGGTCGCGGCGCTGGCCAGTGTCACCCTGACGTTGTGGCTGCCGCTGAACCGCGCCGAAGCGGTGGTCACTGGCATGACCGTGTCCTTTCTGGTCTATCTGGTCGCAGTGCTCTGGTGCTTTGCCTGCCGCAGCGCGTGGTCGGCGTGGGTCGGCCTGTTGGTGCCGAGCGTGATTCTCGCCACCGTTTCCGGTGCCGCTCGCGGTCTGGGGCTGGCATGAAGGAAGGGTTCCGGCAGGCGATGGCCTGGCTGCACACCTGGGCCGGGCTGGTGTTCGGCTGGTTGCTGTTCGCGATTTTTCTCACCGGCACGCTCGCTTATTTCAAAGATGAAATCAGCCACTGGATGCAGCCGGAGATCGCTGCACATTCGCTTGATAGCGAAGCGAGCCTGGCACTGGCGCAAGATTATCTGCAGCAACACGCCGCCGGTGCCTCGCGCTGGCTGATCGATTTGCCCGATGCCCGCGACCCCGGTCTGAAGGTACGCTGGCAGCAGGCGCCGGGCAAACCCGGCGAGCGCGGCCGCTTCGAATCCCGAACTCTCGACGCTCAGACCGGGGCCGAGGTGCAGGGCCGCGAAAGCATGGGCGGCGAGTTCTTTTACCGTTTCCACTTCCAGTTGCAGATGCCTTACCCGTGGGGGCGCTGGCTGGCGACCCTCGCCGCGATGGTGATGTTCGTTGCGTTGATCAGCGGCATCATCACCCACAAGAAAATCTTCAAGGACTTCTTCACCTTCCGCCCGCGCAAGGGCCAGCGTTCCTGGCTCGACGGGCATAACGCCGTGGGCGTGCTGGTGCTGCCGTTTCATTTGATGATCACTTACAGCAGTCTGGTGATTTTCATGTCGATGGTCATGCCGGCGAGCATCGTCGCCTCTTACGGCAGCGACGTGCGCAAGTTCTACGACGAAGTCTTTCCCGCCTCGAAGACGCCCGAGCGCGCCGATGTCGCCGCACCGCTGACCGCCATGGCGCCGCTACTGGCCAAGGCCAGCGAGCAGTGGTCGGGTGGCCATACCGCGCGCCTGTCGGTGAGCAACCCGGGCGATGCCAGTGCCACGGTGGTGCTGTCCCGCGCGGGCGATCGGGTGGTGCATGATTTCGGCCGCGCGGTGACGTTCAATGGCGTCACCGGACAGCTTCTGAGCAGTACACCCGATCAACCCATGGCGATGGCGGTGGGTGGCGCGTTTTATGGTTTGCACATGGGCCATTTCGCCGGGCCGCTGTTGCGCTGGCTGTATTTCATTTGCGGATTGGCCGGCACGGCAATGATCGGCACCGGGCTGGTGATCTGGCTCGGCAAGCGGCAGCTCAAGCACGTGAAAAGCGCGGCGCTGCCCCTCGAATTGCGCCTGGTTGAGGTGTTGAATATCGCCAGCATGGCCGGGCTGGTGTCGGCGGTGGCGGTGTTCTTTTTGGCCAATCGACTGTTGCCGGTGAGTCTGGCGGGGCGGGCCGATT
The DNA here is from genome assembly GCF_019145375.1 of Pseudomonas triticicola. Classification (NCBI taxonomy): domain Bacteria; kingdom Pseudomonadati; phylum Pseudomonadota; class Gammaproteobacteria; order Pseudomonadales; family Pseudomonadaceae; genus Pseudomonas; species Pseudomonas triticicola. Next base: position 3,531,824 of record NZ_JAHSTX010000001.1, on the reverse strand, counting down.
GGGAAGTGAATGCGTTTTTCATGGCTTGGGGGTTGAGCGTGGTGCATGCGGTGTTGCGTCCGGGGCGCAAGGCGTGGATCGAACAGCTGACGCTCGGCGCTGCGCTGTTTATCGCGGTGCCGCTGATCAATGCGCTGACCACGCCGTGGAATCTTGGCGCCAGCCTGATGCAGCGCGACTGGGCACTGGCCGGATTTGATCTGACGTGTCTGGCGATGGGGCTTTTTCTCGGCTGGGCTGCGCGCAAGATGCAGCGTTCGGGCGACTCCGTCAGCGTTCGCAAAGTAAGTCCTTCGCCTCGCTCGATCACAGTCGAACAGGGGGCCAACTGATGCTGCTGGCCCTGTTGCTCACCTATGCCGGCTTCACCGCGTTGTGCCTGTCGATGCCACGTCATCACGCCGAATTGCTCGGCGCCAAACCGTCGACACGCCGCCGTCAGGGTCTGGCGTTGGCGGGATGGCTGTTGCTGACGCTTTCGCTGTGGGCAGCGGTCGCGGCCAGTGGTTGGAGTTTCGGTCTGGTCGACTGGTTCGCGGTGCTGATGCTCAGCGCTTTGGCATTGGTGCTGTTGCTGCCGTATCGCCCGCGTCTGGCCATGGTACTGGCCGGGTTGAGCCTGCTGGCGAGCCCGGTCGCCGCCTGGGCGCAGTGCTGAAGTGCTGATCGGTCTGCCACCGGAATCGCGTGACGATGAAGCGCGTGGCGCGCGTGCGCATTTTCTTCAGGTGTTTCTGTCCCAGCGTGCGCAAATGGAGGCGCTGGTGAACCGGCGCGTCGGTTGTCGGGCGACGGCGGCGGACTTGGTCCAGGATCTGTTTTTGCGCTTCTGGCGGCGGCCGCTGGTCCAGGTCGAAGAGCTCAGCACTTATCTGCTGCGCTGCGCCGGCAACATCGCCATCGATCATTTGCGCAGTGAAGGCACGCGCACGCGGGTCAACGAAGGCTGGCAGCCGGACGAACCCGACAGCCATGGCAGCGAACCCCAGGCCGCCCTCGAAGCCGGCAACGATCTGCGCCATGTCGAAGCCGCGTTGCGCGCCTTGCCCGAGCGCACCCGGCAGATTTTTCTGCTCAATCGCATTCATGGGCGCAAGTACGCCGACATCGCCAAGGCCATGGGCCTGTCCCAAAGTGCCGTGGAAAAACATATGATGCGCGCCCTCGAGGCCTGCAAGGCCAGCCTGCGCGATCCCGCGCCACGTCTGCCAGGGAAAGCACCGTGAAGCCATCCAACCCGATCACACCGACACCGGCCCAGGAGCAGGCCGCGCTGGCCTGGCTGAGCCTGTTGCATGACCGCCCGAGCACTGGCGATCAACTCACCTTCAGCCAATGGCTGCGCGCCGATCCCGCCCATGCCCAAGCGTATGCGCAGGCGCAGGTGATCTGGGAACTCAGTGAGGGCCCGGCGCGCACGTTGGCCGATGAAGATGCGCTCGCGCTGCAAGGTTATCTGCAGGCGATGGACGCCCCGCGACGCTCGCCGATTTTGCATTGGTCGGGCGGGCTGGCGCTGGCGGCGTGTCTGCTGTTGATGATCAGCCTCGGCACGGGGTGGCAAGCGCAGCGCTGGCTCGATGATCTGCGCGCCGATCACGTCTCGGCGCCTGGGGAAGTTCGCACGGTGACACTGGCCGATCAGTCGCAAGTGACGCTGGATGCCGATAGCGCGATTGTTGTGGATTTCAGCCATGGTCAGCGCCGCGTGAAATTGATCAGAGGCGCTGCTTTCTTCAGCGTCACTCACACCGGCGATCCGTTTGTGGTGGCGGCGGAGCAGGGTGAGGCGCGGGTGCTGGGCACGCAGTTCGAAGTGCGCCGGCAACTCCACGGCGCGCAAGTGACGGTGTTGTCCGGACGTGTCGCGGTGACGGCGGACGAGCACGGTCAACAACAGATTCTGACTGCTGGTCAGCAAGTTGCTTATGCCGACGGCACTGCGGAAAAACTGCATGCCGTGGACAGTGAAGCGCAACTGGCCTGGCGTCAGGGTTGGCTGACTTACTACAAGACCACGCTGGCCGATGTGGTAGAGGATCTACGCCGCTATTACCCGGGGCGGATTGTGCTGCTCAACGATGAGCTGGCGGCGCGCAAGGTCAGCGGCATCTTTCCGAGCAAGGACCCGCAGGCGGTGCTCAATTCGTTGCAGGGGGTGTTGGGGTTTGAGCAGCATCGGGTGTTGGGGCAGCTGATTATTCTGCGCTGAGGCTGCCGGCCTCTTCGCGAGCAGGCTCGCTCCCACAGGGAACGCATTCCAAAGGTGGGAGCGGGCCTGCCCGCGAAGGCGTCAGCCCAGGCAACAAATTCCCCGAAAAATATTTTCAAATTAAAGGTGAGGTAACCCCGAGCCCCATCCGTGTAGTGACTGAAACTGCGAGCCATTCGCATCCGTTGCGGTTCTACACAGGTCATTGAGCAATGAAGTCCAGGGCAAAATCCGGTTCGGTCAAACAGTGGTTGGGCATGTCAGCGCTGAGTTTTTCCGCGTTGGCATTGCTGCCGATGAGTATCGCGCTGGCGGCAGAAGCGGTGAGCAATCAGGCGCAACAGCAATTCAATTTTGCCCTCGCCGCCAAACCGTTGCCGCAGGCCCTGAGCGACTTCAGCCGTCTGACCGGGCAGAGCGTGGTCTACACCGACGAAGCGCCGTACGGCCTCAATGCTCCGGCAGTCAACGGCCAGATGAGCGCCGAACAGGCCCTGCAACGCCTGCTCGGCAACTCCGGCCTGAGCTTCCGCCGCACCGACAGTCATACCCTGGCGCTTGAGCCGATGCCGACCGCAGGCGCGCTCAATCTCGGCGCCACCACCATCACGTCCACGCGCGACGAATCGATGAGTTATCAACCACCGGAAACCAGTTCGGTGATGCGCTCATCGGCGTCGCTGCAAGAAATCCCACAGACGGTCAATGTCATCCCGGCGCAGGTCATTCGCGATCAGGCGCCGCGCAATCTCGACGACGCGCTGGCCAATGTCAGCGGCATCACCCAGGGCAACACCTTGGGCAGTACGCAGGATTCGGTGATGACTCGCGGCTTCGGCGACAACCGCAACGGCTCGATCATGCGCGACGGCATGCCGCTGGTGCAGGGCCGTGGCATGAACGCGACTGTGGATCGCGTCGAAGTGCTCAAGGGCCCGGCCTCGTTGCTCTATGGGATTCAGGATCCGGGTGGCGTGGTCAACCTGGTCAGCAAGAAGCCGGAACTGACCCAGTACAACGCCGTGACCGTGCGCGGTTCGACCTACGGTGACGGCAAGAACGGCAGCGGCGGCGCCTTCGACAGCACCGGTGCGCTGGGCGATTCCGGCTTCGCCTATCGCATGGTTGTTGATCATGAAGACGAAGATTACTGGCGCAACTTCGGCACTCACCGCGAGACGCTGATCGCACCATCGCTGGCCTGGTATGGCGAGCGCACCAAGCTGTTGTTCGCCTACGAGCACCGCGAATTTCTCACCCCGTTCGACCGTGGCACGCTGATCGATCCGCGCACAAATCATCCGCTGGATATCTCGCGCAAGCAGCGTCTCGATGAGCCGTTCAACGACATGGAAGGGCGTTCGGATCTCTACCATTTCGAAGCCGACCATGAACTCAACGACGACTGGAAAGCTCACTTCGGCTACAGCTGGAACCGTGAAACCTACGACGCCAGCCAGGTGCGCGTGACAGCGATCGACACCAACAAAGGCACACTGACGCGCAGCATGGACGGCACGCAAAACGCGATCAGCACCGATCGTTTCACCACCGCTAGCCTCGAAGGCAAAGTGAATGTGCTGGGCATGCAGAATGATCTGGTGTTCGGCGTCGACGACGAATATCGCAAGATCTACCGCGAGGATCTGATCCGGCAGAAAAGCCTGACCACGTTCAGCTACCTCAATCCGGTTTATGGCCGCGAAGTGATGGGCACTACGGTGAGTGCGCCCGACAGCGCGCAGACCGACAAACTGCGCAGCGATTCGCTGTTCCTGCAGGATTCGATTCACCTCAACGAGCAGTGGATTCTGGTCGCTGGCGGACGTTTTCAGGAGTACGACCAGTACGCCGGCAAAGGCGTGCCGTTCAAGGCCAATACCGACAGCAATGGGCAGAAGTGGGTGCCGCGCGCAGGGCTGGTGTATCGCTACACCGACGCGCTGTCGTTCTACGGCAGCTACACCGAATCGTTCAAACCCAACTCGACCATCGCCCCGCTGAGCGGCAGCAGTACCGTGCTCGACGGCAGCATCGCGCCGGAGGAAGCCAAGTCGTGGGAGCTGGGTGCGCGGCTGGATATGCCCGGCAGCATCACCGGCAATATCGCGTTGTTCGACATCAAGAAACGCAACGTGCTGGTGGCCAACTCCGAAGGTCCGACGACGATCTACAGCGCCGCTGGCGAGGTGCGTTCCCGTGGGTTGGAAGTCGACCTGAGCGGGCAACTCAGCGAGCACTGGAACCTGATCGGCAGCTACGCCTACACCGATGCCGAAGTCACCGAAGACCCGGAATACAAAGGCAAGCGCCTGCAAAACGTAGCGAAGAATTCCGGCTCGCTGTCGGCGGTGTATGACTTCGGCAATGTGTTTGGCGGCGACCAACTGCGTGTCGGGACGGGCGCGCGGTACGTCGGCGAGCGTGCCGGCAACGCGGTGAACGATTTCGATCTGCCGAGCTACACCGTGGCGGATGCGTTTGCCACTTACGACACCACGGTTGAGGGGCAGAAGGTCAAGTTTCAGTTGAACGTGAAGAACCTGTTTGATCGCACCTATTACACCTCGTCGGCGAGCCGCTTCTTTGTGTCGATGGGGGATTCGCGGCAGGTTTCGCTTTCCAGCACTCTGGAGTTTTGAGGCAAGATCAAAAGCCCCTCACCCTAGCCCTCTCCCGGAGGGAGAGGGGACTGACCGTGGGATATTCGAGAGATACACCGACCTGAAAGTAATGCTTGGAATCCATAATCGATGCGATTTTTCAGGTCGATGTACACCGCAAGACACCTCGGTCGGCCCCCTCTCCCTCTGGGAGAGGGCTGGGGTGAGGGGAATGGGGTTACCGCAATAACGCCTGCCGATACTCGCCCGGCGTCCCACCCAAAACCTGCCTGAACCGGTTGGTGAAATGACTCGCACTGGCAAACCCGCACGCCAGCGCAATCTCCCCCAAGGGCAGCGCCGTGCCGCGCAACAATTCCCGTGCCCGGCTCAAGCGCCGCGCCAGCACATATTGATGCGGCGGCAGGCCGAAGCTCAGGCGAAACATCCGCGCAAAGTGATATTCCGACAGTGCGCACAGCCCGGCCAGTTGCCCGAGGCTGATCGGCTCAGCCAACTGATTGTCGATGAACTCCACCAGTTGTCGGCGCTGGTGCGGTGCGAGTCCGCCCTTCAAGCGTAAGCCCTGTCGCGCACCCACCTGGCTGAGCAAGGTGTGGCTGATCAATTCATGGGCGAGGCTGCTGGTCAGCAAGCGCTCGGCCGGCTCTTGCCAGTTCAGATTCAGCAATTGCCGGAAGCGCTGCGCCTGCTGCGGATCGTCGAGAAAGGTCTGCTCGCGTAATTGCATCTCGCGCGGTTCGCGATCGAGCAAAGTGACGCAACCGAGGGCGAATTGTTCGGCGCTGAAATACAGGTGCGCCAGACGGATATCGCCATTGATCACCCAGCCCGATTCGTGATCGGCCGGCAGGATGCACAGCTTGTCCGGCCCGCCTTTGCGGCCCGGCTGGCCACGACGGAATGTGCCGGTGCCGCCGGCGACGTAGCACGACAGCGTGTGATGACTTGGCGCTTCGTATTCCTGGGCATCGTGGTGGTTGGTCCACAAAGCCGCAGACATGCCGTCACCGAGCTCGGCGCTGTGCACAAGGCGTGCATTCGGCGAGCGGTTGAGGGCTTGAAAGACTTGCAGGGTATCGATAGCGGCCATGTTCGGTTATCTCCAACGCCTTGCATCCTACTCCGTAGACGCCGCCCTGCCAGCCTGCCGCCAGACAAAAGCGCAAGATTGTGCAAGCGACGAAGGCTGCCCGAGGCAGACACTCAAGGCCTGTTTAAGGAGTGTGTGCCATGAACCTGTCGTTGTACTTGCTGACCGTGCTGATCTGGGGCACCACGTGGATTGCCTTGAAATGGCAATTGGGCGTGGTCGAAATCCCGGTGTCGATTGTCTATCGCTTCGGCCTCGCCACGTTGGTGTTATTTGCGTTGTTGCTGCTCAGCCGACGCCTGCAACCGATGAACCGCCGTGGGCATTTGATTTGTGTGGCTCAAGGGTTATGTCTGTTCTGCGTGAACTTCATGTGTTTTCTGACCGCCAGTCAGTGGATTCCAAGCGGTCTGGTGGCGGTGGTGTTTTCTACGGCAACGTTGTGGAACGCCTTGAATGCGCGGGTGTTCTTCGGCCAGCGCATTGCGCGCAATGTGTTGCTCGGCGGTGCGTTGGGGCTGTCGGGTCTGGGGCTGTTGTTCTGGCCGGAGCTGGCCGGGCATCAAGCCAGCCCGCAAACCCTGCTCGGCCTTGGGTTGGCGTTGTGCGGCACCTTGTGTTTTTCAGCCGGCAATATGCTCTCGAGTCTGCAACAGAAAGCGGGATTGCGACCGCTGACCACCAACGCCTGGGGCATGGCCTACGGCGCGGCGATGCTGACGGTGTGGTGTCTGATCAAGGGCATACCCTTCGACATGGATTGGTCGCCGCGTTATGTCGGGGCGCTGTTGTATCTGGTGATTCCCGGCTCGGTGATCGGCTTCACTGCATATCTCACGCTGGTCGGGCGCATGGGCCCGGAGCGAGCGGCTTACTGCACGGTGCTGTTCCCGGTGGTGGCGTTGAACGTGTCGGCGTTTGCCGAAGGTTATCAATGGACCGCACCGGCGCTGGTCGGGCTGGTGTTGGTGATGCTGGGCAACGTGCTGGTGTTTCGTAAACCGAAAGTGCTGTTGTCTGCGGGTCAAGGGAAGTTGGCTTGATAAAGCGAGCGCTGGGTTTCAGCGCTCAACTTTCAAAGTGATGTAGATCATCACCGGGAAGATGAAGTCGACAATATGTCGCGCCCAGTCCTTGGCATTCCAGGATTGCGAAGTGTCCATGTCGAACCACTCGACGCCGACCGTTTGCAGGCATACGTAGTAGATGAAGATGGCGACCAATATGCCCATGATTGAAAACTTCTTGGCTTCATGGAATGCCGCTGGCGATGCATCGATGTAGCGATACAACTGGTAAATACCGATCAGGCAGAGCACGGTATAGATGACTTCCATGGTGATGATGAACCAGTAGATCCGGTGATGGATCATCGGCGAATCGATCGCGCGGTACATGATATTTTCACTGGCATTGGTGGTGTCCATACTCAGGATATGTGCAACGTAAGTGTAGTTGGACTCATAGTCAGTGAAGTTGTGAATCATTACCAGCAGGCCAAAGAAACTTATATAAGCCATCAAGATGACTTTGCTGTAACGGATGAGTTTGTCGGTGGTCAGGGTGTTCACGGGATTGGCTCTCCATGGCAATTAATCAATAAGTTGATAAGTTGCGAGAGCTTATATTGCTGTTACTTGGTCCGGCGTTTTTGTTCGGTTGCAAGTTATGTAAGGTGAGGGCCAGCGCAATGTTGCGCTGGCCCTTTTTTTCAACCGCGCCAGACTTGCGGGTTGACCAGATCCTGCGGCCGTTCGCCGAGCAGGGCGCTGCGCAGGTTGGCCAGTGCGCGGTTGGCCATGGCTTCGCGGGTCTCGGTGGTGGCCGAGCCGATGTGCGGCAGGGTCACGGCGTTTTTCAACTGGAACAGCGGCGATTCGGCCAGCGGTTCTTTTTCGTAGACGTCCAGGCCGGCGCCACGGATGCGGTTGTTTTGCAGAGCTTCGATGAGTGCCGGTTCGTCGACCACCGGGCCGCGCGAGATGTTGACCAGGATCGCGCTCGGCTTCATCAGCGCCAGTTCGCGATGGCTGATCAGGTGGCGGGTCTTGTCGCTCAACGGCACTACCAGGCAGACAAAATCGGCTTCGGCCAGCAGCTCATCGAGGCTGCGGAACTGTGCGCCGAGCTCCTGTTCCAGTTCGGTCTTGCGGCTGTTGCCGCTGTAGATGATTGGCATGTTGAAGCCGAAGCGACCACGGCGGGCGACGGCGGCGCCAATGTTGCCCATGCCGACGATGCCGAGGGTCTTGCCGTGCACATCACTGCCGAACAGCGGGGCGCCTACGCTGGCCTGCCATTGCCCGGCCTTGGTCCAGGCGTCGAGTTCGGCGACGCGGCGGGCGCTGCTCATGATCAGGGCGAAGGCGAGGTCGGCGGTGCTTTCGGTGAGCACGTCGGGGGTGTTGGTGAGCATGATCCCGCGTTCGTTGAAGTAGTCGAGGTCGTAGTTGTCGTAGCCGACCGAGACGCTCGAGACCACTTCGAGTCTGGTTGCGCTTTCCAGTTGTGCGCGGCCGAGTTTGCGGCCGACGCCGATGAGGCCGTGGGCGTGGGGCAGGGCTTCGTTGAACTGGGCGTTGATGTCACCGGTCTTGGGGTTGGGGACGATGACGTCGAATTCTTCTTGCAGGCGTTCGATCATGGGCGGGGTGATGCGGCTGAAGGCCAGGACTGTTTTTTTCATTGGGCTTGGGCTCGTCGGGGCTTGATTGCAAGCACGCTAACATTTTCTCGCTCGGGTTGTCTTGGCGGCCTCTGGGCCGACCAAGCTCTTGGGGTTTTGGGTGTATATCCGTTTCTGCGGGTGTTGCGGATTACGGTTCCGCCCTTACGGCGGGTCACCTTTTTCAAACGCCAAAAAGGTAACCCAAAAGGCTTGCTCCTACGTTCGGCCCTCGCAGGCTCGGGTTCCTTCGCTCCGGGACTGATCCGGGCGCAGCGGCTCCGGTTTGCTTCGCTGCACCTCCTTCCGCTGTGTCTGGCTGCGCCAGACGGTCGCTGCGCTCCCACGCCCGGATCAATCCCTCCGCTCAGCCTTCCGACGTCGCCGGTGGATCAAGATCAAAAGCACTCGAGCTTGCGCTCATTGTTGAGTGGGGCGGCTTCGCCGCGGGCAGCTGCGATGCTTTGCCTTTGCTTTTGTAGGAGTGAGCCTGCTCGCGAAGGCGGCCTGACAGCCGACCAGTTTCTCGCTGATGTACTCGATTCAAACTGTGGGAGCGAGCCTGCTCGAGAAAGCGTCTCCACTGCCAACCTCTCTCTGCCAGATTCACCCCGTCCCTGTGGGAGCTGGCTTGCCAGCGAAGGCGGCCTGACAGCCGACTCCTATCTTGCTGATGTACACGATCCAGAATTGTGGGAGCGAGCCTGCTCGCGAAAGCGGTTTATCTGACACCCGAATGTTGAATGTGCCGAAGCCTTCGCGAGCAGGCTCGCTCCCACAGAGGTTCAATTGTGTGACGGGGGCTGGTGGATTTCGTAGTTATCCAGCACGCGGTTCACCGCCAGTTCCGCGAGCATGATCACCTGCTGGATGGCCAGTATGGTGTGCCGCTGTGGGCTGTCGACGTGGGCGGCGATGTCGCTGCTCATGATGCTCGCCGAGGCGAGGGATTCGCAGGCGTGGGCCAGCAGGCTTTCGTTGTCCTGGTCCGGGGCGACCTGGAACATGGTGCTGGGTTTGTGGCTTTGCTGCGCGGTGGTGGCCGGTTTGAGGTAGTGATCCAGCGCACGCTCGGCGGCGTCGTGGAGTTTCGTTGAGTCGGGGGATTGGTAGGGAGAGGTGCTTTCGGATTCGGGGGGATTGGGTGTGGGTTTGAACATGGTGAAACTCCATTCGGGAAGTGGAGTTCGCCACTGACTGCGACCAAGCAATCGGGTGGCGAACCGTACGCGGGTTGGTCGACCAGGGAATGGAAACCCGGCAGGGCCGAGGCCCTCCCACGCACAGCTCGCCATTAAGCATGCTTAAAAATGTGCGCCATTCTAAACCCGGACGACCAAGTCCGGTCGCTGATTCGTCAGCAACCGTCAGATCCTAGCCAGCGCACTTCCGACGGACAACCTACAAAACCTGTCGGAAACTTCCCCGTAAACAACGCGATGTAGGAGCTGCCGTAGGCTGCGATCTTTTGATTTTTAAACAGCAAAATCAAAGGATCGCAGGCTCGTTGCACTCGTCAGCTCCTGCACGAAACCTGCGAGTGTTTAAAACTCAGGTGGCGACGCGGACACCTGCCAAACTCCCGGTCAATTCATAAGCAACCAGTTCCGCCTGATGCGCCGCCAATATCTCCGGCAACGATCCGCGCAAATATTCCACCCAGGTTTTGATCTTCGCATCCAGGTACTGCCGAGACGGGTAGATCGCGTAGAGGTTGAGTTCCTGCGAGCGGTAGTTCGGCATCACCCGTACCAGGGTGCCGTTGCGCAGGCCTTCGATGGCGGCGTAGACCGGCAGCACGCCGACGCCCATGCCGCTGGTGATGGCGGTTTTCATGGCGTCGGCGGAGTTCACCAGGAACGGCGAGCTGTTGATGGTGACCGTCTCCTGGCCGTCCGGGCCGTCGAAGGCCCATTTTTCCAGGGGGATCACCGGGCTGACGAGGCGCAGGCAGGCGTGGTTGAGCAGGTCGCTGGGTTTCTGTGCGGCGCCGTTGGCTTTTACGTAGGCCGGCGAGGCGCAGACGATGCTGTAGGTGATGCCCAGGCGCTGCGAGACGAAGCCGGAATCGGGCAGTTCGCTGGCCAGCACGATGGACACGTCGTAGCCCTCGTCGAGCAGGTCCGGCACGCGGTTGGCCAGGGTCAGGTCGAAGGTCACGTCGGGGTGGGTCTTGCGGTAGCGGGCGATGGCGTCGATGACGAAGTGCTGACCGATGCCGGTCATGGTGTGCACTTTCAGTTGGCCGGCCGGGCGCGCGTGGGCGTCGCTGGCTTCCGCTTCGGCTTCTTCGACGTAGGCGAGGATCTGTTCGCAGCGCAGCAGGTAGCGTTTGCCGGCCTCGGTCAGGGCGATGCGCCGGGTCGTGCGATTGAGCAGACGGGTTTGCAGATGGGCTTCGAGGTTGGAGACCGCGCGCGATACGTTGGCGGTGGTGGTGTCCAGTTGCACGGCGGCGGCGGTGAAGCTGCCCGCTTCGGCAACACAACTGAAGGCGCGCATGTTTTGCAAAGTGTCCATGGGGTGCTCTCAAGGGAGATGGCAAATTGTGACACGAAGTTTCAGGGGCTGAGACCCCCGACCAAGGGATTATCTCGTTAACCGTAACAAAGATTCACAGAAATCCCAGCTTATCGCCGCAGAGGCAGCTCCTACACAAGTCCCTCGATTGATCCCTTTCTCAGGAATTCGCAGCTGTGCCGCGTCGCATCAACAGAGCGCTTTTGCCGCTCAGTGTTCTGGCTTTAACCCTGGCTCTCGGCGGCTGCATCTCAACTCAAGGCATTGCCCCTCACGGCGAGGCACTCGCGGCCGATTCACTGGCCACTGACGCGGCCATTGGCGAGGCCGCCAAAGACGCCCACTGGCCCAGCGCCCAATGGTGGCAGGCGTTTGGTGACGCGCAACTTGATCGCTGGATCGACCTCGCCGTGCAAGGCAGCCCGAGCATGGCCATGGCCGCTGCGCGGGTGCGTCAGGCCAAGGCTATGGCCGGTGTTGCCGAAGCGGCTGAGGCGTTGCAGATCAATGCCGAGTCGACCCTCAAGCGCCACAACTGGCCGACCGATCAGTTCTACGGCCCCGGCGATCTGGCCAACACCACCACGTGGGACAACAACGCCGCGCTCGGCTTCAGTTACGCCCTCGACCTCTGGGGCCGCGAGCGCAATGCCAGTGAACGCGCGGTGGATCTGGCCCATGTGAGTGTGGCCGAGGCGCGACTGGCGCAGCTGGAACTGCAGAACAACATCGTGCGCGCCTACATCGAACTGTCGCTGCATTACGCCCAGCGCGACATCGTTGCCGCAATGCTCAAACAGCAACAGCAGATTCTCGATCTGGCGCAGAAACGCCTGAGCGGCGGGATCGGCACGCACTTCGAAGTCAGCCAGGCCGAAACGCCGTTGCCGGAAACCCATCGCCAACTCGATGCGCTGGACGAGGAAATTGCCCTGAGCCGCAACCAGATTGCTGCGCTGGCCGGTAAAGGCCCGGGCGCCGCTGCGCAACTGCAACGGCCGACGCTGTCCCTCGCGGCACCGTTGAAGTTGCCCTCGGCATTGCCCGCCGAACTGCTCGGCCAGCGTCCGGACGTGGTCGCCAGTCGCTGGCAAGTGGCGGCGCAGGCGCGCGGCATCGATGTCGCCCACGGCGGTTTCTACCCCAACGTCGATCTGGTCGGCAGCCTCGGCTACATGGCCACGGGCGGCGGCGCGCTGGAGTTTCTGACCGGCAAGAAACTCAACTACAACGTTGGCCCGGCGATCTCGTTGCCGATCTTCGACGGCGGTCGACTGCGTAGCGAATTGGGCGAAGCGGCGGCCGGTTATGACATCGCTGTGGCGCACTACAACCAGACCCTGATCAACGCGCTGAAGAACATTTCCGATCAGTTGATCCGCCGCGAGTCGATGGACAAGCAGCAGGAATTCGCTGCCGAATCCGTGGCCGCAGCGCAGAAGACTTACGACATCGCGATGATCGCCTACCAACGCGGCCTCACCGATTACCTCAATGTGCTGAATGCGCAGACCTTGCTGTTCAAACAGCAGCAAGTGCAGCAGCAGGTCCAGGCGGCGCGGTTGAGTGCGCATGCCGAGCTGGTGACTGCCCTGGGGGGCGGCCTCGGTGCCGGTGATGACGTGCCGACTGCCGAGCAGACCCAAGCCCCGAAAACCCCGGCGCTGCTGCGGTGAACACAGCATCCATTGTGGGAGCGAGCCTGCTCGCGAAGAGGGCGTATCAGTCAATGAACCTGTTGCCTGACACGCCGCTTTCGCGAGCAGGCTCGCTCCCACAGGTTCCGAGTCCGCATTGCATGCGTGAGTATTTTCAATGACCTCCTTGCCCGCCCCTCTTCGCTGGCTCCACTCCCTGGAATGGCGTCGCGGTTTTTTCGACTGGGCACGCAGCGATGGTGTGACCTGGGTGTATATCTTCAAGGTGTTGCTCGCCGCTTTTCTCACCCTGTGGCTGGCGATGCGTCTGGAACTTCCGCAACCGCGTACGGCGATGATCACGGTGTTTATCGTCATGCAGCCGCAGAGCGGTCAGGTGTTCGCCAAGAGTTTCTATCGCTTGCTCGGCACGCTGGCCGGGTCGGCGATGATGGTCACGCTGATCGCTTTGTTCGCGCAGAACACGGAGCTGTTTCTCGGCTCGCTGGCGATCTGGGTCGGCATCTGCTCGGCCGGTGCCGCACGTTGCCGTAACTTTCGCGCGTATGGTTTTGTTCTCGCCGGTTACACCGCAGCGATGGTCGGTCTGCCGGCGCTGGCGCACCCGGACGGCGCCTTTATGGCGGCGGTATGGCGGGTTCTGGAAATCTCGCTGGGGATTCTCTGTTCGACGCTGATCAGCGCGGCGATTCTGCCGCAGACCGCCAGTGCGGCGATGCGCAACGCTTTGTATCAGCGCTTCGGTGTGTTCGCCCTGTTCGTCACCGATGGCTTGCGCGGGCGCAGCAAAGCCGAGGCGTTCGAAGCCAGCAACGTGCGCTTCATTGCCGAAGCCGTCGGCCTGGAAGGGCTGCGCAGCGTGACCGTGTTCGAAGACCCGCACATGCGCCGGCGCAACGGTCGTTTGAGTCGTTTGAACAGTGAGTTCATGGGCATCACCACGCGCTTCAACGCCTTGCATCAGTTGCTTGAACGCCTGCGCGGCAATGGCGAAGAGCATGTCGTGGCAGCGATCAAACCGGGCTTGCAGGACCTCGCCGAAGTGCTCGACAGCTTCAGCGGTCGCGCCCTGACCAGCCCCGATGCGGCACGTTTGGCGACCGCGTTGGCCACCTACAAGGAAGGTCTGCCGGCACTTGTCCGAACCCTGCGCGGGATCTTTCAGGACACGGCTCCGAGCGAAGCCGAACAACTGGATTTCCACACCGCCTACGAATTGCTCTACCGCTTCGTCGATGACCTGCACAGCTATGCACAGACCCACGCGTCCCTGGCCGAGCACCGCCACGAACGCGAGCGCTGGGACGAGCCCTTCATCCCGCAAACCAACTGGTGGGCCGCAGCCGCGTCGGGAATTCGTGCCTCGTTCATCCTGATTGTGTTGGGCAGTTATTGGGTGGCCACCGCGTGGCCGAGCGGGGCGACCATGACCCTGATCGCCGCCGCCACCGTCGGCCTTTCCGCCGCCACACCGAACCCCAAACGCATGGCCTTTCAAATGGCCTGCGGCACGTTTCTCGGCGCACTGATCGGCTTCGTCGAGATGTTTTTCATCTTCCCGTTGATCGACGGTTTCCCCTTGCTCTGCGTGATGCTCGCGCCGGTGATCGTGCTCGGTTCGTTCCTCGCTTCACGACCGCAATACGCCGGTGTCGGCCTCGGGTTGTTGATCTTTTTCAGCACCGGTTCAGTGCCGGACAACCTCACGATTTACAACCCCTACACCTTCATCAACGACTACATCGCCATGGTCATGGGCATGCTCGTCTGTGCCGCAGCGGGAGCGATCATTCTGCCGCCGAACAGTCGCTGGCTGTGGCAGCGCCTGGAGCAGGATCTGCGCGGGCAAGTGGTCTATGCGATCAGCGGCAAACTCAAGGGCCTGGCCTCGCGTTTCGAGAGCCGCACCCGCGATCTGCTGCATCAGGCCTATGGCCTCGCGGCAGGGCAACCGAAGGTGCAGAAGAGTCTGCTGCGCTGGATGTTCGTGGTGCTCGAAGTCGGCCACGCGATCATCGAATTGCGCAAGGAACAGGCGATCCTGCCGGTGCACCCGGCGTATGCCGAATCGCAGCCGTGGCGCCAGGCAATCCGCGTGATGGGGCGCGCGTTGGTGCGCCTGTTTTTGCAGCCGAACGCGAGCAATCTCGAACGCGCACTGGTGGCCGTCGATCATGCGATCAGCCGCGTTGCCGCCACCGATGAGCCGTTCGCGCCGCACTTCGATACCTCGGCGTTGCGCCGGGTGAAAAGCTACCTGCACTTCATCCGCACCTCGCTGCTCGACCCGCAATCACCCCTCGCCCAATTCGCTTCTGCCCGGCCCGAAGGACTCGCCCATGCCTCGTGAAATCGCCTTCCACGGCGTGTACATGCCGACCATGACCCTGATGTTTTTCATTGCTGCGGGACTGGCCTGGGCAGTTGACCGCTTCCTCTCGGGGTTCGACCTGTACCGTTTTTTCTGGCACCCGGCGCTGCTGCGTCTGAGCCTGTTTACCTGTCTGTTCGGCGCGATGGCGCTGACTGTCTACCGTTGAGAACATCTTGATGAAAAAGTTTTTCAGCCTGCTCGCGACCCTGCTGGTGTTGGCCCTGGCGCTGTGGATCGGCCGCACGCTGTGGGAGCACTACATGAACACGCCGTGGACCCGCGATGGTCGCGTGCGTGCCGATATCATCAACGTCGCCGCCGACGTCACCGGCGAAGTGGTCGAAGTGCCGGTGCGTGACAACCAACTGGTGAAGAAAGGCGATCTGCTGATGCGCATCGACCCCGAGCACTACCGCATCGCCGTCAAGCAGGCGCAGTCACTGGTGGCTTCGCGCAAGTCGACCTGGGAAATGCGCAAGGTCAACGCCCACCGCCGCGCCGACCTCGACAATCTGGTGATCTCCAAGGAGAACCGCGACGACGCCAGCAACATCGCTGACGCCGCGCTGGCCGATTACCAACACGCCCAGGCGCAATTGGCAGCCGCCGAACTCAACCTGAAACGCACCGAAGTACGCGCGGCGGTGGACGGTTACGCGACCAACCTCAATGTGCATCGCGGCGACTACGCGCGCATTGGCGAGGCGAAGATGGCCGTGGTCGACATGAACTCGTTCTGGGTTTACGGATTTTTCGAAGAGACCAAACTGCCGCACGTCAAAGTGGGTGACAAAGCCGATATGCAGTTGATGAGCGGCGAGGTGCTCAAGGGCCATGTCGAGAGCATTTCCCGCGGCATCTACGACCGCGACAATCCGGAAAGCCGCGAACTGATCGCGGATGTGAACCCGACGTTCAACTGGGTGCGCCTGGCGCAGCGGGTGCCGGTAAGGATTCACATTGATGAGGTGCCGGCGGGGGTGTTGCTGGCGGCGGGGATTACTTGCACGGTGGTGGTGAATCAGGCTGCGGCGGATATATGAAGGACCGGGTCGCCTGAATCGCGAGCAGGCTCACTCCTACACTGGATCTGCATGACACCGAAGATCCACTGTAGGAGCGAGCCTGCTCGCGATCGGGGTTATCGGTAGAACGTTTTGACCACCCGCAGTCCGGACTCGATGGTTTCATCGACTGATAACCTTTTGTCTTCAATGAGGGTGATGATCCGCTGATCATTGGCAATATTTGCGTCAGGTTTTTTCAACTGAGCGGCGCGATTGATCACAATGTAGATCAATACATGATCTCGGTTCCTGATGAATGGCAGGTCCATGGCATCGCCGATCGACTGAGTCATGTAGGCCTGACGTTCGGCGGACGTCAGGCCCTTGAAGGTATCCGGATAGTCTTGATAGATCTGGGCGGAGTAGCGGGCGACGTCCTCTGCTCGTTCTTCTGCGGCCAATGCCGCCTTGCTGGCGACCTGAGGGACGAGGTCGTTGTAGCGTTTGTCAGCCTCGGCAACCTGGCTCGGGGTCATCCGGGTTTTGAGTGTGGTGCCGATGGCGGCGTCCTCAGTATCGATGAGGAATTTGCTCCACGCGTAAGCTTCGGGCAGGTTGTCCTGTTTTTCGTACTGATTGATCAGTTCCTTCTGGGCATCCGGATAACCGTGTTGCGATGAGCGCAGCAGCCAGCGCATGGCAAGTTTGGCGTCTTTTTTCGCCCCGAGAGTGCCGGAACTGTACATATCGTACAGGCCGTACTCCGCACACCAGTCATTTTGCTTTGCCGCGTAAGCCGTGTAGTTGAAAACCTGGTTTTTGTTTTTGCTCAGGTCGCCGGACTGCATCACCATTGTGGACAGGTAGCAAAACGCTCGAGGGTGGTTCGGCGCCGCCATGACCAGGCAAGTTTGGGCGACATCCCGCGATCCGTCCTCGAACATCAGCAAACCTGTGCCAAACAGAATGTCGCTGTCCATCTGCGGATTACAGTATTCATTTGCGTTGACGGCGGGCAAGAGCGCTTGCGCGGTCAATTTCGGCAGGGTGTCGTTGAGGGGCACTTCTTGAGTGGAACAGCCCGCCAGCCATGTGAGCAGTGCCAAAGGCAACACGTTGAGAAGTTTCAAAAGTTGGTCCTGATCTGAAGTGAAGCGTACGCAGGGCGTCGTCAGGCAGGCAAACAAAGCAGCGACGTTTCCGTAGAGAAACGCCGGGGAAGGGGGATATCAGTGTTCAGCAGTTCCCTTGCTTCGATGCGTGCACCAGCGATTCCATGCGCTATACGGTTCACTTGAAGCATTGCATGCTTCAAGTGCGGCGCATTCTACGTTGATCGGCTGATTTGGCAATTTCACTGATGTGAATCAGAGCTTTGCGCGCAACCCGAACCGCTTCATCAACGTCGATTCCAGCAAACCCTTCGGCATCAACGCCGCCAACAACGGCAACGCCCGACTGCCGTTGCCGATGCGAACCAGCCGTGGCGGCTTGCTCTGCCGCACCGCTTTCAACAGCTCGGCAGCAAACTCACTGGCCGGGGTGGGTTTGTCCTGCGATGCCTTGGCCCGTGCGCGAATGCCTTCACGCAATGGAAACCACGGCGATTGCTCGTTGATCAATTGCTCGGCTTCATGTCCGGCATTCTTCGCAAAACTCGATTCGATGGCGCCGGGCTGGACTTCCATCACACGAATGCCAAACGGTGCCAGTTCCATGCGCAAGGCATCGCTCAATGCATGCACCGCCGCTTTCGAAGCGCAGTAGGCGCCGGCAAATGGCGTGACCAGCACACCTGACACGCTGCCGATATTCACCACCAGCCCCTTGGCCCGACGCAGCAGCGGAAACAACGCGCGGATGACGCCGACAATCGAAAACACGTTGGTCTCGAACTGGCGCTGCATCGCCTGCACGCCGCCGTCGAGCAGCGGCCCCATCGCGCCGTAACCGGCGTTGTTGATCAGTACATCAAGGCCGCCATGTTGCTGGTTCAGACGCTCGGCGAGTTGTTCCAGCGCGGCGCCATCGTTGACGTCCAGCTGAATCGCGGTGAAACCGGCGGCGCTGAGCGCAGCGACGTCTTCAGCCTTGCGCGCACTGGCCCAGACTTCGTAGCCGGCGGCTTTGAACGCGTCGGCGAGGGCGCGGCCGATGCCGCTGGAACAACCGGTAATCAACGCAACGGGCATGGCGCATTCCTTGTGCAAAAAAGTCGGGGGAGGGGATCAGTCGGCAAAACTACCCTGCAAATGCTCGGCGCGAAACTCCAGGGTTTGCGGGCGGTAGCCGGGTCGCAGCGGCGGCAGTGGCAGGCAATCTTCCCAGGTCGCGCCGGCCTGCAGTTCGCCGGGGCCTCGATAGCGTGGTGCAGTGTATTGATTGTCGGCGAGGTTGACCGTATCGCCCGGCGCGTAGGCAGCGATGCGCCAGCGCAGTTCGGTCAGCGGCACATTGTTGCCATTGTTCATCTTCAATTGCAGCGGACGGTCGGCCGGGCATTGCTCGGGAGCGTAGGCAATGCGCAGTTCCAGGCGCGCCAGTTGTTTGATTTCGCGGTTGTCCAGCCACACCACCCACATGGCTACAAAGCCCAGGCCTATGGCAGCGGCCACCGACACCGGCAAGGCCTTGGCCGGATAGCGCAGCAGCAGGATCAGCCAGGTGATGACCAGCAGGATGCCGATGAACATGCTTGAACGCTCCACGGGTGAATGAGCCCTATCCTACCGAAGGCATGGCGCGATGGGTATTCGGCACGAGTTTGTGTGCACCGTTGGTCGGGACTGTAATTTCTGACAGTAGGCATCCAGGTCCGCGCTTGCTCTCATGAGCGAAGGGCACACTGGGACGTTGACGCACTATGGGCATCCACAGCAATACGCCAACGCTTGCCGTGAACGATCCGCGCGGTTTGGCCATCCTCAACGTCAACTACTGGCGCGCCGATGCGGCGCTGGCAAGCGAGCCCCGGATCGAGCGGACGTTACGCGACGCCGCCGGACGTGCAGTCAAACAATGGGATGCGCGATTGTGGGCGTTGCAGGTGATCGATCCGCAAGCGCCCGCCAGCCTCACCACCACCCATGCCTTGAACGATATCGCGCTGCGCTCGGACAGTAGCGATGCGGGAGTTCAGGTCCGGTTGCCGGGATTGGCCGGCCAGACGCTGTTCAACTGGGACAGCCGTGGCACATGCCGCGAGATTGCATACGATGACTTGCTGCGCCCTGTCGCGGTGTTCGAAGAAGGCACAGGCGTACCTCGCCGCTGCGCCGAGCGTTTTGCCTATGGCCGGCCCGGCTTTGGCGAGGCGCTGCGCAATCAGCTCGGTCAGTTGATCCGGCATGACGATCCGGCCGGTAGTGTCCTGTTCGAGCAATTCGCAATCACCGGCCAGTGTTGTGAAAACACCCGACACTTCGCGCTCGATCCGGTTGTGCCGGATTGGCCAGATGCTGACGTTGAGCGCAAGGTACCGCTGGAGTCCGAAGGGGCAACCACGCAATGGCGCTTTTCACCGCTGGGCTCCGTGCTGGAACAGGTGGATGCCGCTGGTCATCGGCAGGTATTCGCGCTGACTCACGACGGACGATTACGCGGGGTTGATCTACGGCTCAGGTATCAGACTTCAGACCATCCTGTGGTCAGTGATATTCGGTACAACGCCGAAGGTCAGGTGACCCAGGAGCTGGCAGGTAACGGCGTTCTGACCACGCTGAGCTACCGCCCTGAAGACGGCCGTCTGCTCATGCGTCATGCTCAGGATCAAGAGGGCAACGTTTGGCAGGACCTGTTGTATGCTTATGACCCGATGGGCAATGTGCTGAGCATCGAAGACCAGGCATTGCCGGTGCGCTGGTTCGCCAACCAGCGTATCGAGCCGGTCAGTCGTTACCGCTATGACAGTCTTTATCAGTTGTCCCATGCCACTGGCTGGGAGGCCGGCGCTGCCGGTGGCGGGCCGACCGCTGTCGCCAACTACAGCCAGCGTTATCGTTACGACGCCGGCGGCAATTTGCGCGAGCTGACTCACGTCGGCCAACAGAGTCCAGGTCATCAACTGCAGGCCGCGCCCTATAGCAATCGGTGTTTGCCGTGGCGCGACGGTAAGCCGCCCTCCGAGGCAGAGATCGCTGCAGCTTTCGATCCGCGGGGTAACTTGCTGGTGCTGGATCAGGGACGCCAGTTGCAGTGGAATCTGCGTTGCCAGCTGGACTCGGTCGTGGTCGTCTCACGCCGATCAGATGCCGATGACCGGGAAAGCTATCTCTATGACGGCGCCGGTCAGCGGGTATGCAAAATGCGTTCGTCACGGACCTCTGCGCGCAGTCTTCTTGCCCAGGTGCGTTATCTGCCGGCGCTGGAGTTACGCACCGACACTGGCACGGGTGAGAGCCTGCAAGTGATCATCGTGCAGACCGTGCTCAGCAATGTACGCGTCCTGCATTGGCAAAGCCCACCGCCGACCGGCCTCAATAATCTCTACCGATACAGTTTCAATGATCATCTGGGTTCGATCAGTCTTGAGCTGAGCGCAGATGCGCAGCTGATCAGCCGCGAGCATTTTTATCCATTCGGTGCAACGGCGTGGGCCGAAGAACCCGCCGTCAGCTACAAGACCGCGCGGTATTCGGGAAAGGAACGTGACGCCACGGGGCTTTACTATTACGGGTTTCGCTATTACGTGCCGTGGCTGCAACGCTGGCTGAATAGCGATCCTGGCGGAGCGATCGACGGCCATAATCGCTATCGCGCGCTGCGCAATAACCCAATGACTTACAGGGACAGCGACGGGCGAAAGCCCGACAAGCCCGACAAGCCTGCTGGCGATCGGGTGTATCACGATCTTGCCGACAAAAAACTGGTCAATCCCGTGCAAGCCGCCGGCATGCAGCCCGTGCGCCGTTACTTCGAGAATGACCCCAACCCTGACGTCCAGGCCTTCCGCGGTGAAATACCCTTGGTACTGGCGGAGCTGGGTGCCCGGGACAACTCCATGCTCAACACCCATCAGGCCCACGTTATCGCTGCTGCCCGGACGAACACGGCGTCGCCCTCCGGTGCTGTGCTTTATCACTCCGGAGAGCTGGTTTCATCAGCGATGAACAGAGTGGTGGGAGAGGAGGCTACCAGTCGGGTGATGGGACCCTTGTCTGTCGCTTTCAACAGCCCTGTTGAAGATCCCAACGTATTGGCTAAAAGACGGGGAGCTGTCGCCACGGGCTTCAAGGTCGGTGGGAAATTATTGATGCACGCCTCCAATCCTGCCGTACAGCTGGTTGGAGCAGCGGGTGTTGCCCTGGGCAACGTGATGAATATTTCAGAGGCGCAGACGCGTATTCAACACAGAGTTTTGACCACCCCCGTCAATGCGCCGTTGTCACCGCCTTCGAGTACACCCACAGTAGACTTTCAGTCGTTGAACGCGGCATCGTCTGCACGGCATCAAGCGCAGCTTGCAGAACACGGTGAAACACCGAGCCCATGGGCGCAACAACTGCTGGTTGCCGGTTTTACAGCGCCGTTGGAGGGTGTTCATGCGATTGATGGCGCAACCGCCGAAGACAAGTGGATGAACAGACCTCGGCGAAACTCTGGCTTCGGCTAAACCAAAAAAAGCCCCCGCCCAGCCCGCTGCGGATAGGGAACGCAACGGGCTGGACGAGGGCTTCTAGTTTTAGTGATTGATTACTGCGCGATGGTCTTCACCGACACGCCGCGTTCGATCGGGGTGGAGCGGCCGTAGATATCTTCGAAACGCTCGATATCGTCTTCACCCAAGTACGAACCCGACTGCACTTCGATGATTTCCAGCGGGATCTTGCCCGGGTTGCGCAGGCGATGCACCGAGGCGATCGGGATGTAGGTCGACTGGTTTTCGGTGAGCAGGAACACGTTTTCGTCACAGGTCACTTCGGCGGTGCCGCTGACCACGATCCAGTGTTCGGCGCGGTGGTGGTGCATCTGCAGCGACAGGCACGCGCCCGGCTTGACCGAGATGTGCTTGACCTGGAAACGCCCGCCCATGTCCACCGAGTCGTACGAGCCCCACGGACGATAGACTTCGCAGTGGTTCTGGGTTTCGCTGCGGCCCTGGGCGTTGAGGGTGTTGACCATCTGCTTGACGCCCTGGACCTTGTCCTTGTGGGCAATCATCATCGCGTCCTTGGTTTCGACCACGACGATGTTCTCCAGACCGATCACCGAGACCAGTTTGCCGTTGCCGTGGATCATGCAGTTCTTGCTGTCCTGGATGACCACGTCGCCTTTGCTGACGTTGCCGTTGGCGTCTTTTTCGTTGACTTCCCACAGCGACGACCAGCAGCCGACATCGCTCCAGCCGGCGCTCAGCGGCACCACGCAGGCGCGCTGGGTTTTTTCCATCACCGAGTAGTCGATGGAGTTGTCCGGGCAGCAGGCGAAAGTGGCTTCGTCCAGGGTGACAGTGTCGGCGTCCTGCTGGCTGCGCTCGAGGGTCAGCAGGCAGGTGTCGTAGATGTCCGGATCGTGCTTTTTCAGTTCTTCGAGGAAGCGGCTGGCGCGGAACAGGAACATGCCGCTGTTCCAGTAGTAGCCGCCGGATTCGACGTACTCGGTGGCGCGCTTCACATCCGGTTTTTCGACGAAGTGCGAGACGCGGCTGACGCCTTCTGGCAGCAGCGAATCAGCGGTGGATTTGATGTAGCCGTAGCCGGTTTCCGGTTTGGTCGCCGGTACGCCGAACAGGACCATCTCGCCGTTCTCGGCTGCGACAGTCGCCAGGGCCAGCGCGCGTTGCAGGGCTTTCTGATCTTCCAGCACGTGGTCGGCCGGCAGCACCAGCATCAGTTCGTCACGGCCTTCATTGACCAGCATCATCGCGGTCAGCGCCACGGCCGGCGAAGTGTTGCGGCCGAACGGCTCCATCAGGATGCGCTGGCATTCCAGATTGCGTGCGGCCAGTTGCTCGTTGACGATGAAACGGTGTTCCTTGTTGCAGACCACGATCGGCGTGTCCATGCCTTCGAACACCAGGCGCTCGAGGGTTTGCTGGAACAGTGTGTGTTCGCCGGTCAGGGCGAGGAATTGCTTGGGGAATTGCTTGCGCGAAAGAGGCCACAGACGCGAACCGCTACCACCTGACAAGATCACCGGAATCATAATGTTTACTCCATAAAATGCAGTTGAGAGCTGCAAGCTGCAAGTGGTGAGTTAGAAGCACTTCACTTGCAGCTTGAAGCTAGTAGCTGATAGCTCGAGCGATTAGCGAGTCGACACCGGGCGTTTCACCCAGACTGGCGACAGGTTGCTGCCGTTGCCGGTGACGTACAGCACCGCTGCTTCACCGCGCTCCAGAGCGACCGGTTTCACGTCGCCGACTTTCTTGTCGCCTTCGTACAGCGCCAGGCTGACTTTCACCGGGTTGATTTCACGTTCGCCACGGCCCTTGGCAGCGACATTCGGCACCACGTCGGTCTTGCCGTCGGCGGTTTTCAGGGTCAGCGATTTGTCGCTGAGGTTCTGCACGCGCACCAGGGATTTCTGCTTGTTCTTGAACGGCGGCTCTTCGATCAGTTGTGGCGCGCCGGAAGCGTTGTTGACCAGGGTGTAGTAGTGGTCACCGGCGAGTTTCACCGGCAGGGTCTGGCTGCCGACTTTGGCGCTGTAGTCGCCGCCTGGCATGAAGCTGAAGTCGCTGCTGGCCAGTGGCGCGATATCGCTCAGGTTGGTGCTGCCGACAGTCGCGCTGACTTCAGCGTTGCTGGCGTTGTAGACACGCACGAAGGTCGAGCCTTTCGGTGCGGTCGGGCCATACAGCGCGGCGTCGCCGCCGGCGAAGGCTGGGACGGAAAGTACGCTGAGGCCAGCAACCAGTGCGAAGCTTTTAGCGAGACGACGAGGAGTAGTAGTGAAAGTCATGGTGTACCTCTCTTTCAGTTTTGCGCCCGATCGGGCGTCTCGGATTTAGTGTTGATGGCTACGTTTTGTTGGCGGGCGCCGGCTTGTTTGAGCTCTGCGACCCACTGCGGGTCGGCGTCGCCGATTTCGTTGTTCACAGGCAGATATCGTTCAGGAAACTCCCAGATCAGCACTTGTGGCGGGCTGTTCTTGAAGTCATCGCTTTTCAGGTAGCTGAGCATCGGCAGAATCGGGCCATGGCCGTCTTCGGCGTAGTTGACGACGTCGCTGTGCAGCGCTTGTTTGAGCGCACCGACGAAGTTCCAGTTGGGGTTGGCGCTGTAGCTGGTGCCGATCAGCGCGACCGGTACTTCGCTGTTGGCGAACAGGGCGTCGTCACCGGCAGGTTGCTCGGCGGCAACGGTGTTGCGTTTGAGCAGTGGCTCAGGCGCCGGCATCATGTTTTCGAACAGCGGATCGAGCGGCAGGAACAGACGCAGATCGCCCTTGTGCGTGACCTTCTCTGCTGGCGTGGTAACGAAGCGCTGTGGCTCGCCGCTCAGCGGGAATTTCTCGGCAATGGTTTTCGCCAGCGTGTTGGCGGCGATCTCGGCGCCTTCCGGCGTCCAGTGGGTGTCGGTGCGCAGGAACACTTGCTGACCGTTCTGCTTGGCCTGTTGCAGCGGGCCGAGCAGGTCAGGGGCGAGGATCTTGTCGGCCGCGACACGGGCGTGGAAATCCTGATACAGGTTCTGGTGAATGCTCGAAGGCTTCACTTCATCCAGATGCTCCGGATACAGACGCACCTTGGCCGGGACGATCGCCATCACCAGTTTCACGCCTTTCTCTTTCAGGGTCTGGCGCACGCCTTCGACCAGCGCGTAGTTGCCTTGCAGGTTCTGCTGTTCGTTGACGATCGGGTTGAATTCCTCATCGCTGTACAACCACTGGTCGCGGCCGAGCACGACGCCCGGACGACCTTCGTTGAACAGTTTGAAATCCAGCGCGGCCCAGAGGTTGGTGCCCAGACGCTTGATCGGGAATTCATCGTCGTAGTGGGTTTCCACCGCCTTGGTCCAGCGGCCATTGAGCACCGTCGCGTCGGCGTTGGTGCTGAAGCCGAAGAAGCTGCGAATCGACCACAGACCGAGGACCAACAGCGTCACCAGGAACAGGGCGATGTAGAAGATGCGTAATGAGCGGGTCATGTCAGATCCCTCAGAACTGGAAGTAAAGGAACGGCGAGAAGCTTTGCGCCGAGAGTTTGAGAATCGAGGCGATGAACAGCAGTAGGATCAGCCCGCGCATCACGTAGCGCGACCAGTCGGCGGTCCAGTAGGCCGGTTGCACCTGGGCTTCGACGCCGACGGTGTAGCCAGGTTCGTGGATGCTCGCCGGATTTTCCCCAGGTGCTGCCTTGATCATTCCCGGCGTCGCCGTGGCAGGGCCATCGGCCTTGACGTTGACTTCCGGTTTGGTCTTGGCTGGCGGCTGATTGGTGTACAGATCACGCAGACCGAAGAACGCCAGGGTCACGTAAGCCACCACCAGGGTCGCCACTTGCAGACCGGTCAGGCTGGCCTGATTGAGTTCCGACAGCGACCAGTCGCCGAAGCTGAACATCGCGCCGTACATGCGCCCGGCGACGTGCAGGTTCTCGGCACGGAAGATCACCCAGCCCATCACTACCAGCAGGAAAGTCAGTGCCCAGCGGATCGGGTTGAGGCTGCGCGGCGAGGTGTTCAGGCCGAGCATTTTCTCGATTGCCAGCCACATGCCGTGCCAGGCGCCCCAGATGATGTAAGTGATGTTCGCGCCGTGCCACAGACCACCGAGCAGCATGGTCAGGAACAGGTTGCGATAGGTCATCAGCGTGCCTTTACGGTTACCGCCGAGGGTGATGTACAGGTAGTCACGCAGCCAGGTCGACAGGCTTATGTGCCAGCGGCGCCAGAACTCGGTGATCGACTGGCTGATGTACGGCTGCTTGAAGTTTTCCATGAAGCGGAAACCCATCATCAAGCCCAGGCCGATGGCCATGTCGCTGTAACCGGAGAAGTCGAAGTACAGCTGCGCGGTGTACGCCAGCGCACCAAGCCAGGCGTCACCCGTGGTCGGGTTCTGCAGGGCGAAGCAATGGTCGGCGACCACGGCGAGGGTGTCGGCGATGAAGACCTTCTTGATGAAACCCTGCATGAACCGCGTGCAGCCCTCGGAGAATTTGTCGAGGGTGTGCGTGCGGTTGTTGAACTGATCGGCGAGGTCGCGAAAACGCAGAACCGGGCCGGCAATCAGGTGCGGGAAGATCGCCACGAATGCTGCGAAGTCGATCAGATTGCGCGTCGCCGGCGTGTCGCCACGGTACACGTCGATGATGTAGCTGATCGATTCGAAGATGTAGAACGAAATACCGATCGGCAGCAGCACGTGGGTGAGGATGAACGGCTCGAGACCGAACGAAGTCATGATCTCGTTGATGCTGTCGACACCGAAGTTGGCGTACTTGAAGTAGCCCAGAATGCACAGGTCGACGGCCACGCCGAGCAGCAGCCAGCGCTGCGCCGGTTTGGTTCGTACGCCGGCGGCACCGACCTTGAGGCCGATCCAGTAGTTCCACAGCGTGACCGCTGCGAACAGCGCGAGGAAGTCCACCCGCCACCAGGCGTAGAACACGTAGCTGGCGATCAGCAGCAGCAGGTTGCGATAGCGTTGCCCGCTCAGGTAGTACAAGCCGAGAAAGATCGGCAAGAACAGAAACAGGAACACGTTGGATGAAAATACCATCCCGATCTCTCCATGTTTGAACCAACAGTCAAGGGCCAAAGCCCCCCCAAACCCCCCGTGGTAGTGGAGGGGTGACACAGTGTTCGCTTGAGGTCGGAGCTGGCCGTCAGACCGCGCCCCTCACCCCCCGCCCTCTCCCCGAGGGAGAGGGAGCCTGATCTCCATGGTTTTCAAAAATGGAGATCGACTCGGTATTTCATTTCGGCGTAACTCGCACAGCCACCTCGGTCAGTCCCCTCTCCCTCCGGGAGAGGGTTAGGGTGAGGGGCTTTTAGCCCTTTTCATGCGACGGGTCGTAGACCTTGGTCAGGTCGCCGCCAAGACGGAAAGTCTTGAACGGTTGCATGTCGCGCTTCTTCTCGATCACATCCGGCGCGCAGGTGTAGAGCGTGCAGAACGGTTCGAGCCAAGCGAATTTCATGTCCTCTTTCAGGTCGGTCATGTCCTGCTTTTTGCCGTTCTTTTCTTCGAACTCATCAGGATCCTTGACGCCGGCCAACACCCGATCACCGAGACGCTTCAGTGCGCCATTGTTTTCCTGACGCAGATCGACACCATTGACCTGGGCGAAACTGGCGATCATCGCCAGCGGCGGCAGGGCGTAGTTGTGGTAGGCGAGGGCGCGTTGCTGGCGCTTGAGTTCGTTGGGCAGGAAGCCATCGGCATCGACTTGATTGACGCCGACCTTGTATTCCTTGACCGCCCAATCGAACAGGTCGCGGCGGTTGGTGGCGACGGCGGTGGCCATCACCGACCAGGCGGCCCAGTACGAGTGGTTGTTGGTTTTTTCCAGCGGCAGGTTGTCCCAGTCGCTGACCACCTGATCGGCCATTTTGCTGAACCAGGCTTCGATCAGCTGCGCTTCCTGTTGGTGCTGAGCCAGTGGGTGCGAGTCGGAAAACTTCAGGCGAATGTACGAAGACGCCATGCTGCCCAGCGCCCATTTGCGCATCGACTTGCCGGTGTGGTTGAAGTCTTTGGACATCAACGCGTCAGCCTTGGCCCACGCGGTCAGCCAGTTGAGCGTGCATTCGAGCTGCTCCGGGCGACCGTCGCGCATGAACTGCATGACCCGCTTGGCGGTGCCGCGTTCCAGCGTGGTGATGTCTTTGGTGGTGTCGCGAAAGGCTTTTTCCGACTGCACGTTCAGCGTAGCGCGGGCCTTGTCCGAACCTTCGTACTTGCTGCGAAATTGCAGCGGACCGGTGTACGGCGCCGGCATCGCGTCGCAGCCATCGCTCTTGTCGCCGGTCTTGAATTTATCCACCGGGGCGAAGTAGCCCTGCGGCGGACGCAATGGCGCGGCGGCCTGAGTGGCCCCGGCGAACATCGCCAGGCTCAGGAGTGTCGGTGCCAACAGGTTTTTCAGTTTCTGATTTCGCATAGCAGACCTCATTGCCCGAGCTGCGCGGTCTGTTGACCGACGCCCGGGAATACGTTGCGTTTGCAGATTTTCGCTTCGACTTTTTGTGGCGTGGCGCCAGGTCCGGCTTCAGGACCCTGGACTTCAACGGCCAGCAGGTTTTGCGAGGCCCAGTCTTCGTCCGTGCGCAGCTCAAAGGCGAAACGACCGTCGGTGTCGGAGGTTTCCGGTTTCTCGATCTTGATGTCCTCGTGGCGACCGTTCATGTACCAGAGGGTGGCTTGCAGGGTTTTCACCGAGGTGTCGGCGAAGCGGATGTCGACCTGATGGTTGGCGTTTTGCAGGTTCAGGTTCTTGCTGTTGACCAGCAGTTCTTGCTTGCTGCCCGGCTTCAGCGTGGCACTGGCGGACATTTGCGCGTCCTTGCCTTCGCAACCGTTATCGAGCAGCGCCATCATCTGGCGATAGATGGTTTCCTGATCGAGGCGATACAGCGGCGAGAATTCCCAGATAAGAATCTTCGGCGGGGTCTTCTGGAATTCTTCGCTGCCCAGGTATTGCAGCATCGAACCTTCGAAACCGCCGCCGGGGAAGGCCACGTTGAGGATGTCGGCGCCGATGGCTTCTTCGAGGAAGCCGGCGAAGTTGTAGTTCTTGCCGCTGTGCGATGTACCGACCAGAGTGATCTGCGGATTGCCGGAATCGCCGAACAGATCGCCGTCACCGGCCTCGCCTTTCGGCTCGGTGGTGAACTGGTCCATGTACTGGATCGCGTAACTGGTGCCGCACAGTTGCCCGGCCATGTTGTGCAGGGTGCCGGTCTTGCCCATGCGTCCGGAGCGCTTGGTCTCGAATTCACGCTTGGGAATGTCGGCGAAGGCCGGGATCTGCTTGACCTTTTCGGCGACGATTTTTGCCGTGCGCTGGGCACCGTAAGGTGTCCAGTGCTGGTCGCCTCGGAAGTAGAAATCGTGGGCGGGCAGGGTGTCCGGCAGCGATTCGTTGGTCAGTGGCGACAGGTCCGGCACCACGTAGCCCATCTTGGCGAAACGGCCGAGCATGGTCTTGTAGTTGCCCAGCGCTTTCTCGTAATCGAACGCGGCTTTTTCCTGCGGGTTGAGCTTGTTGCGGTTCACCAGGCCACGGGTCGGCTGGTAAACGATCACCAGCTCGACGCCTTTGCTCTTGAACGCGTCGTGCAACTGTTGCAGACGCTTGTAGCCGGCCGGCGTGGTGTTGAACTCGGTGCGCAGGTCTTCCTGGGTACGGAACAGCCAGTCGCCCTGGGCCTGTACCAGGGTGGTGAAGTTCTGCTGATAACGCGTGGTGTAGTTCTTCGCGTCATGGGCCGCCGGGCACAGGTTGCAGCACGGCTCGGCGGTGAACTTTGGTGGCGTGACGCTTGCGCCGTCAGCGTCGGCGCGAGCGTTGCCGGCAGCGAGAATGCCGAGGGTCAGGGCCGAGAGGCTGAGCAGTTTGATCATGTGTGGGTGCATAAAAATTATCCTCAGTCCTGCAATTCGGTCTGGCGTTCGACAGGGTCGATCAGCACGGCTTTCTGCTGGCGCACCAGCAGGTCGAGAATTTCATCCTGGCGCTCGCCGAGGATGCCGTTGAAGCTGATCCCGCTGGACTTGGTCGGCGCCAGCATCGACACGCGATACAGCTCGACACTCAGCGGCGAGTCTATCGACAGCGGGCCGCTGCCGTTGGCTGCCAGCTCGCCGCCGACGACGATCAGCGAGACCTGCGCGTCGAACGGGTCGAGCTTGATGTCACGGTCGGTGTCGGTCAGGTCCTTGATGTGGCCGTAGATACCGGTCAGGCCGTTGGTCATGGCAACGTTTTCGTAGAGGCGGATGTTCACGCTGTTACGAATACGAATGCCGTGACGGGTATTGCTGATGACCTTGTTGCCCCACAGCAGGTTGTCGGCAGACTCGTAGAGCGTGATGCCGTCGGTGTGGTTCTTGTAGATCTCGTTGTAGGCAATGATGTTGTTGACGCTGTTACGGTCGATCACCAGGCCCGACAACTTGTTGTCGAAACTCTTGTTGTTGAAGATGAAGCTGTCATTGACCTCACGGGAAATAATGATCCCGTGCTTCTTCTTCGTGCCGTGAACGGTGTTCTCGGCAATGATCAGACGGTGCGAGCGGTCATGCGGGTCGATGCCGTAGACGATGTTGTCTTTGTAGGTGTTGCCCTTGACCACAAAGTCGCTGGTTTCGTAGCAGTAGAAGCCGTACCACATGTCCGAGAACTCGGAGCCGACGATCCAGCCGGTCGGTTCCGGGCGCTTGAGGACCTTGGCCATGTTCGGCGTGTACTGGGAAATACTCACCCCGTACGACTTACTGTTGGCGTAACCGAAACTGGCCATCTTGCTGTTGACGATGTAGGTCTCGGTGCCGCCCCAGGCGAGCAGGAACGGACGGAATTCCTTCGGCGAACGGAAGGTCGCCGGGCCGTTGTCCTTCTCGCGCCAGCCGGTGACTTTGGTGTCACGCACGAACAGTTTGCCGTCGTTGACCAGGAACGAACCGGCCTCTTGGGACAGGCGCAGTTCCTGGGTCTGGCCATCGATTTCGAGGATGCCTTTCTCGCCGACCACGATCGGCAATTTGGCCAGGTACACGCCCGGAGCGGTCTCGCTGAAATACTGCTTGGGCAGTTTTTTCGCCAGATCCTTGAGGTTCATGTAGCCGTCGTCGATGAAGATCGCCTGCGGGATGCCGTGCTGACGCACGACCCATTCGGCCATCTTGTTATCGCCGCCGATGAAGTCCTTCAGAGCGTTTTCCTGCATCATCCGGCGCACGCTGATCTTGCCCGGCTTGCTGCGCACGATCTTCGCCGCAGCGGCTTCGGCGGTGAAGCCGGACAGGTCGGGCAGTGTCGGCTTGGCCAGTTTCAACGCGTCGGTCGGCGCGCTGCTGACGGTGTAGGTTTTGGCCTGTTGCAGTTCCTTGGCCACGGTCGCAGGTTTCGCCGGTTCAACATTGGCGAAGGCGCCGGCGCTGGCCAGCAGCATCGCGCCGGCCAGCAGGCTGAGTGAGCCTGTTCTGGTGCTGATCATGTCGGGCACTCCCTTGGCGGTTTGCATCAGAAGCGCCAGATCACGTCAATGAATGCGCGGTGCATGTAGGAATCAACCTGGCTGCCGTAGGCATCGCCCGGTTTGAACACACCGCCACGGAAACGCACCAGTGCCGAAGGCTCGTCGATCGACTGGCTCAACGCCGCCGGCAACAGGCCCTGCTTGAAGTACTTGGTGACGACCAGGTCCATTTCCTGACCCAGGTCCTTGT
This sequence comes from Pseudomonas triticicola, assembly GCF_019145375.1. Classification (NCBI taxonomy): domain Bacteria; kingdom Pseudomonadati; phylum Pseudomonadota; class Gammaproteobacteria; order Pseudomonadales; family Pseudomonadaceae; genus Pseudomonas; species Pseudomonas triticicola. Next base: position 3,500,332 of record NZ_JAHSTX010000001.1, on the reverse strand, counting down.
TGCCATCTTCAAGCGGCAAGGATGTGCTGGAGAGGATTGCGCCGGTGACGTCGTCGGTGTTGTTTTCCACCGCGTTGATGCCGTTGCTGCCGACCGGCTTGTTGCCGTCGACACGCCAGAACTTGTGGTAGATCAGGCTGGCGTCGTACTCGTCGTTGACCATCCACGAACCGAACAGGGTGGCGGTCTGCATGTTGTTCATTTCGCCACGGAACGCTTCGCCGAAACGGTGCACGCGCGAGCGGGTACCGGTGTAGTTGGAGCGGTTGCTCTCCAGACCGTTCTGTTCGTAATCGGCACTGGCGCGGGCGTAGGCACCGCCGACTTGCCACTGCGGATCGAGGCGCAGACGCACGCCGACATCGGCTGCCCAGCCGCTGATGTCATCGCTGCGCTTGGCTTGTGTCGGGCGCGTGCCATCGGCGTTCAGCGCGTTGACCGTGTCGCGGTCGCCGCTCATGCCGGTGATGCTGCCCCAGTAGTTGACGGTGTTGGTGTTGCGCCAGTTGTAGGCGTCGCTGTCGGCAGTCAGGCCGATCCAGCTGATGTCGCCGTTCTCGGTCTTGTCCAGCGAATCGCGCGGGACGCCCGGCTCGGCGTAATCGAGTTTGCCGTCATCGTGAGTGTGGTGGCCGCGAATGCCGACCCACTGCCCCGGCGTCCACTGGTAAGCAGCGTCGGCGTAGGCGTGCAGGCGATCCTTGTCTTTCGGCGCCAGCTCTTTCAAGTCGGTGCGGTATTCGCTGAAACGCTCGGCGACACCGGCATTGGCGCGCAGCAGTGTGGTATCGAAGGTCCAGTTCAGCGCTTCGATGTTGGTGTCGCGCCATTGGCCGTCGTCATTGCGCAGACGCTGACGACCGAACTTCAGAATCTCGCCAGGGTAGGGCGTGAAGCCGCTGTAGCCGACCCAGAACTCGCGCATCGCCAGGTAGTTTTTCTTGGTTTCGCGATCGCCGCTGTCGGTAGTCTGTTCGCCGTCCGATTGTTGCAGGGTGTCGGTCTCGATGATGTCGGTCGAGGTCACGGCCTGACCCATCGCATAGGCGCTCCACGCGCCGCTCTCGCCGTAAATCCACGGACGCAGGTCGAGGCCCACGCCGTTGACGTCGCCGCCGCCGGCAGTGCCAAGGTCACGGTCGTCTTCGGACTGGCCGGTGAGTTTCACTTCCAGACCGAAGTTCTTGCTTTCAGTCATCGCAGCCAGTGTCGGGCAAGACCAGATCAGCGCGAAGGTGAGGCCAATACCGGCCTTCACGAATGGGTTCAGCTTCATAGTTTTTCCTCGCCGTCTTCTTCTTGCAGGGCGTGCAGTTGCAGCGTGTTCGAGTTCAGGGCGCCACGGCTGGCCTGTTCCTGTTGCAACAGGCGGCGGGCTTCGGGCAGGCGCTCGGGCGGCAGTTGCGCCTCGAGGGTCGCTGCCAGTTCATCGGCTTGCGGGGTGTTCTGCGCCTTGGCCAGTTGGCTGAACACGTAAGCGTTCAGCGGATCGGGCTTGGTGCCCTTGCCTTGCGAGAACAGTTGGGCGATGGCGAAGTCGGCACTGTTCTGGCCGTTGCGCGCAGCGGTCAGCAGGTGGTCGAGAGCCTTCTGCGGGTAGACCTTGCCCAGGTAGCCACGACGGTAGATCTGGCCGAGGTAGTAGTCGGCAGCGACTTCGCGGCCGACGGCTTTCTGGAAATGTTCCTCGGCGACTTTCGCGTCAGCCGGGACCAGTTTGCCTTCGTAGTAGACCTTGCCCAGCAACAGTTCGGCGCGCGGCTGGTCGGCGGCGCGGCCGTTGTCCAGGTACTTCATCATCTGGTCGACGTCGCCCAGTTCGGGGAAGTCGTAAAGCAATTGCGCGAGGGTGACCCACGACGCCGGGTAGCCCGGAGCGATCGGCTCAAGCAACGACTGCGCGGTTTTTTCGTCGGTCTTGCCCAGGGTCGAATCGGCCAGCACGCGGGCTACGGAGTCGACACGCTGCGCAGTGACGGTGCCACGGCTGTAACCGGCCTGCATCTGCTTGATCAGCTCGGCCTGTTGCTCCGGCTGGCCACGTTTCTGGTAGACGGTGGCGAGTTCGACGTAGCAGATGTCGGTGGTGTTGAGCGCAGCCTTGCAGATTTTTTCCACGTCATCCAGGTGCTGGTCGTAGGTGCCTTGGGTGCGATACAGCAGCACCTGCGCCAGACCGGCTTCCGGGTAACCCGACTTGCGCCACTGATCGATCTGCTGCTGCGCGTTGATGTTGGGGAAGCTGTGCGGGTATTGCAGGTACAGCATCGCCAGCGGGATCAACGTGTTGCCTTCGCCATTGGCGGCGGCTTTTTTCAGCAGGGTTTCGGCTTCGTGGTGCTCGGCTTCGGTGGAGCCCGGCTTGGCCACCAGCAGACGACCGAGACGTGCCTGGGCACGCGGCGACACGCTGGCCGCTGCGCGGTAAGTCGCCTCGGCCTGTTTCATCTGCGCCGGGTCGCGGCTGTCGACCTGGATATCGGCCAGGCCGACTTGCGCCTCGCTGTAACCCAGATCGGCCAGTTGCTGGTAGTTCTGCGCAGCGGTGGCGGTGTCGCCACGCTTGAGCGCTTCGTTGGCCAGACGCTGGTCGGGCAGCCCGGCGCAACCGGCCAGACTCACCGCCAATGCCAGGGCACACAGTGATAGCGGTGTTCTGAGGATGGGTGGAGTAGTCACAGGCATGTCCTCGACTTAAAGACCGGCAGCCATGGCTTTGTCGATCAGCCAGTTCAGGTTCGGGCCACGGTCGCTGTTCACTTCCACCGGGCGGCCGGCCAGGCTGCTGTCGAGCGGCTCGTCTGGCTTGATCTGTACGCGGATGTCGGAGGACAGGTCGGCGCTCTTCAGGCTGGTGCTGCTGACGATCTTGCCGGTGCGGGTCTTGTCTTCGCCAGCGATCTGGAAGCTCACCGGAGTGCCTGGACGCACGTCGCCGAACTGGCGATAGGAGAAGCGAGCTTCAACGTTGGCCTGGGTGTTGCGCGGTACCAACTGGAAGATCACGTCGCCCTTGCTCGCGTACTGACCGTCAGCCACCAGTTGCTGGGCCACGGTGCAGTCGCACGGCGAAGTCAGGGTGCCGGTCATTTGCTTGCCGAACAGTTCTTCAACCTTGGCCGGGGCCAGTTGGTCTTCGGCCAGATGGCCCTTGAGCACGTCGAGCATGCTGGTGCTGAAGGTCGCCAGTGGTGCGCCTTTGGCGGCAACGCCGTCGGACTTGACCAGGCTCTGCACGGTGCCGTCGCGCGGCATGGTGATGTTCATCCCCGGCACGCTGACCAGACCGGCCTGCGCGTGGCTGACGAAGTACATGCCGTACACCGACTTGAAGATGAAACCGGCAGCAACCAGGCCAACAGCGAAAATACCGGCGCTGAAGGTCACGGCTTTCAGGCGGCCGAACGGGGTCATGCCGGTGTCGTTGGTCTTGTTCTTGCGCGCCTTGGTGAAGTTGTCGCGCTGCAGGGTCGCCAGTACTTCGCCGATGCTGACGATGTCGCCGGCCAGGTGCGAAGTGATCAGGTGGCGCAGGGTGGAAATGTCCTGCGGCTCGAGGTTCTGGAACTGGCAGCCGGCGCGGCCGGTGGCGCGATCGAAAGAACGCACCTGCAGTTCAACGTCCATGGCCAGGCCGAGGTTGTCGATGACAAATTGCAGACGCGCCTTGTACACCTCGCCGATGGTCAGCGGCATCTGCCCGGCGTTGAACGCCAGACCGCCAGCCGACAGATCGAGGACCCGCGCTTCGAGCGGCGTCCGGTCAGGGCCGAAGAAACGCAGCTTGGCCGGGATTTTCACGCGAGCGTGCTGGCGCTGGGCTTCGGATTCATGCACTACGTTGACGTTGACGGCGGTATTCATAGGGGCGATTTCCTTGTTAATTCAATAGGAGCGGGTCAGACCATCATCAGCAGCACGGCGACAAAAATGCTGCCGGCGGAGAAGGTCATGGTCCGAGACGACCAGGTGTTGAACCAACGTTGAAAGCTGGCGAGATCACGGGTCAGGGATGTGGGCTGGCGAGTCCAGGATTGTTGGTCGAGGCGGAAGAACACGTAGATCTTCACCAGGGCGCCAACGATCTGGTTGTAATACAGAATCGCCGGGTAAGCAGGGCCGATGCGGTGGCCGGAACACGACAGCAACAGCGTCAGGATCAGGCGGGTGATACCGATCCACAGCAGGTACACGAGGATGAACGCGGTGCCGTACTTGAAGCTGGCGATCAGTGCGACGGTCAGGCCGAGCAGCGAAGTCCACATCGACACGCGCTGGTCGAACAGCACCACCGAGGTGAACGCGCCGAGGCGACGGATACCCAGACCCAGTGCACGGGAGTTCTGGCGCAGGTTGTTGCCGTACCAGCGGAACATCAGCTTGCGGCTGGCCTTGATGAAGCTCTTTTCCGGCGGATGCTCAACGGTGTTGATCGCGGCGTCCGGCACGTAGAAGGTGTCGTAACCCAGGCGCATCAGGCTGAACCAGCTCGACTTGTCGTCACCGGTCAGGAACTTGAAGCGGCCCAGACGCCAGTGTTGCAGCGAGTCGCTTTCAACGTCGGCGATGAATTCCGGATTGGTCACCACGGAGGCTTTGAATACCGACATCCGCCCGGTCATGGTCAGTACGCGCTTGGACAGGGCCATCGAGCACATGTTGATGTGGCGCTGGGCGAAACGCAGCTTGTGCCATTCGCTCATGATGTAGCCGCCGCGCACTTCGCAGAACTCGTTGGTGGTCAGGCCGCCGACATTGCCGAACAGCTGGAACCACGGCACGGTCTTGCGCACGACGCCTTCGCCGAGCACGGTGTCGCCGTCGATCACGGCCACCACGGCACGGTCGTCCGGCAGGTGACGGGAGATCGCGCGGAAACCGAAGGCCAGACCATCGCGCTTGCCGGTCCCGGGAATACGCACGAAGTCGAGCTTGACCCGCTCCGGCGGATTCATCCGCGCCCACAGCGCCTTGACCAGCAACTCGTCGGACATTTCCACGATCGAGCAGACAATGGTGGTCGGCAGTTCGCAGTCGATGGCTTCGCGGATCACCGAGCTGTAGACCTGCGCGGTGGTCAGCGCGTCAATACGAAAGCTGGTGACCATCAGAAACACATGCGACGGGTCGGCCGCTTTACCCAGCTTGCGTACTTTGCGACGCAGGTGCGGGTAAACGATGTAGAGAAAAATCATGCCGCGCACAAAGTGCGTTGCACCCATCGAGTAGCGCCAGATACCCACGGCGCCAATCAGGAAAATGAAGTCCTTCGACTCGGAGTCGAATGTGGACGTGGGCAGCATCAAGGCCAGGCCCATCAGCAGACTGAGATAAAAAAGCCAGCCGGCTGATTGCAGAAAAAAATGTTTGAGCTTGGTCATAACCGTCATCCGAAGGTAAGGGAAGCTGCAAGTTGCAAGCTTCAAGCTGCAAGCCAATCGCGTTGACTTGCAGCTCGACGCTTGTCGCTTGGGGCTGCGTTACCAGCAAATGCCTTCGGTGCGGCTACCGGCGCTGGTGGCCTTGGACATGAAGCCCACCAGGTCGATGACTTGCTTGCCCTGCGGCGCTTCCTGGGCCAGCGAACGGAATTTCTCGTCGCGGTTGCCGAGGATGATCACGTCGGAGTTGTCGATCACCGAGTCGAAGTCGGAGTTGAGCAGGGACGATACGTGCGGAATCTTCGATTCGATGTAGTCCTTGTTCGCACCGTGGACACGGGCGTACTCGACGTTGCTGTCGTAGATGCTCAGGTCGTAACCCTTGCCGATCAGCATTTCCGCCAGTTCGACCAGCGGGCTCTCGCGCAGGTCGTCGGTGCCGGCCTTGAAGCTCAGACCGAGCAGGGCGACTTTGCGTTTTTCATGGCTTTCAACGATGTCGAAAGCGTTCTGCACTTGCGATTCGTTACTGCGCATCAGCGAGTTGAGCAGCGGTGCTTCGACGTCCAGGGAACCGGCGCGGTAGGTCAGCGCACGTACGTCTTTTGGCAGGCACGAACCGCCGAAGGCGAAGCCCGGGCGCATGTAGTACTGGGACAGGTTCAGGGTCTTGTCCTGGCAGACCACTTCCATCACTTCACGACCATCGACGCCGACCGCTTTGGCGATGTTGCCGATCTCGTTGGCGAAGGTCACTTTGGTCGCGTGCCAGACGTTGCAGGTGTACTTGATCATCTCGGCAACGGCGATGTCCTTGCGGATGATCGGTGCGTCGAGCTCTTCGTACAGCGATTGCAAAACGTCGCCCGACGCGGTATCGAACTCGCCGATAACGGTCATCGGTGGCTGATCGTAGTCAGCGATGGCAGTGGATTCGCGGAGGAATTCCGGGTTGACCGCAACGCCGAAATCGACGCCGGCCTTCTTGCCCGAGCAGTCTTCCAGAATCGGGATGACCACGTTGGCCACGGTGCCTGGCAACACGGTGCTGCGCACGACGATGGTGTGGCGAGTGGTTTTTTCACGCAGGACAAAACCGATCTCGCGGCACACGGCCTCGATGTAGTTCAGTTCCAGATCGCCGTTCTTTTTGCTTGGCGTGCCGACGCAGATCATCGACAGGTCGGTATCACGAATCGCCTCGGCGAAGTTGGTCGTGCCGCGCAGGCGACCGGTCTGGATACCCTGTTGCAGCAGTTCGCCCAGACCTGGTTCTACAATCGGCGATTTGCCGGCGTTAATCATGTCGATCTTGTCTTTGGCAACATCGACGCCAACTACGTCATGGCCGCGTGCAGACAGGCAACCGGCACATACTGCGCCAACGTAACCCAAACCAAATATGCTGATGCGCATCGCAATTACCTCTGTATATATCAGGCCTTAGAGGCCGGAGTTAATGGTGTTCAGCGGTCACTAGTGCACTCGGAAGTGCGGCTTACAGGCGCCACAATGCCGTGTGCAGGCATACAAAGTTCCGAGTGTCTAATAAGTGCACTCAAGAAGTGCGCAACTAGGCCTTGTTGTTATGACTTGCCCTGTTATGCAGCCGATCTTCCGTGCGGGAAGACTCTAGTGCAGTCGTGTAGCCTGCTCGACGTCCGGTAGGGAGCCGGTAAATCAAGCAGTTAGGTGCTCAGGCGAGCACGTTTATAGGGGCGCGGCCTTGGCCTTTGTAGGGGATATTAATGGTGCGTATCTCCTGTCCTTCGATTGTTTTGAGACTAGTTAGTCACTCAGGCAAGTTGCTGTGACAACTTGGTTACATGGCTATCAGCTCTGCGTAAGTTATCTCGTACAAACTCGGCGAGAATCGTTACCGGTGGTATGAGCAACGCATTTGGACATAGTTCCAGCCCGCTCATCGTGCCAGCCGAAATTTTTTGAAATATTGATGAAGATGGCACTGGGTGCAAATTGATAGCACTAACGATTTCGCCCTTTAGTTATCGGGGCGAAACCAGGGCCGATAGTTTTGTGCCACTATGGGTAAAAAATTTAGGTGCCACTACTGAAAAAAAACTTCAGTGTCGAGTGAAACTAAAATTAGAAAATAGAGTGTGGTTTTATTGGCGCCATGAATTTGGCGATATGTCGCGAGGGGATTTTGACTTCGGGCGGACTGCACGACTCTTGAGGAAAAGAGTCGTGCAAAGGGCATGCTTTATTCCGGGGCGTGGTCGCGCAAAAACACCAGATTGTCGGGTTTCGATTGCTCCGCGCTGTAGCGATAACCCTGTACATCGAAGTGCTTGAGCTGAGCCGGGTCGTTGATGCGTTCCTGGATCACAAAACGGCTCATCAGGCCGCGCGCTTTCTTCGCGTAGAAACTGATGATCTTGTACTGGCCGTTCTTCTGATCCTTGAACTCGGTGTTGATGATCCGCGCCTTCAACGCGCTGCGCTTGACCGCAGAAAAGTATTCGTTGGATGCAAGGTTGAGCAGTACGTCATCGCCCTGATCGGCCAGTGCTTCATTCAGCCACTCGCTGATGCGCGTGCCCCAGAACGCATACAGATCCTTGCCACGGGCGTTGGCCAGTTTGGTGCCCATTTCCAAGCGATAGGGTTGCATCAGGTCCAGCGGGCGCAGCAGGCCATAAAGGCCGGAGAGCATGCGCAGGTGCTTTTGCGCGTAATCGAATTGCGCTTCGCTGAAGGATTGCGCGTCGAGGCCGGTGTACACATCGCCCTTGAAGGCGAGCAGCGCCTGTTTGGCGTTTTCCGGGGTGAAGGCGGGTGTCCAACTGCCGAAACGCGCGGCGTTGAGGCCACCGATCTTGTCGGACACGTGCATCAACTCGCTGATCTGCGCCGGACTCAGCTCGCGCAACTGCTGGATCAATTCCTGGGAATGATCGAGGTACTGCGGCTGGGTAAAGCGCTGGGTCGCCGGCGGTGTTTCGTAGTCGAGGGTCTTGGCGGGGGAAATCACCATCAGCATGAAGTCGTCTCCTTTGATCGTGGGGGCGATTCTAGGGGGTTGTCCTTGTTGACTCCAGCTATGGGGGTTATAGGTCGGCGCGAGTGCCTGGATTTGCGACGGTTGGTGGATTTTGCCCTCACCCCAGCCCTCTCCCAGAGGGAGAGGGGGCCGATCTTCGCTGGCTTCAAATTTGAGTTCGACTCGATAGCTCAGGTAGACGGATATCGAAAGAACCGCTCGGTCAGCTCCCTCTCCCTCTGGGAGAGGGCTGGGGTGAGGGTGACGACCTTGAATCTTGCACATCAGCTATAGTGCCGCGCGGGTTTTGTTATGGAGACATCCCTTTGCGCAGTGTTCTTATATTCACCGCGTGGCTGCTGAGCTTCGCGGCCATGGCGGCGCCCGGTGATGCGGCGACGCTGGATCGCACGACCTGGCCGGAGCAGCTCAGCAATCCGACCCTGTTCGACGTCGCGTCGCGGGCGGAAATTCTCATGTTCGCTCGCGGCCTGCTCGGCACCGAGTCCATCGACGACGCGGCACTGGCCCAGCGCCTGGGCCTGCGCACGGTCAATATCGATGCGGTCAATCAGCTGCGCCAGCGCCTCTGGCAGCGCTTGCTCGCCAACTACAACCACGCCCAGCAAAGCTGCGATCAGGACGCCTCGTTCTGCTTCCTCGTCGAAGACCTGCCGACCCTGCGCGAGCAGGCGGCCAAGTTCGTGGTCAGCGACGACAGCTATTACACCAAGTGGGCCGAGCCGAGCCGGATCTTCCATTTGCAGTACTTGGACGAGTTGATGCGCAAGGCCGCGCTGTCACCGCAAACCAGTAACGAGTTCGATCGTTTCGGCGACTACGAGCGCAACGGCGACGACATGCACGACCGGCTGTTTCTGCTGACCTTCGACAGCGCCGCCAACGTGCAACCGGACAACACCGACTGGCTGACCGAATACCTGCGCAAGTCCAATCTGAGCGGAACGTTCTTTGTTCTGGGCAAGGATATTCAGGCGCGACTCACCGGCCGTTCGGTCAGCAGCCTGCAGGCGAGTTTCTCCCGGCAGTGCGTGGGCGTGCAGGGCTGGGAGTTCCGCTCCCACAGCCATTGGCAGGACTGGCAGGATTCGGTGCGACGCAGCGCCGATCTGGTGAAGAACAAACTGCCGGAAAACTACGTGCCGCTGTTCCGTCCGCCGGATGGCCAGCGCCGCAGTGACGCGCAGGGTTTTTTCAATAGCCAGGGCCTGCAAGTGGCACTGTGGGACATCGATGCCCAGGACGGTGCCGGCAAGCTCAAGGGGCCGGCGAGCGCGCAGCGAGTGTTGACCCTGATGCTGCTGTGGCGGCACGGGGTGATCAATTTCAACATGAAACAGGATGCGGTGAAGACGTCCTTACCGTGGCTGATCACCCAGACTGCGCAGAGCGGCATCGGCTGGGAAGACTGTCAGGACGCGTTTCGTTGAGAAACGACAAAAAGCCCGGAAACATTGGGCTTGGGGTAATTTTCAGAAGGAATTCGATGCAGGCGGACTTCCGACTTTAGCGGGGTACGGGGAGTCCGCCAAGGGCTTTTCGTCACTCTGCAAAATAAACTTAAAAAAACCGTCAAAGTGCTTTTTTATGTCATCGGTTTTGGAGTATTACGAAGACAGACCGCCGAAACCTGCAACACAGGTGGCGTCTTCCCAGACTCCTATTGTGTGCAGTTCATCCAGGCCCTCGTGGATGAATTCGGCAGTCACCTCGAGGCGCAGCACTGTCACGGTATTGCGTCGAATGGCTCCCACAAAGGTGACCGAGTATGGATGATCACGGACGCAGCCCTTCCTCCAACCAGCCAATCCTGTATGTACTCGATACCAACGTATTGATTCACGATCCAAATGCCCTGCTGAATTTCGAAGAACACCACGTCGCCATCCCGATGACCGTGCTGGAAGAGCTGGACAAGCTCAAGAGCGGCCATCACAGCGTAGCCGCCGAATGCCGTCAGGCGATCCGCCTGATCGACAAGACCCTGGGCGATGCGTCCCCCGAGGACGTCGAACTCGGTGTGCCGATCCAGCGCGGCAAGGGCGGGCCAAAGGGCTTGCTGTCAATTCTGATGAGCAAGCAGGCCGAGTCGAACCTGATTCTGCCCGAGCACCTGAACGACAACAAAATCATCAACCAACTGATTGATCTGCACACCCGCGATCCGCAGAAACCGGTGGTGCTGGTCACCAAAGACATCAACATGCGCCTCAAGGCGCGCGCCTGTGGCATCGACGCCGAGGACTACAGCACCGACCAGTTGGTCGATGACGTGTCCCTGCTGCCCAACGGCTACCACAACATGACCGGCTCCTTCTGGGACCGCGTGAGCAAGGTCGAAACCCGTCAGGACCACGGCCGCACCTGGCATCAGGTGCAACTGATCGACAACCTGCCGGCCGTGCACATCAACGAGTTCATCATCGACGAGCAGGGCTTTGTCGGCTGGATCAAGGAAATCCAGGAAGACCGCCTGCTGATCCTCGACCTGCACCAGGAACCGCTGCTGCATCAGGAGGCGTGGGGCCTGAAGCCGCGCGACATCTATCAGAGTCTGGCGCTGTACGCGTTGCTTGACCCGGACATTCATCTGGTCAACCTGTCCGGCGCCGCCGGCTCCGGTAAAACCATTCTGGCGCTGGCCGCTGCGATCGAACAGACCATGGTCAGCAAGCGTTATCGCCGCATCATCGCCACCCGCAGCGTGCAGGGCCTGGATCAGGAAATCGGTTTCCTGCCCGGCACCGAAGCGGAGAAAATGGAGCCTTGGCTGGGCGCCATCACCGACAACCTCGAAGCCTTGCACATGGATGACGAAAACACCCATGGCAGCGTCGACTACATCCTCAGCAAAGTGCCGCTGCAGTTCAAATCGCTCAACTACATTCGCGGTCGCAGCTTCCAGCAGAGCCTGATCCTGATCGACGAATGCCAGAACCTCACGCCGCACCAGATGAAAACCATCATCACCCGTGCCGGCGCCGGTTCCAAAGTGGTGTGCCTGGGCAACCTGGCGCAGATCGACACCCCTTACCTGTCCGCGACCAGCTCCGGGCTGACCTACCTGACCGAACGCTTCAAGGATTTCCCCAACGGTGTGCACATCACCCTGCAAGGGGTGCCTCGCTCGATCCTGGCCGAATACGCCGAATCGCATCTGTAACCCTTCACCCAGAACCGGGCGGCCCTTAAAGCCGCCCGGTTTTTTTATGGATAAATGCATATCTCCTGTGGGAGCGAGCCTGCTCGCGAATGCGGCGTATCAGTCGACATCTATAGTGAATCTGAATCCGCTTTCGCGAGCAGGCTCGCTCCCACAGGGGGCAACGGTGATTTCATAATCAGTGATGCAGATATCTGACCCACAGGTTTACAATCCACGCTCCTGATCAGGAGTAATCCCGTGCTGACTCATCTCGATTCCCAAGGTCGCGCCAACATGGTCGACGTCACTGAAAAAGCCGTGACGTTCCGTGAAGCGACCGCTCAAGCGCTGGTGCGCATGCTCCCTGAAACCCTGCAGATGATCGTCAGCGGCGGCCACCCCAAGGGCGATGTGTTCGCCGTTGCGCGCATTGCCGGGATTCAGGCGGCGAAGAAAACCAGCGATCTGATTCCCCTGTGCCACCCGCTGATGCTCACCGGCGTCAAAGTCGAACTCAGCGCCGAGGGTGAGGACAGCGTGCGCATCGTCGCCCGCTGCAAGTTGTCCGGGCAGACCGGTGTCGAGATGGAAGCGCTGACCGCCGCCAGCGTCGCCGCCCTGACCATTTACGACATGTGCAAAGCCGTCGACCGTGGCATGACCATCGAGAGCGTGCGTCTGCTGGAGAAAGTCGGCGGCAAGAGCGGCCACTTCCAGGCGGAGCAGCCATGAAACTGACCGTGAAATTTTTTGCCCGCTACCGTGAAGCGCTGGGCGTGGATTCGGTTGCGGTTGAAGGCGATTTCGCCACCGTCGATGACGTTCGCGCACTGTTGGCGCAACGTGATGGCGCCGAGGTGCTGAGCGAGCAGAACCTGATGTGCGCGCGCAACGAAGAACTCTGCCAGCTCGACGAACCCGTGGTCGATGGCGACGAAGTGGCGTTTTTCCCCACCGTGACCGGAGGCTGAACATGGCGATTCGGGTGCAGGCCACGCCGTTCGATCCGGGCGCTGAAGTCAATGCGATGCACGCGGCCAATGTCGGCGTTGGCGCGGTGGTGAGCTTTGTCGGTTACGTCCGTGACTTCAACGACGGGCTCGACGTGGCCGGGATGTTCCTCGAGCACTATCCGGGCATGACCGAAAAGGCCCTCGGCAAGATCGCTGTCGAAGCCGAGCAGCGCTGGCCGCTGTTGAAACTGGAAGTGCTGCACCGCATCGGCGCGCTGGAACCGGGCGAACCGATCGTCTTCGTCGGCGCCGCCAGCGCCCATCGCCAGGCCGCTTTCGATGCCTGCGCCTTCGTCATGGACTACCTGAAAACCCGCGCGCCGTTCTGGAAGAAAGAAAACACCAGTGATGGACCGCGCTGGGTCGAAGGGCGTGACAGTGATCATGCCGCCGCCGATCGCTGGAAAAAGTAATTCCTGTAGTGCCCCTCAGTACGCCTTCGCGAGCCTGCTCGCGAAGGGGCCTTCTGAAACACCAAAAATCCTACCTCTCTGCCGGATTGACGATTTGTACCTGAGAGTCCAGTATGGATTTCAAAGTACAAAAAAGCTTCTGTCTTGCAGCTATCAGCTTGCCGCTTGTAGCTGCTCTTCTTGCCAAACCAACAACAACCCGCGAGAGAACGAACATGAAGAAACTCCCCCTCATCACCGGCCTTGCCTTCAGTCTGCTGGCCTGTGCCAGCACCTTTGCCGCCGAGAAAACCCTGCGCATCGGCATTGAAGCGGCCTATCCACCGTTCGCGTCGAAAACCGACAAGGGTGAAATCGTCGGTTTTGACTACGATATCGGCAATGCCCTGTGTGCGCAGATGAAGGTCAAGTGCGTGTGGGTTGAAGGTGAGTTCGATGGGCTGATTCCTTCGCTGAAAGTGAAGAAGATCGACATGGCGCTGTCGTCGATGACCATCAATGAAGATCGCAAGAAGTCGGTGGATTTCAGCCACAAGTACTACTTTACTTCTTCGCGTCTGGTGATGAAGGAAGGCGCTACGGTGGATGATCAGTACGCCAGCCTCAAAGGCAAGAACGTCGGCGTGCAGCGCGCTACCACCACTGATCGTTACGCCACCGAGGTGTTCGAACCCAAGGGCATCAACGTCAAGCGCTACAGCAACAACGAAGAAATCTACATGGACCTGGCGGCGGGGCGCCTTGATGCGATTTTTGCCGACACCATTCCGCTCAATGACTTTCTGTCGATGCCGCGTGGCAAGGGTTACGCGTTTGTCGGGCCGGAGCTGAAGGATCCGAAGTACGTCGGCGAGGGCGCGGGGATTGCCGTGCGCAAGGGCAACGGTGAACTGGTCAGCCAGTTGAACAGCGCCATCGACGGGATTCGCGCGAATGGCGAATATCAGAAGATTTCCGAGAAGTATTTCAAGACCGATATCTACGGCGATTGATCAAGCGCTTTCGCGAGCAGGCTCACTCCCACAGGGGTAACGCATTCCAAATGTGGGAGCGAGCCTGCTCGCGAAGAGGCCAGCGCTGGCGATGCAAATCTTCAGCCCTTCAATTCCTTCAAATGCTTGTACACCGTCGCCCGCCCCATGTTCAGCACATTGGCCACGTAGTTCGAGGCGCTCTTGCCCTTGAACGCGCCCTCGGCGTGCAGCGCCAGCACCAGTTCGCGTTTGTGGTCACGGGTCAGCAGGTTCAGACTCAACTGCCGCTCGCGCAACCAGGCGTGGAGGAAGGTGTTGATGCGCTCCTGCCAGTCATCACGGAACAGTGAGTCCGGCTGCGGAATCAGCTTGCTCGGCGAGAGAAACAGATCCAGCGCCGCCTTGGCGTTCTCGAACAGGGAAATATTCAGATTGATGCACAGCACCGCCAGCGGACGACTTTCGCTGTCGCGCAGCACGGTGCTCAGGCTGCGAATTTTCTGGCCGTCCCAGTTGAGCTTTTCGTACGGGCCGATGTTCCTGTCGCTGACATCCTCGCTGAGCATGTCTTCCAGTGACGAGTCGTCGCCGATCTCGCGCTTGGACAGGTTGTTGGCGATGTAGTCGACCTTCTGCGTGCGCAGGTCGTGCAGCACCACCTCGGCATGTGGAAAGAACAGCGTGGCGATGGCGTCGGCGATGGCGCGGAAGTTATCCAGCGCCGGGTCGGATTCAGGGGCAGTCATGACAGTGGAGCTCCAGGCAGCGTCAGCGCCCCTTGTGCCGGGGCGCTGCGAGTGTGCCGCAATCTCTAGGACGAGTCGATGCGATCAAGCCAGTCGGGCGGGGGAGAGCATGGCGCTGTCCAGACCGAATTCATGCAGGTGCTCGGGAAGCGGCTCGCCGCGCACCAGCGCCGCACTGGCCTGCCCCATCGCCGGCGACGTCTGAATGCCGTAACCGCCCTGCGCGGCGACCCAGAACAGCCCTGGCACCTGCGGATCGAAGCCGCTGAGCAGATCACCGTCAGCAACGAAACTGCGCAGACCGGCCCAGGTGCGGGTCGGACGGCGGATGGTCAGCGTGGTGGCCTCTTCGATCTGATAAATGCCCATGGCGATGTCGAGCTCTTCCGGCTGCACATCGTGCGGTTCGACCGGATCGGCGTTGGCCGGCGAGCCGAGGAACATGCCGGCGTCGGGCTTCATGTAGAAGGATTCGTCGAGGCTGACCAGCATTGGCCAGTGATGAGTGTCCACGCCTTCCGGGCCGGCAAAGATAAATGCGGCGCGGCGCTTCGGTTGCAGCCCCAGCGGCTGCGCGCCGGCCAGGGCAGCGATCTTGTCGGCCCAGGCACCGGCGGCGTTGATGAGCACCGGTGCGCTGAATGTCTCGCCGTTGGTCTGCACGATCCACAGGCCATCGGCATCGCGGCTCAAGCCGAGCACCTCGCAATCGGTGCGGACTTCGCCGTGATTGCGCCGAATGCCGCGCAAGTAGCCTTGATGCAGCGCGTCGGTGTCGATGTCGCAGGCCGATGGGTCGTAGATCGCGCCGTGGACTTTGTCCCGGCGCAGGATCGGCAGACGCGCGCAGGCTTCGTCGGCGCTGAGTAGTTGCATCTGCGGCACCGTGGCTTTGGCGCTGAGGTATTGATTGTTCAGTTCGGCGGGATCACCTATGAAGTCGACGGTCATTTCGCCGCGTGGGGTCAGCAGCGGGTGCTCGCAGAAGCCGCTCGGAGGACTGTCGAAGAAGGCGCGGCTGGCCTGAGTCAGTGCGCGGACCTGTGCGGTGCCGTAGGCGGCGGTGTACAGCGCGGCGGAGCGACCGGTGGAGTGATAGCCAGGATGGGTTTCACGCTCGAGCACGATCACTTTGCCGTGCGGCGCCAGCCAGAACCCGGTGGAAGCGCCGGCAATCCCGCCGCCGATGATGATGAAATCTGCGTGGTTCATGTAGGTCTCCAGTGGGTACGCAAGATCAAGGCGTTCGCTAGTCCCTGTGGGAGCGAGCCTGCTCGCGAAAGCGGTGTATCAGTCGACATTTTCGGTAAATGTCAGACCGCATTCGCGAGCAGGCTCGCTCCCACAGGGGATTTTTGGCGTTAGTGGGTTAAGTGATAAACCGCATTGGCGAGGGCAATGTCTTCCAGGCCCAAGCCGATTGAACGGAAGAACACGTGGCGGTCGTAACCCGGGCGCTGCACTTTTTCGCTGAGCAAGTCGGCGAGGTCGCCAACAATCGAATCCTTGCTCCAGCCATGCTGTTCGGCGGCAATCAGCATCTCACCTGCCGAACCCGGCGTGGTCAGACGATAGTCGCAGAACACCTGCATGTCGTTGAGGCTTTGCGGCGGTACTTCATGGGCGCGCGGGGCGTTGGTGCTGATCGAGGTGATCAGCGCCGGTTTGTGCAGTTGCGCCGGATCGATCACCGGCCCGGCAGACGAGGTGCAGAGCATGATCACATCCGCATCGGTAACGGCGGTCTCGCGGCTGTCGGCAATCTTCAGTGACGGCGCGATGGACTTCAACACAGTCTGTGTTTCCACATCTTCCAGCAGCGATGGCGAATACAGGCTGATGCTCTGCCAGTCGCGCAGCGCCTTGGCGTAATGCAGATGCGCCTGAGCGACCTTGCCGCTGCCGATGATCGCCAGTCGTCGGGCATCCAACGGCGCGAGGGCGTCGACCGCGACTGCCGTGGTCGCGGCGGTGCGCGCGGTGGTCAGCTCGCCGGCATCGCAAAGCAGCATCGGCTGGCCGGTTTTCATCGACATCAACAAGGTCCACGCCGTCACCAGCGCACCCTGCTCACGAACGATGTACGGCGAAGTCTTCACTCCGTACACGCCGTCCTCGGCCAGCACGCCCAGATAATTGATGAAGTCGCCGGCGCCCTTGGGAAATTCGACCCATTGCTGCGCCGGCTGCACGGCGTTACCGGCCGCCAGATCGCGGAACAGCTTGCGCAGGATCTGCGGCACATCGATACGCGCCAGCAGCTCACGGGCCTCGGCTTGGTCGATCACATAGGGCGAACTGGACATTCTGCGCTCCAAAACTAAACTTATTTTTCCATTATGGACTTTTAGTTTCTTTGGGCAACCGTCGGGCATAAAAAAAGCGCAGTCCGTTTCCGGCTGCGCTTTTTCATATCGTGACGCTTACTGCGGGCGTTTGCGCTCAACCGCGCGCAGCAGATGCGTTGGCGGCGTTTCACAGCTGATCTTGCGACCGAGCTTTTCTTCGATGGACGGCAACTGATAGGAGTCGTCCTCGCCGGCAAAGCTGATCGACACACCGTCAGCGCCGGCGCGACCGGTACGGCCGATGCGGTGTACGTAGTCGTCCGGCACTTCCGGCAGGGTGAAGTTGATCACGTGGCTGATGCCGTCGATGTGGATGCCGCGGCCGGCGACATCGGTGGCCACCAGCACGCGAATCTTGCCTTCGCGGAAACCTTCCAGGGTCTTGATGCGCTTGTGCTGCGGCACGTCGCCGGACAGCTGCGCGGCGTTGATGCCGTCACGCACCAGACGCTCTTCGATGCGGCGAACTTCGTCCTTGCGGTTGGCAAACACGATGACCCGCTCCCAACCGTTATCGTTGACCAGGTTGTAGAGCAGCTTGTATTTGTCGGCAGCGGCCACGGCGTAGATGTGCTGCTCGACGTTCTCGTTGGCGACGTTGGTGATTTCGATTTCGACGATGGCCGGGTCGGTGGTCCATTGCTTGGCCAGATTCATCACGTCTTCAGTGAAGGTCGCGGAGAACAGCAAAGTCTGGCGTTCGGACTTCGGTGGGGTCTGGCGAATGATCTGCCGTACCTGCGGGATGAAACCCATGTCGAGCATGCGGTCGGCTTCGTCCAGCACCATTACTTCAACCATGTCCAGATGCACGTCGCCGCGCTGGTTGAAGTCGAGCAAGCGGCCCGGCGTGGCGACGAGGATGTCGCAATGACGTGCTTCGAGGTGCTTGAGCTGTTTGTCGAAGTCCATGCCACCGACGAACGTCATGACGTTGAGGCCGGTGTACTTGGTCAGGTCAGCGGCGTCCTTGGCGATCTGCACCACCAACTCGCGGGTCGGCGCAATGATCAGCGCGCGCGGTTCGCCCATGTAGCGCTCTTTCGGCGGCGGTGTCTGCAGCAACTGAGTGATGATCGAGATCAGAAACGCGGCGGTCTTGCCGGTGCCGGTCTGCGCGCGGCCAATGGCGTCTTTGCCGGCGAGGGTGAAACCCAGCACCTGCGCCTGGATCGGCGTGCAGTATGGAAAGCCCAGGTCCTGGATGGCGTGCATCAGTTCCGGAGCAAGCTTGAAATCGTGAAAGCGGGTTTTGCCTTCCTGCGGCTCGACGACGAAGTCTTCGAGTTTCCATGGAATGACCGGTGCCTTGGGCTTCGGTTCGCGACGTGGCCTGGCCGGTTTCGGCGCTTCGCTGGATGCAGGCTCTACGGCCATTGGCGCGGCTGCAGCGGGTTTTTCTTCGGGCTTCGGTGCGGCTGCGGGAGCGGGGCGGTCGGCCTGCGGGGCATCGGTGCGATGACCGGGGGCGTGCGACGGCGCGCTGGGAACTGGCGCGAGCTGCTCAGCCTCGCTTTTACCGAACATTTTCTTGAGTGCTTTGAGCACGGTCATCTCATCAATTGGTTAAGGAATGTACGCCGGCCAGTGTAATGCAAGAAACGGGCGCGGCGTAGTAGGAGGGATCAATGGGCCGACATTGGTCGCCAATCAGCGCAAGCGTTCGCTCAGCCAGACGCCGATGTCGCGAATCTCTTCAGGTAACACTTCGTGCTCCATTGGGTATTCCTGCCATGTCACGGTGACACCATGCTTCACCAAATGCTCATAGGCAGTGCGCCCCATCGAGTTCTGCACCACGCCATCGAACTGACCGTGCAGACACAGCACCGGAATACGCTGCTGACTGGCGGATAACTCCAGTTCATCGCTGAATGTCGGTGCGTACGTCGACAACGCCAGCACCCCGCCCAGCGGTCCCTGCCATTTAAGGAACGCGGTATGCAATACCACCGCGCCGCCTTGCGAAAACCCGGCAAGGAAAATCCGCGAGGCGTCTATTCCGCTGGCGCGCTGGTTTTCGATCAGCTCGATGATGCGCTCTGCCGACGCCTCCAGTTCGTCGCGATCGATCGCCCGGGCCGGGCTCATGGCCTTGATGTCGTACCAGCTGGGCATGGCATATCCGCCATTTATCGTCACTGGACGGGTCGGCGCCTGCGGTAGCACAAAGCGTGTGCTCAGCAGACTTTCCTGCAACGCCTCGGCTACCGGCAGGAAGTCGTAACGGTCGGCGCCGAGGCCGTGCAGCCAGATCACGCAGGCGTCCGCGGGCTTAACAGGCTGAAGAATCAAGGGCTCGGTCATGTCTGCTCCAAAAATGTGCGGGCGCTCTCATTGAGTGCGTGATGGAAGTGCGCGCCCGGTTGATCCGTTAACAAGATGTCGCAAGGTTACAAGTTTAGCTATTGACGTGTCGCGCAATGACGTCGGCAAGCGGTGTGGTACGGCGTTTGCTATGGAGGTTTCCGTACGAAGCGTCCTACGCGTGGCGGTAACACTATCAGTCTACGTCGCACGATGGGACAGCAACGAATCCGGTGATGGATGTTCGCCAATGGCCGCTACGGGCTTAGCGAACGTGAAAGGGCTACAGCCCGTTCGGCCGATTGGTGAGAAGTGAGTGGTCCATGATGTGGATTTTCTCCTACTAGACTCATAGCGAAGGTCTTACGTCGGTTGACCCCAAAAAAAGCCAACACGGGTCAACAACGCCTCAAAAGGGTGCGACAGGGCTCAAGCTCCGACACAACAAGAGCAAAACTGGAGGTTTGAATGAAGATGTTGAAATCCACTCTGGCGGTCGTGACTGCTGCAGCAGTACTCGGCGTCAGCGGGTTCGCTCAGGCGGGTGCAACCCTGGATGCGGTACAGAAAAAAGGTTTCGTGCAGTGTGGCGTGAGCGACGGTCTGCCGGGCTTCTCGGTACCGGATGCGACCGGCAAGATCCTCGGCATCGATGCCGACGTCTGCCGCGCTGTGGCCGCAGCCGTTTTCGGCGACGCCAACAAGGTCAAGTTCAGCCAGTTGAACGCCAAGGAGCGCTTCACCGCGCTGCAATCCGGCGAGATCGACATCCTGTCGCGCAACACCACCATGACCAGTTCCCGTGACGCGGGTATGGGCCTGAAATTCCCGGGCTTCATCACCTACTACGACGGCATCGGCTTCCTGGTGAACAACAAGCTGGGCGTGAAAAGTGCCAAAGAGCTCGACGGCGCTACCATCTGCATCCAGGCCGGTACCACCACCGAACTGAACGTTTCCGACTACTTCCGTGGCAACGGTCTGAAATACACCCCGATCACCTTCGACACCTCCGATGAAAGCGCCAAGTCGCTGGAATCCGGTCGTTGCGACGTGCTGACCTCCGACAAGTCCCAGCTGTTCGCCCAGCGCAGCAAGCTGGCCTCGCCGAAGGACTACGTGGTGCTGCCGGAAACGATTTCCAAGGAACCACTGGGCCCGGTCGTGCGTAACGGCGACGACGAGTGGCTGGCCATCGTGCGTTGGGTCGGCTATGCGCTGCTCAATGCCGAAGAAGCCGGCATCACTTCGAAAAACGTCGAAGCTGAAGCCAAGTCGACCAAGAACCCGGACGTGGCCCGTATGCTCGGCGCTGACGGCGAGTACGGCAAAGACCTGAAGCTACCGAAAGACTGGGTTGTGCAGATCGTCAAGCAAGTCGGCAACTACGGTGAAATCTTCGAGAAAAACCTCGGCAAGAGCACTCCGCTGGAAATCGACCGTGGCCTGAACGCCCTGTGGAACAACGGCGGCATTCAGTACGCACCACCAGTGCGCTAATGGTTCTATCGCCCGGCGGGCCAACCGCCGGGTGATGTTCTTGTTCCATTTCTTCCGGGGCACTTCATGCAAAATTCAATCGGCGCACCAAAGCAGAGGCTCAGCCTCAGCGATCCACGAGTGCGTGCGTGGCTATTCCAGATCATCACGGTTGTGGCGGTGGTCTCGCTTGGCTGGTACCTGTTCGACAATACGCAAACCAACCTTCAGCACCGGGGCATCACCTCCGGTTTCAGCTTTCTGGAGCGCAGTGCCGGGTTCGGCATCGCTCAAACCCTGATCGACTACACCGAAGCGGACAGTTACGCGCGGGTGTTTGTCATCGGTCTGCTCAACACCCTGCTGGTGACCTTTATCGGCGTGATCCTGGCGACGATTCTCGGTTTCATCGTCGGCGTGGCGCGGCTGTCGCAGAACTGGATCATTGCCAAACTGGCGACGGTGTATGTGGAAGTATTCCGCAACATTCCGCCGCTGCTGCAGATCCTGTTCTGGTACTTCGCGGTGTTCCTGACCATGCCGGGGCCGCGCAACAGCCACAACTTCGGCGACACCTTCTTCGTCAGCAGCCGTGGCCTGAACATGCCGGCCGCACTCGCCGCTGACGGCTTCTGGGCGTTCGTGATCAGCATCGTCCTGGCCATTGTCGGCATCGTGCTGATGTGCCGCTGGGCCAACAAGCGTTTCGAAGAAACCGGCGTACCGTTCCACAAGTTCTGGACTGGACTGGCGATTGCGCTGGTGATCCCGACCCTGTGCGCGCTGATCTTCGGTGCTCCGCTGCATTGGGAAATGCCCGAGCTCAAGGGCTTCAACTTTGTCGGCGGCTGGGTGTTGATCCCGGAACTGCTGGCGTTGACCCTGGCGCTCACCGTCTACACCGCAGCGTTTATCGCCGAGATCGTGCGTTCCGGGATCAAGTCGGTCAGCCACGGCCAGACCGAAGCGGCGCGTTCCCTCGGCCTGCGCAACGGCCCGACCCTGCGCAAGGTGATCATCCCGCAAGCCCTGCGCGTGATCATTCCGCCGCTGACCAGCCAATACCTGAACCTTGCGAAGAACTCCTCGCTGGCCGCCGGTATCGGTTACCCGGAAATGGTTTCGCTATTCGCTGGCACCGTGCTCAACCAGACCGGGCAGGCCATCGAAGTGATTGCCATCACCATGAGCGTGTACCTGGCGATCAGTATCAGCATTTCCCTGCTGATGAACTGGTACAACAAGCGCATTGCGCTGATCGAGCGGTAAGGAAAAGCGCATGAGTACTCATACTTTCAAACCCGACATGCCTCCACCCAACAGCAGCATCGGCGTGGTGGCGTGGATGCGCGCGAACATGTTCTCCAGCTGGCTCAACACCCTGCTGACGCTGTTTGCGTTCTACCTGATCTACCTGGTCGTGCCACCGATCCTCAGTTGGGCGATCGTCGACGCCAACTGGGTCGGCACCACGCGCGCCGACTGCACCAAGGAAGGCGCCTGCTGGGTGTTCATTCAGCAGCGTTTCGGCCAGTTCATGTACGGCTACTATCCGACCGAACTGCGCTGGCGCGTTGACCTGACCGTGTGGCTGGCGGTCATCGGCGCAGCACCGCTGTTCATCTCGCGCATGCCGCGTAAAGCGGTGTACGGCCTGAGCTTCCTGGTGCTGTACCCGATCATCGCCTTCATCTTGTTGCACGGCGGTTTCGGTCTGACCACCGTGCCGACCAGCCAGTGGGGCGGCCTGATGCTGACTCTGGTGATCGCCACCGTCGGCATCGCCGGAGCATTGCCGCTGGGCATCGTGCTGGCGCTGGGACGGCGTTCCAATATGCCGGCGATTCGTGTGGTCTGCGTGACCTTCATCGAGTTCTGGCGCGGCGTGCCGTTGATCACGGTGTTGTTCATGTCCTCGGTAATGCTGCCGTTGTTCCTGCCCGAAGGCATGAACTTCGACAAGCTGTTGCGGGCGCTGATCGGCGTGATCCTGTTCCAGTCGGCCTACGTCGCCGAAGTGGTGCGCGGTGGTCTGCAGGCGATTCCCAAAGGGCAGTACGAAGCGGCTGCGGCGATGGGCCTCGGTTACTGGCGTTCGATGGGCCTGGTGATTCTGCCGCAAGCGCTGAAGCTGGTGATTCCGGGCATCGTCAACACGTTCATTGCGCTGTTCAAGGACACCAGCCTGGTGATCATCATCGGCCTCTTTGACCTGCTCAACAGCGTCAAGCAAGCCGCCGCCGACCCGAAATGGCTGGGCATGGCCACCGAAGGCTACGTGTTCGCCGCCCTCGTGTTCTGGATTTTCTGTTTTGGTATGTCGCGCTATTCCATGCATCTGGAACGCAAGCTCGACACTGGCCACAAGCGTTAGGAGTTCTCTGTAAATGAGCGAAGCAATCAAAAAGCCTGTGGGTCCGGAAGGCATCATCCAGATGCAGGGCGTGAACAAGTGGTACGGCCAGTTTCACGTACTCAAGGACATCAACCTCAACGTCAAACAGGGCGAGCGCATCGTCCTGTGCGGCCCGTCGGGTTCCGGTAAATCGACCACGATCCGTTGCCTGAATCGTCTGGAAGAACACCAGCAGGGCCGCATCGTTGTCGATGGCGTGGAACTGACCAACGACCTCAAGCAGATCGAAGCGATCCGCCGCGAAGTCGGCATGGTGTTCCAGCACTTCAACCTGTTCCCGCACCTGACCATTCTGCAGAACTGCACCCTGGCGCCGATGTGGGTGCGCAAGATGCCCAAGCGCAAGGCCGAAGAAATTGCCATGCATTACCTGGAGCGCGTACGCATTCCGGAGCAGGCGCACAAGTACCCGGGGCAACTGTCCGGCGGCCAGCAACAGCGTGTGGCGATCGCCCGCGCCTTGTGCATGAAGCCGAAAATCATGCTGTTTGACGAGCCGACTTCAGCGCTCGATCCGGAAATGGTGAAAGAGGTTCTCGACACCATGATCGGTCTGGCCGAAGACGGTATGACCATGCTTTGCGTAACCCACGAAATGGGCTTCGCCCGCACCGTGGCCAACCGCGTGATCTTCATGGACAAGGGCGAAATCGTTGAACAGGCGGCGCCGAACGATTTCTTCGACAATCCGCAGAATGATCGGACGAAGTTGTTCTTGAGTCAGATTTTGCATTGATGGTTGATGAGTGAAACCAACCCGGCCATGTGCCGGGTTGTTTTTTCGGGGTCAGGAAACCGAAAGGGATTCATGTTCTTTGTGGACGATGTGCTCGAAACCTCTCAAATCTGCACCTTCGCCGAGAGTCTTTGCATCGGTTAGCAAATATGGGTAACGATCCAATAAACGCATCAGCAGTATGAGTGCCTTGGGCGGCAAGATTTCGCCGCGCTCGTAGCGAGAGAATGCGTTATGCCCACCCCCAGATAGCAGTTGCACCGTCTCTTTTTGCGTCAGATGCAATTTGCGGCGAATCCGCTTCATCTCGTCGCCGATCATTTTCCTGGCAGCGATGACCAACTCATCACCTGCGTCGCAATAACGTTCCGCGCTATCGGTATCGGCGTCCCATTCGACCTCACCGCAGTCCTGGCACTCCCAGCCAGAAAGATCATCCACACGCCGCTCCATGCCTTTGATTTTCAGGGTTTCGCCGCGTCCCTGAAAATGCCTCATTCCCTCACGTGCACCGCAGCTGACACATTGCTGGGTTTTCATGGGTTGTTCTCCTTGAAGGAGATCACCGGTGGGCTGCCGCCGGGGCGGTATGTCACCTTGATGTAAATCTCCTGATCTCGTGAATTGATGTGATACACGTCTTGCCAGATTCGATGATCCTCATAAGTAGTCATCGATTTGTACAACATCCTGGTTTGTAGCTCGAAAACAATTTCCTGCATTTCGCTGACATTGAAGCCGAGCTTCTCAGCTGACCTTACTGAAGTTTTGGTGAAAGCATTTTGACCCAGTCGCCTCACTTCAGACTTGATCACCGCCAAGTCGTAATGGGGTGTGTTCTTTTCCATAAGAAGCCAAAACCCTGTCCCTGAAATTACCCTTAAAGGGTAATTTTGACTAATCGAAAATGCCGCTCCATGTGTCTCCGATTGACCCTAGGTGGTTGCCGTCCTACATGGGTCTGACTAACATGTCGGAAAATTCATCCTATGATTGGATGAAAAGGCGAAGCTCATGTCCGAAATTTCCCCTTTGATCAAGCGATCCCTGGTCGATCAGGCTTTGGATCAACTGCGTCAGTGCATCAACAGCGGTGCGTGGCAGGTCGGCGAGCGTCTGCCGACCGAGCCTGAGCTGTGCGCCGAGCTGGGCATCAGCCGCAACACAGTGCGTGAGGCGATGCGTGTTCTGGCGTTCTCGGGATTGATCGAAATTCGCCAGGGCGACGGCAGTTATCTTCGTGCGCTGGTCGACCCGCTCGACACACTTAAAGCGCTATCGCGTTGTTCGCTGGAGCAGGCCCGGGAGACCCGGCACATCCTTGAAGTCGAGGCCATCGGCCTGGCGGCGTTGCGTCGTACCGATGAGGATCTGGCGGCGCTGCGTGAAGCGCTCGGCACCAGCGGCAGCCATTACCACGGCGATCTCGACACCTATATCGCCTGCGATCTGGTGTTCCATCGCCGACTGGTCGACGCCGCGCACAACCCGACCCTCAGCGAGTTGTATCGCTATTTCTCCAGCATTGTCGGCGCGCAATTGCGCCAGACCCTGAATATCTCCCCGCGCCGCCAGGAAGTGTTCGACCTGCACATCGACCTGCTCGATGCGGTCGAGCAACGCGACCCGGAACGGGCCAAAGCCTTGTCGAGGCAGTTGATCAATGAACCTTGAAACCGAGAAGACCATGTCCCGCAGTGAGTTATCCACAGCGTCGAAACGCACCCCCGAACTTGAAGAGCTGCTGATCGATGCCGAGGCTGATGACGAGCAGGTCCAGCAAAGCCATCCGTTGGTGAAACGTCCATGGTTGCTGCTGCTCGGGTTGATTCTGGTGGCGCTGAACCTGCGCCCGGCGTTGTCGAGCATGGCGCCATTGCTTAGCGAGGTCTCCAGAAGCCTCGGGCTGTCTGCGGCGCAGGCGGGATTACTGACCACGTTGCCGGTGCTGTGCCTGGGCTTGTTCGCACCGCTGGCGCCGATTCTGGCGCGGCGGTTTGGTGCTGAGCGGGTGGTGTTGGGGATTCTGCTGACACTGGCCGGCGGTATCATCCTGCGCAGCAATTTCGGCGAGATCGGGCTGTTCGCCGGCAGCGTCCTTGGCGGCGCCAGCATCGGCATCGTCGGCGTGCTGCTGCCAGGCATCGTCAAACGCGACTTCGCCAAACACGCCGGGACCATGACTGGCGTCTACACCATGGCCCTGTGCCTGGGCGCAGCGATGGCGGCGGGTTCGACCGTGCCGCTGAGTGAACACTTTGGAAACAGCTGGGCGATGGGCCTGGGCTTCTGGGTGATTCCGGCATTGGTGGCGGCGGTTTTCTGGCTGCCACAAGTCGGCTCCAAACATGGCGCACACAACGTCGCCTATCGCGTGCGCGGGTTGCTGCGTGATCCGCTGGCCTGGCAGGTGACCTTGTACATGGGCCTGCAATCGTCGCTGGCCTACATCGTGTTTGGCTGGTTGCCGTCGATCCTCATCGGGCGCGGGCTGACACCGACTCAGGCCGGATTGGTGCTGTCCGGTTCGGTGATCATTCAGCTGGCCAGTTCGCTGGCCGCGCCGTGGCTGGCGACCCGTGGCAAGGATCAGCGTCTGGCGATCGTCGTGGTGATGGCGCTGACCCTGGCCGGCCTGTTCGGCTGCCTGTACGCACCGATCGAAGGTCTGTGGGGCTGGGCGATTCTGCTCGGCCTGGGGCAGGGCGGCACGTTCAGTCTGGCCCTGACCCTGATCGTACTGCGCTCGCGCGATTCCCATGTCGCGGCGAACCTGTCGAGCATGTCGCAGGGTTTTGGCTACACTCTGGCGTCCATGGGGCCGTTTGCCGTGGGCGTGGTGCATGACTGGACCGGCGGCTGGAATGCGCTGGGCTGGATTTTCGGCATTATCGGCGCCGGTGCAATCCTCGCCGGGCTGGGCGCAGGGCGGGCGCTGTATGTGCAGGTACAAAGCGAAAAGCTCTGAATGCACTGGCTGCAAATGTGGAAGCGAGCCTGCTCGCGAAAGCGGTGTTTCGTTCAACATGGATGTTGAATGTTGAATTGTCTTCGCGAGCAGGCTCGCTCCCACCAGGGTTTTGCGTAATGCGGATAGTGTTTCTGCGCGCGGCAGATTATGGTGCTGGCAATCTGTATATCTTTCTTTGGAGATTGCCTTGAGCGAAGCCCACAGCGCCCTGATCACCCGCTTCTACCAAGCCTTTCAGCGCCTTGACGCCGAGGCCATGGCCGCCTGCTACACCGATGACGTGGTCTTCAGCGATCCGGCCTTCGGTGAACTGCGCGGGCGCGATGCCGGCGACATGTGGCGCATGCTGACTACCCGCGCCAAGGATTTCTCCCTGACCTTCGACAACGTCCGCGCCGACGAACGCAGCGGCGGCGCACACTGGGTCGCGACCTACCTGTTCAGCCAGACCGGCAACATCGTCATCAACGATATTCAGGCGCGCTTCGTGTTCCGTGACGGCAAGATCTGTGAGCACCATGACCACTTCGATCTGTGGCGCTGGTCGCGCCAGGCGCTCGGTTTCAAAGGCCTGCTGCTGGGCTGGACGCCGCTCGTGCGCAACGCCGTCCGCGCCCAGGCGCGCAAGGGACTAAAGGCATTTCAGGCCGGGCGCTGATAAGATCGCCGCCTGTTTTCCTACACGTTCAGATCCCGAAGTGACCAGTCTTAGCGAACAATCCGTCGATGCTGCCGAGCCAGTGAGCAAATCCTGGTTCGTCTACCTCGTGCGTGCCGCCAATGGCTCGTTGTACTGCGGAATCAGCGACGACCCGGTACGTCGTTTTGCCAAGCACCAGAGCGGCAAGGGCGCGCGGTTCTTTCTCTCCAGCCCGGCGATGGCGCTGGTCTACACCGAACTGTGCCGCGACAAAAGCGATGCTCTGCGTCAGGAACGGCTGATCAAGAAGCTGCGCAAGAGCGCCAAGGAATGCCTGGTGGCGTCTTATCAATCTGACTGATTGGTTCCCATCAGGCAGATCTGTAGGCTGCTAAGAAAATGCACGCTAAGCTGCCAGCTCACTATCTGAGCGGCGGAGCCGAGCATGTCCGAGTTGATTCTGCACCATTACCCGACCTCTCCATTCGCCGAGAAGGCCCGCCTGCTGCTGGGCTTCAAAGGCCTGTCCTGGCGTTCGGTGCATATTTCCCCGGTGATGCCAAAGCCGGATCTGACGGCATTGACCGGTGGCTACCGCAAGACTCCAGTGTTGCAGATCGGTGCTGACATCTATTGCGACACCGCACTGATCGCTCGACGCCTGGAACAGGAAAAAGCCCTGCCGGCGTTCTTCCCCGAGGGTCAGGAAATGACCAGCGCCAGTTTTGCGGCGTGGGCCGATTCGGTGGTGTTCCAGCACGCTGTGAGCCTGGTGTTCCAGCCGGAATCGGTGGCGGTGCGTTTCGGCAAATTGCCGCCGGAAGCGATCAAGGCATTTCTGGCCGACCGCGCCGGGTTGTTCAGCGGTGGCAGCGCCACGCGTCTGTCCGCCGAGCAGGCCAAACATCAGTGGCCGACGATCATGGCGCGACTTGAGCAGCAGTTGCAGCGCGAGCAGGGCGACTTCCTCTTCGGCGAGCCATCGATTGCCGACTTCGCCCTGGCGCATCCGCTGTGGTTCCTCAAGGCGACGCACGTGACGGCGCCGCTGGTGGATGAATATCCGGCAGTCGCGGCGTGGCTGGGTCGGGTGCTGGGGTTCGGTCATGGCGCAGCGAGCGAGATGTCCTCTGCCGAGGCATTGGAGGTCGCGCGTAACGCGACGCCAGCGGCATTGCCGGATGAGCGGTTCGTTGATCCGAACGGCTTCAAGGCCGGCCAGCAAGTGGCGATTGCCGCTATCGATTACGGCGTTGATCCGGTGGTGGGCGAGCTGCTGTTTGCTGGCAGTGAAGAGCTGATCATTCGCCGTGAAGACGAACGTGGCGGCGTGGTGCATGTGCACTTCCCGCGCTTTGGGTTCCGCATCGAAGCACACTGATCGCTGGAATCGCCAGCTAAACCTGTGGGAGCGAGCCTGCTCGCGAAAGCGCTGTGTCAGTCGCTGAAAAGTTGACTGATCCGCCGCATTCGCGAGCAGGCTCGCTCCCACAGTGGACTATTTCAGGGCAGCGAGGATTTCGTCTGGATCAAATCCGCGAATCAACGTGCCGTTCACATCGATCAGCGGAATCCCGCGCCCACCCAGTGCCTCATACGCCTTGCGCGCATCGGCATCCTTCTCGATGTCGAACTCCTTGAACGGTATGCCCTTGCTGTCGAGAAAGCGTTTGGTCTGTTTGCAGTAGCCGCACCAGTCGGTGGCATAGAGCACGACATTGGCTTGCGCCCGGGTCTGCGGCGAGACCATTTGCGCGGGAATGAACACCCGCTCGATCTTGCCCCAGTTCTGATAGACCACGACCACCAGCAATACCAGGGCGACTTTTTTCAGCACATTGCCGAGCATCAGTTACGCCGCTTCAACTGATCGGTCAGCGAAGTCGGCAGGCCTTTGATGATCAGGGTGCCGTTCTCTTCGTCGTACTCGATCTTCGAACCCAGCAGGTGCGCTTCGAAGCTGATCGACAGGCCTTCGGCGCGGCCGGTGAAACGACGGAATTGATTGAGGGTGCGCTTGTCTGCCGGGATCTCTGGCGAGAGGCCGTAGTCCTTGTTGCGGATGTGGTCGTAGAAGGCCTTCGGACGTTCTTCGTCGATCAGCTCCGACAGCTCCTCAAGGCCCATCGGTTCGCCGAGCTTGGCCTGGCTGCTGGCATAGTCGACCAGAGTCTTGGTTTTCTCGCGGGCCGAGTCTTCCGGCAGGTCTTCGCTCTCGACAAAGTCACTGAAGGCTTTGAGCAGGGTGCGGGTCTCGCCGGGGCCGTCGACGCCTTCCTGGCAGCCGATGAAGTCGCGGAAATATTCCGAGACCTTCTTGCCATTCTTGCCCTTGATGAACGAAATGTACTGTTTGGACTGCTTGTTGTTCTGCCACTCGGAAACGTTGATCCGCGCTGCCAGATGCAACTGGCCAAGGTCGAGATGGCGCGAAGGCGTCACGTCGAGCTCATCGGTCACCGCCACGCCTTCGCTGTGGTGCAGCAGGGCGATTGCCAGGTAGTCGGTCATCCCTTGCTGATAGTGGGCGAACAGCACGTGGCCGCCCACCGACAGGTTGGATTCTTCCATCAGCTTCTGCAGATGCTCGACCGCCACTTTGCTGAATGCAGTGAAGTCACGGCCGCCGTCCATGTACTCCTTCAACCAGCCGCTGAACGGGAATGCGCCGGATTCCGGATGGAACAGGCCCCAGGCTTTGCCCTGTTTGGCGTTGTAGCTTTCGTTGAGGTCGGCGAGCATGTTTTCGATGGCTGCGGACTCGGCCAGTTCAGAGTCACGGGCGTGCAGAACTGCGGGCGTGCCGTCGGGTTTTTTGTCGATCAGGTGGACGATGCAATGACGGATCGGCATGGGCTTCTCGGCTGTTGGAAGGGAGGAGGGCAGGCTCCCCCGAAAAAGCGCTCAGTGTACCGCAACCACTGGTTTTGGCGCGGGTTGCAGGGAAAAACCGGGGCGCGCGCCCGGCCTTAAGCGGTTTTTTACCGATTTAGCACAATAAAGCTGACCAAATGGGTAGCTAGAGGCGGATATTTCCTTGTCGCTGTGCTAGTTTTGCCCGGTCTTACGCGAAGTCACTGCGTTAAGCGTGCATTCAGCATTTGTCAGGTCGAACCAAACCCTGATTTCGGCATCTATAACCCGACTCGTCGTGGTTATCGCCGAGGGTGCCAGATCCAGAAGATCGGGCTCGATGGCTGACACTGCACTCTGCAATCCATATGAATTTGATAGGGAAGGAACACTACATGGCTCTTACTAAAGACCAACTGATCGCCGACATCGCTGAAGCTATCGACGCGCCGAAAACCACCGCGCGTAACGCTCTGGACCAACTGGGCCAAATCGTTGCCGATCAGCTGGAAAACGGCGGCGAAATCACCTTGCCAGGTATCGGCAAGCTGAAAGTGACCGAGCGTCCTGCCCGCACTGGCCGTAACCCTTCGACTGGCGCTGCCATCGAAATCCCTGCAAAGAAAGTGATCAAGCTGGTTGTGGCCAAAGGCCTGACCGACGCTGTGAACAAGTAAGACGCAGCGATAAAAAAAACCGTGCTTCGGAGTGATCCGGGGCGCGGTTTTTTTGTGTCTGTGATTTGACGGTCAAGTCGCGGGCAAATGTGGGAGCGAGCCTGCTCGCGAAAGCGGTGGGTCAGTCGATATTGAAGCTGACTGACACGCTGCCTTCGCGAGCAGGCTCGCTCCCACAGGGGGATCTACAGCGCCTTAGCGCACCCAGCGCTCACGCCGCCAGATCTGCTGCTCGGACTTGGTCTGGAAGGTCCACGCGACAAAACGGCTCTGCTTCTGCCCCTGGGACATCTCCACCACTTGGCTCTCCAGCACGCCGGCCTTCTTCAGCGCAGTTTCGATGGCCGGCAGGTTCGACGCCTTCGATACCAGGGTGCTGAACCACAACACCTTGTGCTGGAAGTTCGCGCTCTCGGCAATCAACTGCGTC
Source organism: Pseudomonas triticicola (assembly GCF_019145375.1). Classification (NCBI taxonomy): domain Bacteria; kingdom Pseudomonadati; phylum Pseudomonadota; class Gammaproteobacteria; order Pseudomonadales; family Pseudomonadaceae; genus Pseudomonas; species Pseudomonas triticicola. The sequence goes on along the minus strand of NZ_JAHSTX010000001.1, from coordinate 3,468,778 downwards.
ACGAAGCGCGCTTCACCGCCTTCACACCACAGCTCCGCCGATTGCCCGCCGAAGTTCAGCACCGGCAGCTTGCGTTTCGGGTCGGCCTTGCCCAAGGCGCGCCACTTGCGCTCGCTGCCCTTGGTCGCTTCTTCCATCGAAGCGTGGAACGGCGGATTGCACATGGTCAGGTCAAAACGCTCGCCCGGCTCCAGCAAGCCGATGAGGATGTGCTTGCGGTTTTCCTGCTGGCGCAGCTGGATGACCTTGCTCAGATCATTGGACTGCACGATGGCTCTGGCAGCGGCCACGGCGGTCGGATCGATTTCGGAGCCGAGGAAGTGCCAGCGGTATTCGCTGTTGCCGATCAGCGGATAAACGCAGTTGGCGCCCATGCCGATGTCCAGCACATTGACGATCGCGCCGCGCGGCACCTTGCCGTCGTTCATGCTCGCCAGCAGGTCGGCGAGAAAGTGCACATAGTCGGCACGCCCCGGAACTGGAGGGCAGAGGTAGTCCGCCGGGATATCCCAATGCTGAATGCCATAGAACGCCTTGAGCAGCGCCCGATTGAACACACGTACCGCGTCGGGGCTGGCGAAGTCGATGCTTTCCTTGCCGTACGGGTTGGTGATCACGTACTTGGCCAGTTCCGGCGTGGTCTTGATCAGTGCCGGAAAGTCGTAACGACCCTGATGGCGATTGCGCGGATGCAGGCTGGCCTTCTCGCGCGGCGCGGTGGCTTTGCTCGGGGACGCGGCGTCAGGCTTCTTGCGCGCAGGTTTGGGTGTGCGGGGGGCGGTCATGGGCGTGGTCGATTCGGGTATGGCTGAAAGTGGCGGGCATTGTCCCACATCTAATCCGTGCGCGACCAAGCAAGTATGGTTACGAGGAAAGGCAGGTTTCTTATTCCAAAACGATCTTGATGACCTGTCAGAAATGACAGTGGGCAAGGACTTGGGCAAGCGTTTTACTTGAGGCTGGTTTTGTCGAGTTCAAAACACTGAGAGAGAGACGATGATGATTGAATTAACCGCTGCCACTTTTCCAAGCGCCGACCGGTTCAACTACATCAACTGTACGAGTGAGCCAAGCCCGGTCAAGGCTGTTCCCGTTCGAATTGAAATTCAACCGGACATGGTTTCCGGCGACGTTATCGAGCTGCAAACGCGAGGTTTTTCGGATAGCGACGGAACGCAACCTGTTCCCGGCACACAAACCAGCTTTGTCCATGTTTTGGGTTCGATTGATGCACGAAAGTTCGTAGAGCTGATTATCCGCCCCTACGCAACGGCGATCAAACCTATTAAGAGCGGATCGCTGGATGCCAAATATTCAGTGAAGCGCAAAGGAGATTTAATTGGCACCTCGAAAAGAGCGTTGGTAAAACTTGATCTGAAAATGCCAGGCGGCGGAACATGCCCAGAAGGCCAGTAGCGCCGACATAAAAAAGGGAGGCCACCTGGGCCTCCCTTTTTCACTGCGATTTGCCGTTACAGACTGGCAATCCGCGCATGCTGCTCAGCCAGTTTGCCCAGGGCCTGTTCGGCCTCGGCCAGTTTGGCGCGTTCCTTCTCGATGACTTCGGCTGGGGCTTTGTCGACGAAACCGGCGTTGGACAGCTTGCCGCCAACGCGTTGGACTTCGCCCTGCAGGCGCAGGATTTCTTTGTCCAGACGTGCCAGTTCGGCGCCCTTGTCGATCAGACCGGCCATTGGCACCAGCACTTCCATCTCGCCCACCAGTGCGGTAGCGGACAGCGGTGCTTCTTCGCCAGCGGCGAGTACGGTGATCGATTCCAGCCGCGCCAGCTTCTTCAGCAGCGCTTCGTTCTCGCTCAGGCGGCGCTGGTCGTCAGCGCTGACGTTCTTCAGGAAGATCGGCAGTGGCTTGCCCGGGCCGATGTTCATCTCGCCACGAATGTTGCGCGTGCCGAGCATCAGTTCCTTGAGCCATTCGATGTCGTTTTCCGCCGCCGGATCGATGCGCTCTTCGTTGGCCACCGGCCAAGGCTGCAGCATGATCGTTTTGCCCTGAATACCGGCCAGCGGCGCGATGCGCTGCCAGATTTCTTCAGTGATGAACGGCATGAACGGATGCGCCAGACGCAGCGCCACTTCCAGCACACGCACCAGCGTCCGGCGAGTGCCGCGCTGACGTTCGACCGGCGCGTTCTCGTCCCACAGCACAGGCTTGGACAGTTCCAGATACCAGTCGCAGTACTGGTTCCAGATGAACTCGTACAACGCTTGTGCGGCGAGGTCGAAACGGAACTGATCCAGTTGGCGGGTCACTTCGGCTTCGGTGCGTTGCAGCTGCGAGATGATCCAGCGATCTGCCAGCGACAGCTCGTAGGCTTCGCCGTTCTGGCCGCAGTCTTCGCCCTTGTCCAGAACGTAACGCGCGGCGTTCCAGATCTTGTTGCAGAAGTTGCGATAGCCTTCGACGCGACCCATGTCGAACTTGATGTCGCGACCGGTCGAGGCCAGCGAGCAGAACGTGAAGCGCAGGGCGTCGGTGCCGTAGCTTTCGATGCCGTTGGCGAATTCTTCGCGGGTGGCTTTCTCGATCTTCTTCGCCAGTTTCGGTTGCATCAGGCCCGAGGTGCGCTTCTGCACCAGGGTTTCCAGGTCGATGCCGTCGATGATGTCCAGCGGGTCAAGGACGTTGCCCTTGGACTTGGACATCTTCTGGCCCTGGCCGTCGCGCACCAGACCGTGCACGTACACAGTCTTGAACGGAACCTGCGGCGTGCCGTCTTCGTTCTTCATCAGGTGCATGGTCATCATGATCATCCGGGCAACCCAGAAGAAAATGATGTCGAAACCGGTGACCAGCACGTCGGTAGAGTGGAATTTCTTCAGGAACTCGGTCTGCTCAGGCCAGCCCAGCGTGGAGAATGTCCACAGGCCGGAGCTGAACCAGGTGTCTAGGACGTCGTTGTCCTGTTGCAGCGCAACGTCCGGGCCGAGGTTGTGCTTGGCACGCACTTCGGCTTCGTCGCGACCGACGTAGACCTTGCCCGACTCGTCGTACCAGGCCGGAATCCGGTGGCCCCACCACAGCTGACGGCTGATGCACCAGTCCTGGATGTCGCGCATCCACGAGAAGTACATGTTTTCGTACTGCTTGGGCACGAACTGGATGCGACCGTCTTCAACGGCAGCAATCGCCGGCTCGGCCAGAGGCTTGGTCGATACGTACCACTGGTCGGTCAGCCACGGTTCGATGACCGTGCCGGAGCGATCGCCTTTCGGCGTTTTCAGGTTGTGATCGTTGACGCTCACCAGCAGGCCGGCAGCGTCGAACGCGGCAACGATCTGCTTGCGCGCTTCGAAACGTTCCAGACCGGCGAACTCGGCCGGAATCTTGCCGTCGATGCTCTCGTTCAGCGTGCCGTCGAGGTTGAACACCTGCGCGGCAGGCAGCACGTTGGCGTTCTTGTCGAAGATGTTCAGCAGCGGCAGGTTGTGGCGCTTGCCGACTTCGTAGTCGTTGAAATCGTGGGCCGGGGTGATTTTCACGCAGCCGGTGCCGAATTCAGGGTCGCAATAATCGTCGGCGATGATCGGGATGCGCCGGCCAACCAGTGGCAGCTCGACAAATTTGCCGATCAGCGCTTTATAGCGCTCGTCGTTCGGGTTAACCGCGACGGCGGAGTCGCCGAGCATGGTTTCCGGACGGGTGGTGGCGACGATCAGGAAGTCATTGCCTTCAGCGGTTTTCACGCCGTCGGCCAATGGGTATTTCAGGTTCCACAGGAAGCCTTTCTCTTCGTGGTTCTCCACTTCGAGGTCGGAAATCGCCGTGTGCAGTTTGGTGTCCCAGTTGACCAGACGCTTGCCGCGGTAGATCAGGCCGTCTTCATGCAGACGCACGAACGCTTCCTTGACCGCTTCCGAGAGGCCGTCGTCCATGGTGAAGCGCTCGCGGCTCCAGTCGACGGACGAGCCGAGGCGACGGATCTGCCGGCTGATGTTGCCACCGGACTGATCTTTCCATTCCCAGACTTTCTCAAGGAATTTTTCCCGGCCCAGATCGTGACGATTCTGGCCTTGGGCTTCGAGCTGACGCTCTACCAGCATCTGCGTGGCGATACCGGCGTGGTCGGTGCCCGGCTGCCACAGGGTGTCGCGACCCTGCATGCGACGGAAACGGATCAACGCGTCCATGATCGCGTTGTTGAAGCCGTGACCCATGTGCAGGCTACCGGTGACGTTCGGCGGCGGGATCATGATGGTGTAGGACTCGCCCGCGCCTTGCGGGGCGAAGTAGTTCTCGGACTCCCAGGTCTTGTACCAGGAAGTTTCAATGGCGTGCGGCTGGTAGGTCTTATCCATGCGCGGCGGGACCCTATTGGCATTTATTCAGGAAAAGCCGGCAAGTATAGCGGGGCATGGTGAGTAGGGCGAGCGGGGCGCGACCGGTCAGCAGCGCGCGAGCGATGGTGCAAGTTGTCTGCTAGTACTTTTCCAACAGGGAACGAAGGGCAGATCAAATGTGTGCATCTCAAACATCGCTGCATGCCAACACTCCATCGATCACGGTACTGGATAGCCGCTGCCTTCGTGTGCGGGATGTGCGTTACCACCGTCATCCCGATTCACCCGCTGTTACAAGCGAACGCATCAGCCGTCACCATTACGATGGTCGCGGGTTCCTGATACGCAGCGCTGACCCACGATTAAGCGAAGCCGGATTGGCCAATTTCATTTATGTCAGCAGTCTGTCCGGGCGCGTGTTGAGTCAGCAGGGTGTAGACAATGGCGGCAGCGTGGCGTTACCTGACGCTTTCGGTCGTTCTTACAGGGTGGTAAGCAATATTCCAGACCCTGACCACGAACATGGAAACACTACTCAGGTTGTTACCAGCACCTACCAATACGAAGAAAGCGATCTTCTCGGTCGTCTGACCAGCGTTTCCGAACAGGTGGGAAACAAGCGCCCGAAAATCAGCGAGCGAAGGGTCTATGCCGCAAACACTGAGGCTGAAATTGCGCTGAACCTGGCCGGCCGGTGCGTGAGCCACTACGACACGGCCGGTCTGACGAAGACTGATAGCGTGGCGCTGACAGGTGTGCCGCGCTCGATTAGCCGGCGTTTCGTCAAGAGCGCAGACAACCCGGGCGAGGTGGTCGATTGGCAGGGTGACAACGCCTCGGACTGGAATGACGGTCTGGATGACGAGACCTTCTCCAGTCTGGTTACCTGCGATGCGACGGGCGCGCTGCATGGATCTACGGACGCAGCGGGCAACCTGCAGCGCGTGGCTTACGATATGGCAGGAGCAATCCGGGGGCACTGGGTGACGCTCAAGGGCAGCGCGGAACGGGTTGTCGTGAAGTCGCTGACGTATTCGGCGGCGGGTCAGACTCTGCGTGAAGAGAGCGGCAACGGTGTGGTAACCACTTGGAAATACGAGCAGGAAACCCGGCGCCTCTCGGGAATCAGAGTGGAACGACCGCTCGGGCATGCGGCGGGAGCTAAAGTGCTACAGGATCTGAAGTACACCTATGATCCGGTTGGTAACGTCAGCGTTGAGCGCGACGATTCGCAGACACCATGTTTCTGGCGAAATCAGAAGATGCTGGCGCAAAACACTTATATCCATGACTCGCTCTATCAACTGATCAGCGCCACCGGACGCGAGATGGCGAATGCCGAGGGGGCATGCGGCTCCTCTCTGGTCTGCGGTTCCGACGCCGCCGCTTACACCAGTTACACCCGCACTTACCGCTACGATATGGCCGGCAATCTGATTCAGATACGCCACATCGCACCAGCCTCGCAAAATAATCACACCGCCAGGGTCACGATCAGCAACCGCAGCAATCGCGGTGTGCTGGACACCCTGGCGACAAATCCCGAGGAGGTGGAAGCATTTTTCTCGGCGGGCGGGCAGCAGACCACTTTGCAGCCCGGACAGCGGCTTGTCTGGACGCCGCGCAACGAACTTTTGCAAGTGACCCCGGTGATGCGTGATGGCGCGATGGATGACCATGAGACGTATCGCTATGACAGTGCCAGTCAGCGAGTGCTGAAGTTCAGCGCGCAGAAAGTGTGTGGTTGCATACAAAAGCAGCGGGTCGTCTACCTGCCGTCACTGGAGCTCAGAACGAAGGGGATCGGCGCAACAGTGGCGGAGCGTCTGCACGTCATCAACGCAGATGCGTCAGGTCGATCCCGACTGCGAATCCTGCATTGGGACAGTCCGAGGCCGCCGAACACCGACAATGACCTGCTTTATTACAGCTATGACAACTTGATAGGCAGTAGCGCGCTGGTCGTGGACGGTGAGGGGAAGCTTGTAAGCCAGGAGGAATACTACCCATTCGGCGGCACAGCCATATGGGTGGCGCGAAGTGCCATTGAGGCGGATTTCAAAATCGCCAGGTACTGCGCAAAGGAACGCGATGTCACGGGACTTTACTACTTTGGCTGGCGCTACTATCAGCCTTGGGCGGGGCGCTGGTTAAGTGCTGATCCGGCAGGACCGGCGGACGGCATGAACCTGTTTATGATGGTCGGCAATAATCCCGTCACGTTTTTTGACAGCAATGGTTTGTACAAGGAAGGGCAAGAAGCCAGGCAAATGGTTGGCGAGTCATTTATCCATCCATTGCATATGCCTGCCTTCGAAAAAGTATCCAAAGAACACAATGTAGCAATAAGCGTTAGAGAGTCCGGAAGTTACACCATCAAGGCTCTGGGCGAAGGTGCCGCTGCCAAGGGCCATAACATTCTTGAAAAGACCATCAAACCGTCTTCCTTGAAAGCGGTTTACGGGGATGGCGCTGAAGCGATGCTCGCGCGGGCAGAAAAAAGCGGGTTGGTCGGGCGAGTGGGGCAGTGGGGCCGGGGCGGTGTTCGAGGACTTTATGCGCGCAATAGCATCAGCGATGAAGATGTTTCCTACAGCGTTAACTTGCAAAGTCCCATCGAACACGAACTCCTGGATGCCTGGGTGAAGTTCAAAGTCGTCACGCCCTATACGGGTGACTACGATATGCACGATGTTATTCAGTCAAGACAAGGAAAAGGTATTGTTCCGCGCTCGGGAAGTAGCGAGGAGGCGCAAGTCATGAATTTGATCAATCATGCTATCGCCGAACTGGATTCCGCGAGACCGTTCGATAACACTCCGATGAATGTTATCCGTCATGGTCCGCAAGTGAACTTCGTTTCACATATGTGGAGTCATGAATTCGACAAGGTCAGACAGGACAACGGATATTTGGAGGCGGTTGCCCGGCCAGGCCCGTTTCCGATAGCGATGGTGCACCAGGGGCAGTGGTCGATTATCGAAAGCACCCGCGAACTGTTCGATTTTTACGGGGCGTTGAACGCCGCAGTTCCGGAGCACTGGGCGCAAGAGTTTGTGACTCGGGGAAAAGGCATGGTTGCCACGCCCAGACATGCCAGAACACTGGATTGGCATCGCAGCAACACCGTCTAGAAGTCAGGTTTGCCGGGTTGCCAACTCAGTGCTGATCGTGGGGGCGCCAAGGCTACTCGTACTGGCTGAGCAGCCGCTCCATCCGCGCATCGAGGCGGCGTTTGATTTCGGTTTCGATGTGCGGGGCGAAGTCGTCGATCACGTCTTGCATGATCAATTGCGCGGCGGCGCGCAGTTCGCTGTCCAGGTGGAGAAGTGCGTCCGGGCCTTTATCGACCGGTGCGGCAGCCGGGGCAGCCGGGGCAGCCGGCGGCGCTGGTGGCGGCTCGACAGCTGCCGGCTGATTGCCGACGGAATCGAACAGCATCGGAATCTGTTCCTGTTCGCCATCATCGACCGTATCGGTCAAGAGCGGCGGTTGCAGGTTGTCATCGCCGAGCAACTGGCGGATCGATTCAAGATCGTCCAGCAGATGTGCGGACTTCTGTTGCGGTTTCGGAGTGTCCATTGGAGTGCTCAGAGTCGCTGTAAACGGTGGTCTTGCAGAGAATAGCCCTGTTCGCGGTAGAAACGGAAACTCTCCCGCGCCGCCGCTCGAATGGCCGGATCTTCCACCACCACTTCCGCCACACGGGCGAACTTGCTGGCGAAGGCCGGGACTTTCAGGTCGAGATTGACCAGCAGGTCCTGATGCTCACCGCAGTCTTGCCCGAGTCCCAGCACGATCAAACCGTCCGGTTCGCTGTCGGCCGGGCCGTGGGGCACGAAGCTTTCGCCCTTGAATGCCCACAGACGTGCATCGAGATCATCACGCTGGGCCGCATCGCTGCAATGCAGGTAGATGCGATGGCCCATGCGCCAGGCTTTCTCGGTGAGCTTGCAGGCGAAATCCAGGCGCGCTGATGGATCGGCGCTGGGCAGGATATAGAAGTCGACTTTGGTCATTGCGGTTCCAGAGCGGCAAGCGGCGTCACCCGAGAGTGACGCCACCTTTCAGCGGTTTCAGGCCTTGGCGCGATCGAGCAGGTACTGGGTCAGCAGTGGAACCGGACGGCCAGTGGCGCCCTTATCCTTGCCGCCGCTGGTCCATGCCGTGCCGGCGATGTCCAGGTGCGCCCAGTTGAGGTTCTTGGTGAAGCGCGACAGGAAGCAGGCGGCAGTGATGGTGCCGGCCTTCGGCCCGCCAATGTTGGCGATGTCGGCGAACGGGCTGTCCAGCTGCTCTTGATACTCATCGAACAGCGGCAGTTGCCAGGCGCGGTCATCGGCAGCCTTGCCGGCGCTGAGCAACTGGTCGATCAGTTCGTCGTTGTTGCCCAGCAGGCCGGACGTGTGTGCGCCCAAGGCAACTACGCAAGCACCGGTCAGGGTGGCGATGTCGATCACCGCTTGTGGCTTGAAGCGCTCGGCGTAGGTCAGTGCATCGCACAGCACCAGACGGCCTTCAGCGTCGGTGTTGAGGATTTCCACGGTCTGGCCGCTCATGGTGGTGACGATATCGCCCGGCCGCGAAGCATTGCCGCTCGGCATGTTTTCGGCGCAGGCGAGGATGCACACCAGATTGATCGGCAGTTTCAGCTCAAGCACTGCGCGCAAGGTCCCGAACACGGAGGCAGCGCCGCCCATGTCGTATTTCATCTCGTCCATGCCGGCGCCCGGCTTCAGGCTGATGCCGCCGGTGTCGAAGGTGATGCCCTTGCCGACCAGCGCGTATGGCTTCTCGGATTTCTTGCCGCCGTTGTATTGCATGACGATCAGGCGCGGCGGCTGGGCGCTGCCCTGGCCCACGGCGTAGAACGAGCCCATGCCGAGGGATTTGATCTTCTTCTCGTCGAGTACTTCGACTTTCAGATCCTTGAACTCTTTGCCCAGGTTCTTGGCCTGTTCGCCCATGAAGGTCGGGTGGCAGATGTTCGGTGGCAGGTTGCCCAGATCGCGGGTGAAGGCCATGCCATTGGCAATCGCGGTGGCGTGATTCACGGCGCGCTGCACTTCGGCTTGCGCAGCCTTGATGGTCAGCAGAGTGATTTTCTTCAGGGCGCGCGGTTCGGCTTTCTGGCTCTTGAACTGGTCGAAGGTGTAGCCGCCGTCGACCAGGGTTTCTGCCAGCAGGCGAGTCTTGCCGTAGCTGTCGCGACCTTTGACGATGACTTCATCCAGCGCCAGCACGGCGTCACCGCCGCCCAGGCCTTTGAGGGTGTTGAGGATGCCGGCAACGATTTTGCGGAACGGACGGTCGCCCAGTTCTTCGTCCTTGCCCACGCCGACCAGCAACACGCGCTCGGCTTTCAGGTTCGGCAGGCTGTGCAGCAGCAGGCTCTGACCGACCTTGCCGGCCAGGTCGCCACGCTTGAGCACGGCGCTGATCGCACCACCGCTCGACTCGTCGACCAGTCTGGCGGCGACGCCGAGTTTGCGGCCTTCGCCGACGGCAACCACCAGGGTGGCGGTTTTCAACGTTTCTGGGCTAACGCTTTTTACAACCAGTTCCATGTCCGGATCCCTGAATGAATGGTCAACACGCAGGCGTTCGACGCTGTCCGCAGTCGCCTGCTTATAGATAGAAGAGGCGCAGGCCAAAGCCTGCGACAAGGGCCGCAGTTTGAACCTCGCTCCCCGCGCCTGACAACCCTCAGCAAAGGATTACAGCGATGGATGAGTGTGCGCAGTGACAGGCGCACCCAATCACAGGATAATGCCGCATCTTTTTTCGACCGCTCTGCATGGCGGGCCGGTCGATGTGTTTGCTTGTTTGGCCGCCTTAGCCTGACAACCCTGGAGTGTCTGGTTTGATCGTCTTCCGTTATCTGTCCCGCGAAGTCCTGTTGACCCTTAGCGCCGTAAGTGCCGTGCTGCTGGTCATCATCATGAGCGGTCGCTTCATCAAATACCTGGCGCAGGCTGCGGCCGGTCAGCTCGATCCGGGCTCGCTGTTCCTGATCATGGGCTTTCGTCTGCCGGGTTTCCTGCAACTGATCCTGCCGCTGGGCCTGTTCCTCGGGATCCTGCTGGCCTACGGTCGCCTGTACCTCGAAAGCGAAATGACCGTGCTCTCGGCCACCGGCATGAGCCAGCAAAAGCTGTTTCGCATGACCCTGTTTCCGGCAGCGCTGGTGGCACTGGTGGTGGCGTGGCTGAGCCTCGGCCTGGCTCCGCAGGGCGCCAACCAGTTCCAGCTGCTGCTGAACAAGCAGGACGCGCTGACCGAGTTCGATACCCTCGAACCTGGCCGCTTCCAGGCCTTGCGCGACGGTACGCGGGTGACCTACACCGAAACCCTGAGCGACGACCGCGTCAATCTCGGCAGCGTGTTCATTTCGCAGAAGAACCTCGGCGCCGATAAAAAGGACCGCGGGATTTCCGTGCTGGTGGCCGAATCGGGCCGTCAGGAAATTCGCCCCGACGGCAATCGCTACCTGATCCTCGATAACGGTTACCGCTATGACGGCAGCCCGGGCCAGGCCGATTACCGCGCCATCCATTACGAAACCTACGGCGTGCTGCTGCCCAAGCCGGACGTCAGCGAAGAAGTCACCGACCGTGACGCCATGCCGACTTCGTCCCTTTGGGGCAGTGATGACATCCGTTCGAAAACCGAACTGCAATGGCGCATGTCCCTGCCACTGTTGGTGTTCATCGTGACCCTGATGGCGGTGCCGCTGTCGCGGGTGAATCCGCGTCAGGGGCGTTTTCTCAAGCTGCTGCCGGCGATTCTTCTTTATATGGCTTACCTGACCATCCTGATTGCCGCTCGCGGCGCCCTTGAAAAAGGCAAGATCCCGCCGGCCCTCGGCCTGTGGTGGGTGCACGCGATCTTTTTGGTGATCGGCCTCGGCCTGCTTTATTGGGAGCCGCTGCGCCTGAAGCTGGCCAGCCGTCGCAGCGCCGCGCTGGAGGTGGCCCGTGGTTAAACTCGACCGCTACATCGGCAGCAGCGTATTCATGGCGATCATCGCCGTGCTGGCGATCATCCTCGGCCTGGCGACGCTGTTTGCCTTCATCGATGAAATGGGCGACGTCAGCGACACCTATACGCTGGTCGATGTCCTCAGTTTCGTACTGCTGACCGCACCGCGCCGTCTGTATGAAATGCTGCCAATGGCCGCATTGATCGGCTGCCTGATCGGTCTCGGCAGTCTGGCCAGCAGCAGTGAGCTGACGGTCATGCGCGCTGCTGGCGTATCGATCGGCCGTATCGTCTGGGCTGTCATGAAGCCGATGCTGGTGCTGATGCTCGCCGGCGTGCTGATTGGCGAATACGTCGCCCCGGCCACCGAAAGCATGGCCCAGGCCAATCGCTCGCTGGCCCAGGGCAGCGGCGATGCGCAAAGCGCCAAGCACGGTATGTGGCACCGTCAGGGTGAGGAATTTATCCACATCAACGCGGTGCAACCGAACGGTCTGTTGTACGGCGTGACGCGTTATCACTTCGACAAGGAGCGCCATCTGCTCAGCTCCAGCTTCGCCAGGAAGGCCGAGTTTGACGGCAGCAAGTGGCAGCTCACCGACGTTGCCACCACGCGGTTCCATGAGCGCAGCACTGAGGTCGTCAATGCCCCGAGCGAGGAGTGGGATGTGGCGTTGAGCCCGCAACTGCTCAGCACCGTGGTCATGGCGCCGGAATCGCTGTCGATCAGCGGTCTGTGGGGCTACATCCACTATCTGGCCGAGCAGGGCCTGAGCAACGGCCGTTACTGGCTGGCATTTTGGGTCAAGGTGTTGCAGCCGCTGGTGACCGCCGCGCTGGTGCTGATGGCGATCTCGTTCATCTTCGGCCCGCTGCGTTCGGTGACCCTCGGCCAGCGTGTTTTCACCGGCGTGCTGGTGGGCTTCACCTTCCGCATCGTCCAGGATCTGCTGGGGCCATCGAGTCTGGTGTTCGGATTCTCGCCGCTGTTTGCGGTGCTGGTGCCGGCCGGCGTGTGTGCGCTGGCGGGTGTCTGGCTGCTCAGACGCGCGGGCTGATGAACAAGTTTTCATTCAGCGCTTGAACCCTGAAAACGCCTCGGTCGCCAGACCGGGGCGTTTTTGCATGCGATCCGGGTGACAGGCGAACGTGACGCTTGCGCCGTGTATCAGGTACAATTCCCGGCTATTTTTCGGCGGGCCAAGCCTGCAGCCTTTTTGAGTGTTGATCCGTGAGTGATTTGAGTCATATCCGCAATTTCTCCATCATCGCCCACATTGACCATGGCAAGTCGACGCTGGCTGACCGTTTCATCCAGATGTGCGGCGGCCTGGCCGAGCGTGAAATGGAAGCCCAGGTACTGGATTCCATGGATCTTGAGCGTGAACGCGGGATCACCATCAAGGCCCACAGCGTTACCCTCTATTACAAAGCCAAAGACGGCATCACCTACCAGCTGAACTTCATTGACACCCCGGGTCACGTCGACTTCACCTACGAAGTCAGCCGTTCCCTGGCCGCGTGCGAAGGTGCCTTGCTGGTGGTCGATGCGGGGCAGGGCGTCGAAGCCCAGTCCGTGGCCAACTGCTACACCGCCATCGAGCAGGGCCTTGAGGTCATGCCGGTCCTGAACAAGATCGACCTGCCCCAGGCCGAGCCGGATCGCGTCAAGGACGAGATCGAGAAGATCATCGGCATCGACGCCACCGACGCCGTCACCTGCAGCGCCAAGACCGGCCTGGGTGTCGACGAAGTGCTCGAGCGTCTGGTGCACACCATTCCTGCGCCGACCGGCAACATCGAAGATCCGCTGCAAGCGTTGATCATCGACTCCTGGTTCGACAACTACCTGGGCGTTGTTTCCCTGGTACGCGTGCGCCATGGCCGTGTGAAGAAGGGCGACAAGATTCTGGTCAAGTCCACCGGCAAGGTGCACCTGGTCGACAGTGTCGGCGTGTTCAACCCGAAACACACCGCCACCGTTGATCTGAAGGCCGGCGAAGTGGGCTTCATCATCGCCAGCATCAAGGACATTCACGGTGCGCCGGTCGGTGACACCCTGACCTTGAGCTCCACGCCGGACGTGCCGGTGCTGCCGGGCTTCAAACGCATCCAGCCACAGGTTTACGCCGGTCTGTTCCCGGTCAGTTCCGACGACTTCGAGGATTTCCGCGAAGCGCTGCAGAAGCTGACCCTGAACGACTCGTCGCTGCAGTACACCCCGGAAAGCTCCGACGCTTTGGGCTTCGGCTTCCGTTGCGGCTTCCTCGGCATGCTGCACATGGAAATCATCCAGGAGCGCCTCGAGCGCGAATACGACCTGGACCTGATCACCACCGCGCCGACAGTAATTTTCGAGCTGGTGCTGAAAACCGGTGAAACGATTTACGTCGACAACCCGTCGAAGCTTCCGGACGTGTCGGCGATCGAGGACATGCGCGAGCCAATCGTGCGCGCCAATATCCTCGTACCGCAGGAACACCTGGGCAACGTGATCACCCTGTGCATCGAGAAACGCGGCGTTCAGGTCGACATGCTGTTCCTCGGCAATCAGGTGCAAGTGACCTACGACCTGCCGATGAACGAAGTGGTCCTGGACTTCTTCGACCGTCTCAAATCCACCAGCCGCGGCTATGCTTCGCTGGACTACCATTTCGATCGTTACCAATCGGCTAATCTGGTGAAACTGGACGTGCTGATCAACGGCGACAAGGTCGATGCCCTGGCATTGATCGTGCACCGTGACAACTCGCACTTCAAAGGTCGCCAGTTGACCGAGAAGATGAAAGAACTGATTCCTCGTCAGATGTTCGACGTGGCGATTCAGGCCGCCATCGGTGGTCAGATCGTGGCCCGGACAACCGTCAAGGCGCTCAGAAAGAACGTATTGGCCAAATGCTACGGCGGTGACGTCAGTCGTAAGAAGAAACTGCTCGAGAAGCAGAAGGCCGGTAAGAAACGCATGAAACAGGTCGGCAACGTGGAAATTCCACAGGAAGCCTTCCTCGCCGTGCTCAGGTTGGAATAATCAGGTCCTATGTCGCTAAATTTCCCGCTGTTGCTGGTCATCGCCGTGTTCGTCTGCGGCCTGTTGGCGTTGCTTGATCTGCTATTCCTGGCACCGCGTCGGCGGGCTGCCATTGCCTCGTATCAAGGCAGTGTCAGCCAGCCCGAGCCTGTGGTGGTCGAGAAGCTGAACAAAGAGCCGCTGCTGGTTGAATACGGCAAGTCGTTCTTTCCGGTGCTGTTCATCGTGCTGGTGCTGCGTTCGTTCCTGGTGGAGCCGTTCCAGATTCCGTCCGGCTCGATGAAACCGACCCTGGATGTCGGCGACTTCATTCTGGTGAACAAGTTTTCCTACGGCATCCGTCTGCCGGTGATCGACAAGAAGATCATCGAAGTCGGTGACCCGCAGCGCGGCGATGTGATGGTGTTCCGCTACCCGAGCGACCCGAACGTCAACTACATCAAGCGTGTGGTTGGCCTTCCGGGCGACACGGTGCGCTACACCGCCGACAAGCGTCTGTTCGTCAACGGCGAATCGATTGCCGAGAAGATGGTCGGCGCCGAGGCGGGTTCGCTGGGCAGCGCGGAGCTCTATCAGGAAAAACTCGGCGCAGCCGAGCACCTGATCCGTAAGGAAATGAGCCGCTACCGCGCCACTCCGGATCGTTCGTGGACAGTGCCTGCCGGGCACTACTTCATGATGGGCGACAACCGCGACAATTCGAACGACAGCCGCTACTGGGATGATCCGAACATTCCCAAGGATCTGCTGGGCATGGTTCCCGACAAGAATATTGTCGGCAAGGCCTTCGCGGTCTGGATGAGCTGGCCGGAGCCGAAACTCAGCCACCTGCCGAATTTCTCGCGGGTCGGCCTGATCAAGTAATCAAACACGGCGCTGTTGACCACAGCGCCGAATGCATTTCTGGAGCCGGCACAATCGGCTTCGCAATCGCCAGGATCTATTTTTTGAACACAGCGTTAATTGTCCCAGGCCTGCGCCGTACCCCGGCGATGGCAGTGGAAACCAGCCACGAACTCAGCGTGGGTAAACCGTGAGCGTTTCTCTAAGCCGTCTCGAGCGCCAGCTCGGTTACACCTTCAAGGACCAGGAGCTGATGCTGCTGGCCCTCACGCACCGCAGTTTTGCCGGGCGCAACAACGAGCGTCTGGAATTCCTCGGTGATGCCATCCTCAACTTCGTCGCTGGCGAGGCGCTGTTCGATCGCTTCCCGCTGGCTCGCGAAGGCCAGTTGTCGCGTTTGCGCGCACGGCTGGTAAAAGGTGAGACGCTGGCCGTACTGGCTCGCGGTTTCGACCTCGGTGATTATTTGCGTCTGGGTTCGGGTGAACTGAAGAGCGGTGGTTTCCGCCGTGAATCGATTCTCGCCGATGCCCTCGAAGCTCTGATCGGTGCGATCTACCTCGATGCCGGCATGGACGTCGCCCGCGAGCGCGTGCTGGCCTGGCTGGCCGGCGAATTCGAAGGCCTGACGCTGGTCGACACCAACAAGGATCCGAAAACCCGCTTGCAGGAACACCTGCAATCGCGCGGTTGCGAACTGCCACGCTACGAAGTGGTGGATATCCAGGGCGAACCGCACTGCCGAACCTTCTTCGTCGAATGCGAAGTGGTCTTACTGAATGAAAAAAGCCGAGGTCAGGGTGTGAGCCGTCGTATTGCCGAACAGGTAGCGGCCGCCGCAGCACTGATTGCCCTGGGCGTGGAGAATGGCAATGACTGATACAAACGCAACTCGCTGTGGCTACGTTGCCATCGTCGGCCGTCCCAACGTCGGCAAGTCGACGCTGCTCAACCACATCCTCGGGCAGAAGCTCGCGATCACCTCGCGCAAGCCGCAGACTACCCGCCACAACATGCTCGGGATCAAGACCGAAGGTGACGTGCAGGCGATCTACGTCGACACCCCGGGCATGCACAAGGGTGGCGAAAAGGCCCTGAACCGCTACATGAACAAAACCGCTTCGGCGGCGTTGAAAGACGTCGACGTGGTGATCTTCGTCGTCGACCGCACCAAGTGGACCGACGAAGACCAGATGGTGCTTGAGCGTGTGCAATACGTGACCGGCCCGCTAATCGTCGCGCTGAACAAGACCGATCGGATTGAGGACAAGGCCGAGCTGATGCCGCACCTGAGCTGGTTGCAGGAACAGCTGCCAAACGCGCAGATCATTCCGATTTCAGCGCAGCACGGGCACAACCTCGAGGCGCTGGAAAAGGTCATCGCCGATCACCTGCCGGAGAATGATCACTTCTTCCCGGAAGACCAGATCACCGACCGCAGCAGCCGTTTCCTTGCCGCCGAACTGGTGCGCGAGAAAATCATGCGCCAGATGGGGGCCGAGCTGCCGTACCAGATCACGGTTGAAATCGAAGAATTCAAGCAGCAGGGCAAGACCTTGCACATCCACGCGCTGATTCTCGTCGAGCGTGACGGTCAGAAGAAAATCATCATTGGCGACAAGGGCGAGCGCATCAAACGCATCGGCACCGAAGCGCGCAAGGACATGGAGCTGCTGTTCGACTCCAAGATCATGCTCAACCTGTGGGTCAAGGTGAAGGGCGGCTGGTCCGATGACGAGCGCGCGCTGCGTTCGCTGGGTTATGGCGACCTGTAAGTAGCGATCTCGAAAACACCGCTACTCACTGTGGGAGCGAGCCTGCTCGCGAAGAGGATGTAACATTCAGCATTGATGTTGACTGTCACTCCGCTTTCGCGAGCAGGCTCGCTCCCACAGTGGTTTTGGGTTGTATGTAAAACCGCGTTTCTTCATCGAGAACTCAATGTCGCAAAACCCGCCTCCCGCCCAACCCGCCTACGTCCTGCATTCGCGCGCCTATCGCGAAACCAGCGCACTGGTCGATTTCCTCACGCCGCAAGGTCGGCTGCGGGCGGTGTTGCGCAGCGCGCGGGGCAAGGCCGGGACGCTGGCGCGGCCGTTCGTGGCGCTGGAGGTCGAGTTTCGTGGCAAGGGGGAGTTGAAGAATGTCGGGCGCATGGAAAGCTCCGGCACCTCCGCCTGGCTCAATGGCGAGGCGCTGTTCAGCGGCCTCTATCTCAACGAGCTGTTGATTCGGCTGTTGCCTGCCGAAGATCCGCATCCGGCGGTGTTCGATCATTACGCCGCGACTTTGCTGGCCTTGGCCGAAGGTCGGCCGCTGGAGCCTTTGTTGCGCTCCTTCGAATGGCGATTGCTGGATGATCTCGGCTACGGCTTCTCGATGAACACCGATATGCACGGCGAGCCTGTCGCGCCTGACGGTCTCTATCGCCTGCAAGTCGATGCCGGTCTCGAAAGGGTGTATCTACTGCAGCCAGGCCTGTTCAACGGTACCGAGCTGCTGGCCATGGCCGAAGCCGACTGGTCGGCGCCCGGTGCGCTGTCGGCGGCCAAGCGTCTGATGCGCCAGGCCCTGGCGGTGCATTTGGGCGGGCGTCCGCTTGTCAGTCGCGAGCTGTTTCGCAAGCCCTGATATGCTGTGCGCCGAACCTCTCAATTCAGGAGCGCATCCGTGACCAGCAGCAATCGCATTCTTCTCGGCGTGAACATCGACCACGTCGCCACCCTGCGTCAGGCCCGTGGCACGCGCTACCCGGATCCGGTGAAAGCGGCGCTGGATGCAGAAGAGGCGGGCGCTGATGGCATCACCGTGCACCTGCGCGAAGATCGCCGGCACATCCAGGAGCGTGACGTGTTGCTGCTCAAGGATGTGCTGCAAACGCGCATGAATTTCGAAATGGGCGTCACCGAAGAAATGATGGCATTCGCCGAGCGTATTCGCCCGGCGCACATCTGCCTGGTCCCGGAAACCCGTCAGGAACTGACTACCGAAGGTGGCCTGGATGTGGCGGGGCAGGAAGAGCGGATAAAGGCAGCGGTTGAGCGTCTGTCGAAGATCGGCAGCGAAGTGTCGCTGTTCATCGATGCTGACGAGCGGCAGATTGCGGCTTCCAAGCGCGTCGGTGCGCCGGCAATCGAGCTGCACACCGGTCGTTATGCCGATGCCGAAACCCCGACTGAAGTGGCCGAGGAATTGAAGCGTGTGGCGGATGGCGTTGCGTTTGGTCTGGCCCAAGGCTTGATCGTTAACGCCGGTCACGGCTTGCATTACCACAACGTTGAAGCCGTGGCTGCGATCAAAGGCATCAACGAGCTGAACATCGGCCACGCGCTGGTGGCGCATGCTTTGTTCGTTGGCTTCAAGTCTGCCGTATCGGAAATGAAAGCGCTGATTCTGGCTGCTGCCAAATCCTGAGCAGCTACACAAAATCCCTGTGGGAGCGAGCCTGCTCGCGAAAACGATGTATCAGTCAAAGATTATGTCGACTGACACGACGCTTTCGCGAGCAGGCTCGCTCCCACAGTTGGATTTGAGGTGTGGGTTAAAGCGGGGCGGGCTCTTGCGCCGGTTTCGACTTGTCGATCGCTGGCACATGCAGGTTGCCTTCGGCCACCTGATCGCCCTCAAGCTGCGGCTGGGTCACCCAGGTCAGGATGTCGTAGTAGCGCCGGATGTTCGCCACGAAATGCACTGGCTCGCCACCACGGGCGTAACCGTAGCGGGTCTTGCTGTACCACTGCTTCTGCGAGAGGCGCGGCAGGATCTTTTTCACGTCCAGCCACTTGTCCGGGTTCAAGCCTTCCTTCGCCGCCAGTTTGCGCGCGTCATCCAGATGGCCGCTGCCGACGTTGTACGCCGCTAGGGCGAACCAGGTGCGATCCGGTTCCTGGATCGAGTCGTCGAGCTGATCTTTCATATAAGCCAGGTACTTGGCGCCGCCCATGATGCTCTGCTTGGGATCGAGGCGGTTCGATACGCCCATCGCCTGCGCGGTGTTCTGGGTCAGCATCATCAAGCCGCGTACGCCGGTTTTCGAGGTCACCGTCGGCTGCCACAGCGATTCCTGATAACCGATGGCGGCCAGCAGGCGCCAGTCGACTTTCTCTTTCTTCGCGTAGTTCTTGAAGTGCTGTTCGTATTTCGGCAGGCGCTGCTGCAAGTGCTGGGCGAAGGTGGTGGCGCCCATGTAGCCAAGCACATCGACATGGCCGTAATAGCGGTCCTTCAGGCGTTGCAGGGTGCCGTTCTTCTGCACCTTGTCCAGATAGGCGTTGATTTCATTGAGCAGGCTGTTGTCTTCGCCCGGGCCGACCGCCCAGCTCTGACTGCGCGCGTCGCCGAGGTCGAAGGCCACGCGGATGTTGGTGAAGTACACCTGATTCATCGCCACTTCGTTGGAGTCGACCAGTGTCAGGTCGATCTGGCCTTCATCGACCATGCGCAGCAGATCGACCACTTCAACCGCGTCGGATTCTTCGTATTCGATACCGGGATATTTCTGTTTCAGCGCGGCCAGTTGCTCGGCGTGGGTGCTGCCCTTGAGCACGGTGATCTTCTTGCCGACCAGATCCGCCGGATCGGTGGGGCGCGACTGGCCGTTGCGGTAGATGATCTGCGGGGTAACTTCGAGGTAGGAGTGGGAGAACCGCACCTGCTTCTTGCGTTCATCGCTGCTGACCAGACCGGCGGCCGCGAGTACCGGGCCGTTCGGCTTGCCGACCTGGTTGAACAGGTCATCGAGGTTGTCGGCCGTCTCGATCTTCAATTCGACGCCCAAATCGTCGGCGAAGCGCTTCACCAGCTCGTATTCGAAGCCGGTTTCACCGCTGCGATCCTGAAAGTAGGTGGCGGGGCTGTTGCGGGTAACCACGCGCAGCACACCGTCCTCCTTTACGCGCTCGAGTGTGTTGGGTTTATCAACACAGCCACCGAGCATCAGGAAGAGTCCGGTTGCGATCAGCCATTTGGCGTATCGCGGACGCAAAGCCGTTGGGAAAAACATCTGCGCAGTATACGCAAACGGCCACGGGCGCCATATCTCGACAGCGTAGGACTAGTCTGCTAGCGATCACAAAATCGAACGAAATCCCTTGAATACGGGCCTTCAGGGCATTTTGTTACAGTAAAAATAAGCCATGCTGAAACGCTCGATTTACCTGACCCCGAAGGCAGAAACACAGATTGCTACCCGAGTGCAACCGTGCGTAGCGTTTCGGGTGATGTTGAGGTCGGTTTAGGCTAGAATGCACGGCCTCAAAGCACACCCCTTCCCGAGGCTGTCCCGAAGATGTTGATCCTGCGCGGCGCTCCTGCCCTTTCTGCCTTTCGCCACAGCAAACTCCTTGAGCAACTGAGCCAGAAGGTTCCAGCTGTCAGTGGCCTGTATGCTGAATTCGCTCACTTCGCCGAAGTCACCGGCGTCCTGACCGGCGACGAACAGCAGGTGCTAGCGCGCCTTCTGAAGTACGGCCCAAGTGTTCCGGTTCAAGAGCCGACCGGTCGTCTGTTTCTGGTGTTGCCGCGTTTCGGCACCATCTCGCCGTGGTCGAGCAAGGCCAGCGACATCGCCCGCAACTGCGGCCTGAGCAAGATCCAGCGCCTGGAACGCGGTATCGCTTTCTATGTTGCAGGGCAGTTCAGCGAAGCCGAAGCCCAGATGATTTCGGACGCGCTGCATGACCGCATGACCCAGATCGTGCTGGCCAACCTCGAGCAGGCCGCCGGTCTGTTCAGCCATGCCGAGCCGAAGCCGCTGACCGCCATCGACATCCTCGGTGGCGGCCGCGCCGCGCTGGAAAAGGCCAACACCGAGCTGGGCCTGGCCCTGGCCGAAGACGAGATCGATTATCTGGTCAACGCCTTCAATGGCCTGAAGCGCAACCCGCACGACATCGAACTGATGATGTTCGCCCAGGCCAACTCCGAGCACTGCCGCCACAAGATCTTCAACGCCAGTTGGGACATTGACGGCCAGAGCCAGGAAAAAAGCCTGTTCGGCATGATCAAGAACACCTATCAGATGCACAGCGAAGGCGTGCTGTCCGCTTACAAGGACAACGCTTCGGTGATCGTCGGCAACGTTGCCGGCCGCTTCTTCCCGAACCCTGAAACCCGCCAGTACGGCGCGGTGCAGGAGCCGGTGCACATTCTGATGAAGGTTGAAACCCACAACCACCCGACCGCGATTGCGCCGTTCCCGGGCGCATCCACCGGTTCCGGTGGCGAGATCCGTGACGAAGGTGCAACCGGCCGTGGCGCCAAGCCAAAGGCCGGCCTGACCGGTTTCACCGTGTCGAACCTGCAGATCCCGGGCTTCGAACAGCCGTGGGAAGTGCCGTACGGCAAGCCTGAGCGCATCGTCACCGCGCTGGACATCATGATCGAAGGCCCGCTCGGCGGCGCCGCGTTCAACAACGAATTCGGTCGTCCGGCGCTGACTGGCTACTTCCGTACCTTCGAACAGTCGATCAGCACCCCGCACGGCGACGAAGTGCGTGGCTACCACAAGCCGATCATGCTCGCTGGCGGCATGGGCAACATCCGCGAAGAACACGTCAAGAAAGGCGAGATCGTCGTCGGTTCCAAGCTGATCGTGCTCGGCGGCCCGGCGATGTTGATCGGTCTGGGCGGCGGCGCGGCTTCGTCGATGGCTACCGGCACCAGCTCGGCGGATCTGGATTTTGCTTCCGTGCAGCGTGAAAACCCTGAAATGGAGCGTCGTTGCCAGGAAGTCATCGACCGTTGCTGGCAGCTCGGCGACAAGAACCCGATCAGCTTCATCCACGACGTCGGCGCGGGCGGTCTGTCCAACGCCTTTCCGGAACTGGTCAACGACGGCGATCGCGGTGGTCGTTTCGAACTGCGCAACATCCCGAATGACGAGCCGGGCATGGCCCCGCACGAAATCTGGTCGAACGAATCCCAGGAACGTTACGTGCTGGCGGTCGGCCCGGAAGATTTCGAGCGCTTCCAGGCGATCTGCGAACGCGAGCGTTGCCCGTTTGCCGTAGTCGGTGAGGCCACCGCCGAACCGCAGCTTACTGTCACGGATAGCCACTTCGGCAACAACCCGGTGGACATGCCGCTGGAAGTGTTGCTGGGCAAGGCGCCGCGCATGCACCGTTCGGTGGTTCGCGAAGCCGAGCTGGGCGATGACTTCGATCCGTCGAACCTCGACATCAGCGAGTCCATCGAACGCGTTCTGCATCACCCGGCCGTAGCCAGCAAAAGCTTCCTGATCACCATCGGCGACCGCACCATCACCGGCCTTGTCGCCCGTGACCAGATGGTCGGCCCATGGCAAGTGCCGGTGGCTGACGTTGCCGTCACCGCCACCAGTTTCGACGTCTACACCGGTGAAGCGATGGCGATGGGCGAGCGTACCCCGCTGGCTCTGCTGGACGCGCCGGCATCGGGCCGCATGGCCATCGGCGAAACCATCACCAACATTGCCGCCTCGCGGATCAACAAGCTCTCCGACATCAAACTGTCGGCGAACTGGATGTCGGCGGCCGGTCACCCGGGCGAAGACGCGCGTTTGTATGACACCGTGAAAGCGGTCGGCATGGAGCTGTGCCCTGAGCTGGGTATCACCATTCCGGTGGGCAAGGACTCGATGTCCATGGCCACGCGCTGGAATGACAACGGCGAAGACAAGACCGTCACCTCGCCGATGTCGCTGATCGTTACCGGTTTCGCGCCAGTGGCTGACATCCGTAAGACCCTGACCCCGGAACTGCGCATGGACAAGGGCACCACCGACCTGATCCTGATCGACCTCGGTCGCGGGCAGAACCGCATGGGTGCATCGATCCTCGCGCAAGTCCACGGCAAGCTCGGCCAGCATGCGCCGGACGTCGATGACGCCGAAGACCTGAAGGCCTTCTTCGCGGTGATCCAGGGCCTCAACGCCGACGGTCATCTGCTGGCTTACCACGACCGTTCCGACGGTGGTCTGCTGACTTCCGTGGTGGAAATGGCCTTCGCCGGTCACTGCGGTCTGAGCCTGAACCTGGACAGCGTTGCCGAATCCGCTTCGGAAATCGCCGCGATCCTGTTCAACGAAGAACTCGGTGCGGTGATCCAGGTTCGCCAGGACGCCACCCCGGACATCCTCGCGCAATTCAGCGCCGCCGGTCTGGGCGACTGCGTGTCGGTGATCGGTCAGCCGATCAACAATGGCCAGATCAACATCACCTTCAACGGTGACACCGTGTTCGAAGGCCAGCGTCGTCTGCTCCAGCGTCAGTGGGCCGAGACCAGCTACCAGATCCAGCGTCTGCGCGACAACGCCGACTGCGCCGAGCAGGAATTCGACGCGCTGCTGGAAGAAGACAACCCGGGCCTGAGCGTCAAGCTCAGCTACGAGGTCAATCAGGACATCGCCGCGCCTTACATCAAGAAAGGCATCCGCCCACAGGTTGCCGTGCTGCGTGAGCAGGGCGTCAACGGTCAGGTGGAAATGGCCGCCGCGTTCGACCGCGCCGGTTTCAGCGCGATCGACGTGCACATGAGCGACATCCTCGCCGGTCGTGTCGACCTCAACGAGTTCAAAGGCCTGGTGGCCTGCGGTGGTTTCTCCTACGGCGACGTGCTCGGCGCCGGTGAGGGCTGGGCCAAATCGGCGCTGTTCAACAGCCGCGCCCGCGATGCGTTCCAGGGCTTTTTCGAACGTAACGACAGCTTCACGCTGGGCGTGTGCAACGGTTGCCAGATGATGTCCAACCTGCACGAGCTGATCCCGGGCAGCGAGTTCTGGCCGCACTTTGTGCGCAACCGCTCCGAGCAGTTCGAAGCGCGGGTGGCGATGGTGCAGATCCAGGAATCGAACTCGATCTTCCTGCAGGGCATGGCCGGTTCGCGTATGCCGATCGCTATCGCCCACGGTGAAGGTCATGCCGAGTTCGCCAGCGAAGAGGCGCTGCTGGAAGCCGATCTGTCCGGTTGCGTGGCGATGCGTTTTGTCGACAACCACGGCAAGGTCACTGAAGCCTACCCGGCCAACCCGAACGGTTCGCCGCGCGGGATCACCGGCCTCACCAGCCGTGACGGTCGCGTGACGATCATGATGCCGCACCCGGAGCGTGTGTTCCGTGCGGTGCAGAACTCGTGGCGTTCGGAAGACTGGAACGAAGACGCACCGTGGATGCGCATGTTCCGTAATGCTCGCGTGTGGGTTAACTGATCGTCGTGTACAAGATGGCGTTTTTTGTTCCTGACAGTCATGTCGAAGTGGTCAAAGGGGCTGTGTTCGCTGCCGGTGGTGGGCGGATCGGTGACTATGACCACTGTGCGTGGCAGGTGCTCGGCCTGGGCCAGTTTCGACCGTTGGACGGCAGTCAGCCGTTTATTGGTCAGGCGGGGCAGGTCGAGCGGGTTGAGGAATGGAAGGTTGAGCTTGTCGTTGCGGATGAGTTGATTGTGGCTGTTGTGGCGGCGTTGAAGCTTAGTCATCCGTATGAGACGCCGGCTTATGAGGTGTGGCGGCTAGAGGATTTCTGATCTTCTTTGCTGCTTGAACGGGAGACCCGCAGATGAGTGATTGTCTGCGGGTTTTTTGTTGCCGCTGATTTTTGGGCGGGCGCATTTTCACTGTGGGAGCGAGCCTGCTCGCGAAGGCGCCCTTACAGGCGAGCATTCTGGCTGATTGGGTGAATATCCGTTGCTTCGGGTGCTGCGGCTGGCGGTTTCGCCCTTACGGCGACTCACTTTTTTTACAAACGCCTAAAAAAAGTAAGCAAAAAAACGCTTGCTCCTACGTTCGGCCCTCGCAGGCTCGGGTTCCTTCGCTCCGGGACTGATCCGGGCGCAGCGGCTACGGTTTGCTTCGCTGCACCTCCTTCCGCTGTGTCTGGCTGCGCCAGACGGTCGCTGCGCTCCCACGCCCGGATCAATCCCTCCACTCAGCCTTCCGACGTCGCCGGAGGATAAAGATCAAGAGCAGGCGAGCTGACACTCGGCCTATTGAGTGGTGAAAAGCGTGTGTGTCCGGCTTTTGATTTGTGTTGTTGCTGCCCCTCACCCCAGCCCTCTCCCGAGGGAGAGGGGGCCGATTTTGTGTGGTTTGCAAATCCTGAGTTCAACTCGGACTTTCACGTCGGCGTACCTCGCCTGAACAACTCGGTCAGTCCCCTCTCCCTCTGGGAGAGGGCTAGGGTGAGGGTGGCGATCTGGAGTGTGTTTAAAGCAGTGTCTGAGTTCGCAGAACCTTCCCACAAGGTTTTCAGGTTGTCCGTCGGACGTGCGATCTCTAGTCTTTTCCCGTCGCTGCGAATCAGCGATCGGGAGTGAGATCCCCGGATAGCTTGCAACTGGCGCCAGCACCACGATAATTGGCGCCAGCTCAATCTGCTGCCTGCTTTATGGCGGCTGTGTGCGGGCAGACTTCGGTCTGGCCGGTTGCCTGCTCCGGTGGATCTCACCTCGCACATAGCTGCCACCTATTCGCCGCGTGAGATCCGGCGATCGATGGCTGCCCATCAGCATCAGCAGGAGAAGCATTGTGGATAAAATCGTTCCCGATCCACCATACGAACCCACCCCCCTCGAACAAACCATCCGCGCCGACGACCTCGCGAAAAACCGCGAGGCGATCAAGCGCGCTCTGGATTTTTACCTGTGCCCCGAGCCGAGCAAACCGCACCCTCCCAGCACCATGTTTGTGATCCAGCCCGAGATCGACACCGAAACCCTGCTCGCCCACGCCTGTGAATCCCTCGCTTCAGCCAACACCCTGGCCAGTGATTTCGCCGATCAGTTGGGGCGACGGCAGCGCAATACCGCGCTGGCGATTCAGCAGATCATCATGCTTGCCGAGCTGGCGGTGAACCGTGCGCTGGATCGGGTTGATCCACAAGCATGAAAAAACCACTGGGCCGTCAAGCCCAGTGGTTTTCCACAACGTGCAATCGCCCGGGCGTCACGTCACCTGTGTCAGGTTCACGTCTGTGACGAGCATGTCGATCAACGTCCGCAGGTAAATGAAGGTCTGATCTTTTTTCTCCCAGCGATCAATGAAGAACAGACCCTTGTCATTGATCTGAATCGGGGTCACAACGATCTCGCCGGACCTGGATCTATGCACCACGCTGGCGTTGCGGGTGTCTGCGTTTTCGATCAGGAAATGGCCGTGTCGGGTCAGTCTGCTGCGACTGACAGAAGGCGGCGCAGCAGGCTTTTTCGTGCCGGGGACGGCCACCTCCATTACAAAGTCGCTGCTCAAGGCCCTTAGGTTGACCTCGCGCTTGTCGCTGATAAATTCCCATGTCCCACGGTGAATGTCCCTGGCCAGTTCAGGGGCGGTGTCACGCACGTGCAGGCTGACGGCTGAAAGCGTATCGGCCAGACCTGGCACACCGAGGTTGTAATTGGTATGCGTATTTCCGATGAAGGCCACCCATTTATGCGGCCCGTTGGCCAGTTGATCAGCCTCGATCACTTGGGTTGCAAAATAGCTGAACATCTCGTTTCGGGAGACTTTTTCGTCATTCAAACCCTTGAGACGGTAAGAGGCCGTGCAATCGAGCGCCCTGATGCGGATGTTGTACTTGGCCGCCGCCTGATAGACCGCCGTGTACGTATCGCTCCCTGTGTAAGTCGGCATCTGCCCTTGATCCTCCCGCTGCAGATAGGCCTTCAGCCTGTCCGGCATACGCTGGGTCCGCAGAAAAGTATCGAGATCAGCCTGGTGCAAATCAGTGAACAGGTGCTCAACATACAATGTGTCATACCCGGCTTGCTTGAGCGCTTTCATGTGTTTTTTCAGCAGTGCTTTGCTCGATACGTCTGTATGGGCTTCGCCGATCAGCAGATTCAGACGTCTGTCGGTCAATTGCTGCAAAAAAGCTTCGAACGTGCAGTCGGAAGTGATCGCTGGCAGGATCGGTGCATCGGGAGGGACGTAGTCGGTGAAAGCGTCTCTGGCGGCTTTTTCCAGGCGGTTGCGCTGGGCAATGAAAGCCTCGTGGGCCGTTCTTTCACTGGTTAATGTCGGGGTGTAACTCGAGTGCATGGAGTTGGGATGATGCAACATTGCAGCAATATCGTCGCGCAGCGGCAAAGCAATATCGAATTCACTGAAGTGATCAACAGCGGCAGCTGCGGCGGGCGGCCTGGAGACGGTTAGAGGTGCCTTGTAGGTACTCGGCATCTGTACGAGGTAATCACCTTGCGCTGTCGCGTCTCCCGCGATGGCACCGGGCGCATCCCTGCTGATGCGTGCGGCTTGATACAAGTCGATGTCTTCAATCCGCACGGCAACGGCCTCGTGCAGGTCGGCCAGGCCCGGAGTGTTGTCGAACGTGGTCATGCGCGACTGCTCGGTCAGGGCAATCCAGCGCTCTTCGCCGATCCCGGCCATATCGCTGGCAAGCGCCTTGTGCGAATAGAAGTTTCTGATGCGATTGTTTCGCGGCGTCAAAGGCGAAACTTCGGACATCACCATGATCCCTTCGAGTTGATAACAGGTCGAGCCGTCCAGCGCATGGAGGCTCATGCCTTTTTCCCGGGCCTTGCGCACCAGCGCCAGGTAAGAGAACGGCGCGTCTGGCTCATGCCCCAAGGCTTTGTCGAGTGCCTTCAGGTGTTTCTTGATGTGGTACCAGGATTGGCCCTTGTTGAATTTTTCCAGTTTGAGATGAAAGACGTCGCCCGGCAGGTATTCGAGGAAGAGGTGCTTGTAGCCGTTCTTGATCAGAAAATCGAGGTTTTCGATCAATGCCTGTTTGCTGGCGATGGAGCCGGGCTGTGCACCGATGACCAGATTCCTGGCGGCGCATGCATCGCTGGCGATCAACTGTGCGAATGAGGTATTGGCGGCAACCGCCGGCACTTCGGCACGGGCGGGCAGCGGTGCGAGTTGGGCAAAATGGCGCGTGGCGTCTGTGGTGAGTTTTTCCACCTGCTGCAGATAGGCATGGCGCATGTTGGCCATTTTGTCGACCACGTTGACCAGGATGACCTGGGGTGAGAAGCCCATGTAATGCTCGCCCTCCTGGAGCATTCGCCGTCGTGACTGCGGATCGAGCAACGCTTCGACGCGCTCCCGGTACTTGATCGCGACTCCGTAGTCGTTATGCGGGCCGGGTGTATCGGGCACAGCTTCGTATTTCGGTGCACCACCGGACAGGCCGCTGCGCACCATCACCCCGTCGGAATTGCGTACGGTCAGAATGCCGGTCGAAAGCAGTCCGGAGCCATTCGGATCCGGGCGGTAGAGCAAATGACGGCCGAGTGCGTCCGGGGCAGTGCTCGCGAAATACGACTGCCCTCTGAAAACAACGGCATGCATATCGTCCCGGACCGGTTCGGTCGCCATCTGGTCGATCAATGGCAGAGCATCCTGTTGCTCGTCGCCAACAGTGGCGGCAGCCCGACGCAACGGGCGCCGGGCGGGCTTGAGTGAACGCAGCGCTGGACGCAGATCCGTCAGTACCGCGCCGGCACTGTTGAACAGATAACCGAGCAAGTGCCGGAACGCTTCGTTGTTATTACCCTGACGATAGGCATGCAGGGCGAGCATCGCGTCCTTGAAAGCCAGCAACAGGCCGGTGCTCAGGCTCAACAGCGGGAACGGCGCGGTGGCGATGGCGGCGACCCATTCAACGCTCGTCCAGATCAGGCCGGCGATCATTTCGGCACGACTGGTGGTCGTGGCATGGACGTTGTCGATCCGCCGTTGCAACTTCATGTCGTAGAGCGCGGTACGCAGGTCGCTGACGGCGTCGGCCGGGCGCATCGAGTCATAACGGGCGGGGCTGGGGGTGGTCTTGTTGAGGTCTTTGGGCAGTTCCTTGCGGATGTTTTCCAGATGCGTGCGAACCCGGGTCTGGGCGCTGACACCCACCCGCTGGATCAGGTACTCGATCATGCCGGACTGCAGCAGCAGGTAATTGAACAGGCGCGCTTCGCGAAAACGCACGCCGTCCGGTGCGTCCGGCGTATACAGCAGAACCGGATTACTGCCATGGCTGAACAACCAGGCATCGATCACCCATTCGCCGTCGATCATCAACCGGTGGATCGGGTATTTCGTCCGCGTCTGCCCCGACGTTTGATCCATGCTGCTGATGCTTTGCTGGAGCCATTGCAGGTCGCTGCTGGCGATATGTCCTTGCAGCTGGCATTCCAGCGCGGCGCTTTGCATCTGGCGCTGAGTGATGGCCAGTGTCGCGTTGCGGCGGAACGCGTAGCCTTCGCTTTTCGAATCCTGCAGCTCGGTTTTGACTTTGTCGGTATAGCGTTTGCCGATCCATACACCCGTAACCGAGCGGGCTACGTTCTGCGCGGTCAGGCTACTGATATCGACGCCTTGCGGACCTTTGAAGCGCGCCGAGCGTGAGAATTTCTGGTCGAGAAAACCGACGCCGTCGGCATAGCCGTCGCGATACAGCCGGGTATAGGTCAGCGGTTTCGGCGTCCATGAGGGCACGATCGACTTCGGCGAATAAGCCCAGACGGTATCGGGATCGACGTCATTGGCAGGACGCTTGAGCAAGCGGTTCAGGCTGATCTTCGCTTGCGCGTGCACGTAATCGTCAAACGCCTGAAAGCGCCCGCCGGACAGCGGATGCTGATTGAACGCGCGCAAAGCGCCCTCGGCGTCGTCGCTCAGGGTCGACAGTTTTCGGCGATTGACCGCAGTGGTCGAGCGATACCACACCGGGGTGCTGAAGTCGTAGTCGTCGATGCGTGTGGCGAGCATGTGTTCAGCCATCGCTTTGAGGCAATCGAGATGGTTGCCCAGGTGGTCGAGCGTGACTTTCTGGTGCTCTGCGGCTTCCGGCTTGAAGCTCAGCCCCGACAATACCTTGCGCAGGGTCGAACGAAAGCGCATCGGTGCGCGACTGATCAGATAGCCGGCCATGCTCTCGGCGGCGTCATTATGCTTGGCCCAACCCAAGAGATGGGTCTGCAATTGGCGCTCGCTGTCGAAAGCTTCGAACTGCCGTTCGCGGGGCGCCTGCGGCGTGCAGAGCAGCAGGCGGCGGACCGCACCGGATTCGTCGGTCTGACGCAGCACCCACAGATCCTGCAGCTGGGCACCGTGCAAAGACAGGGTGGCTGCGCGCAGCTGTGGATCGCTGCCGCTGCGCAGGCGCTGGAGCATTTGCAGATCGCCGTCGAGCAGGTGGCCTTGCAGCGCTGCGGCATGGGCGAGCGCGACGATGCGCTGATCGAGCATCTGCTCGATCGCAGGCTTGATCGCGGATCTCGCCTGCATCTGTGTTTGCAAACGTGCGAAGTCGACGCGCGGTTGCAGCTCCACTGCCTGCTTGATCACCCAGGCGGGCGTCACGTCCGCATACTCCTCGGATAACGGCAGGTCGTTGTAAGTCAACCGGGTATGGCTGAGAAACGCCGAGCCCGGCAACTCATCGCCGGTGTGCGGGCCGCGCAAGGTCAGCTCGAGCAGATTGCTCTTGTGCACATAGGCGCCGTAGCCGGGGACCTGCCGATTTGTAGTGATCTGCAGCTTGTCCGGTTCCAGGTCGTCGATTTGCAGATCATCACTCAGCCGTTCCAGCCATTGGTGGCGTGCCACGGCCATCAGGCTGACCGCCGGGCCCATCAGGTCAAGCAGGTTTTGCCGGGCCTGATTGTAGTTGCCCAGGTGCAAGGCCAGTTCGGCCCGCTTGGCGGCGTCGGCGCTGCGGTACCAGTCCGGGGCGCTGTTGCGCAAATGCCGCTCGAACAGGGTTTGTGCCTGAAGGGCCAGACGCGGAGTGAGATCCGGCAGCGCAGCGCCGATAGCGCGTTCCAGCTCGGCGATCAAGCGAGCGGGATCCTGCTGCGGGTTAGCGGCGAAACTCAGTGCATGTTCGATATCCAGGGTGCGTTTTTCGATCAAGGCATCGTAGATGTGTTCGAACAGCGGTTGGCTGTCGATGGGCGCCAGCTGCAATGGCCAGATTCCTGCTGTACCGACCTCGTGGTAGCGGCTGGGCAGCAGTTGCATCAACTCGCCACGGCTGATGCTGTGCTGCATGGTCTTGAGCAGATGGGCATCGAGATCAGCCAGCGAATTGAACAGCTCCAGGCCCCTGGCGGGTGTGAACAAAACGATGAAACCCGCGCTCTGGTCGGTCAGCAGATCGCTGACTTTCGGGGTGTCGTTTTGCGTAACAACAAAGGCCCCGGCGAGCTCGACAGTGGTTTGCTGATAAGTGAACTGCAACGCATACATGGCCGGGCGCAACAGCGGGCCGAGCGCCAGTTTCTGCATCAGCTCACCAGCCTGCGGATGCAGCAGGCGATCGGCGACGGCCTGTTTCGCCTCGTGCTCAAGCGCAGTGAAGCCGGCGTCGTATTTGAGGAAGGTTTTTGCTGCTTTTCCGTCGATCTGGTCACGCAGATCCATGTTGATCAGTTGCGTGCTGAGGCGCACCTTCAGCGTGGCGATCAGTTGCTTGCCAGCCTCGCTTTGCAGGTCGCTGGTTGCCAGCGCCTGATAGAGCGTGCGGCTGCGTTGCAGGTAGCTGTCGCGATAGGTTTTCAGCTGCTCTTCGAGGCGTTTGAGATGAGCCTGCTCGGTGCTCGGTTTGTGCTCGGGCAACAGCGGGGTTTCGATGTTGAAGAGGAGACGGCCGATCTGGTTGAGATCGTTTTTGATCTCATCGGGTGTGGGTGCGTTGGGGGTGCTCATAGGCACGATTTCCATGCTGGGGATGAAGGGCCAGCATGGCGAGCGGGGCGTGGAGGAGGGTGGTATTCATGTATCGTGCGCGTGCCGGGTTTCCCCCGCCCGCTCCAGCCCTCCCGCCATCGGCGCAGATCAAACCTGCGCGCTGACCTCCCCGCGACTCAGTAACGCCTCGATCGCCCCGCTCAAACTCGCGGCCTTGTCCCCCACCAGCAAATGCCAGACGCCACCGTCCAACTGGCTGACACCCAGGCAGCCGAGCGCTTTGAGCTGCGCATCGGACGGCGCCTTGGCATCGGCCAGTTGCAGGCGAACGCGGGTCATGGCGATGCAATCGAGTTGCAGCACATTGTCGCGACCACCCAGTGCATCCAGCCATTGCTGCGCCTCGTTGCGGGTAAGCGCAACGGTCTTCGGCTCATCGGCAACCACTGCGGTGTCCACCAACGCTGTTCGGCCCAGCGCAGGCATGGCCAAGCGAATCTCATCGGCAATGCTGTCAGCCAACGGCCCGACCACGACCTGCAAACTGCCGCCCTTGCCCGGGCGCACCACCGCCATCGCGCCCAACGCTTTCAGTTCAGCGTCCGAAGCCTTGTTGCGGTCGACCATCTCCAGGCGCAGTCGGGTCGTGCACGCGCCGACGGTGAGCAGATTCTCGGCGCCGCCCAAGGCTTTGATATACGCGCTGGCGCGTTCGGTTTCCGAAAGCACGGCTTTTTCGGCGCTGGCGACGTCTTCGCGCCCCGGCGTCTTCAGGTTGAAGCGGCGAATACAGAAGTCGAAAACCAGGTAATAGATGACCGCATAAGCCAGCCCGACCGGCACCACCAGCCAGCCATTGGTCGACTTGCCCCAGCCGAGAATCATGTCGATGAAGCCACCGGAAAAGGTGAAGCCCAGATGAATGTTCAAGCCGTTGGTGATCGCCATCGACAGCCCGGTCAGCAGCGCGTGCAGGAGGAACAGCAGCGGCGCGAGAAACATGAAGGCAAATTCGATTGGCTCGGTCACGCCGGTGAGAAACGAGGTCAGTGCCATCGACAGGAAGATCCCGCCCATCACCTTGCGCCGCTCCGGCAGGGCGTTGCGGTACATCGCCAGGCAGGCGGCGGGCAGGCCGAAGATCATCATCGGGAACATGCCGGTCATGAACTGGCCGCCCTTCGGATCGCCGGCAAAATACCGCGACAGATCGCCGGTCACCAGCGCGCCGGTGGTCGGGTCGGTGAAGTTGCCGAAGACGAACCACGCCATGTTGTTGAGGATGTGGTGCAGGCCGGTGACGATCAGCAAACGGTTGAACACTCCGAAGACGAAGGCGCCGATGCTGCCGCTTTCCATCATCAGCGCGCCGAACGCATTGATGCCCTGCTGGATCGGCGGCCAGATATAACCGAACAGCACGCCCAGACCGACCGCCGCGAACCCGGTGACAATCGGCACAAAACGCCGGCCACCGAAGAACGCCAGATACTCCGGCAGCTTGATGTCCTTGAAGCGGTTGTACAGCGCACCGGCCATCAGGCCGCTGACGATCCCGG
This sequence comes from Pseudomonas triticicola, assembly GCF_019145375.1. Lineage (NCBI taxonomy): Bacteria > Pseudomonadati > Pseudomonadota > Gammaproteobacteria > Pseudomonadales > Pseudomonadaceae > Pseudomonas > Pseudomonas triticicola. Next base: position 3,435,442 of record NZ_JAHSTX010000001.1, on the reverse strand, counting down.
CGAGCATGCCCATGTTGATCGTCGAGTCGAGCACCTTGAGCGTGGAGATCATCACCAGATAACCGATCACCCCGGCCAGGCCGGCGGTGCCGTTGTTGTCTTTGGCGAAACCGACGGCGATGCCGATGGCAAAGATCATCGCCAGGTTGGCGAAGATCACTTGGCCGGCATCGTGAATGATCGCGATGTTCAACAGGTCCGTGTCGCCCAGGCGCAGCAGCAGGCCGGCAATCGGCAGGATCGCGATCGGCAGCATCAGCGCGCGGCCCAAGCGTTGCAGGCCTTCGATGAAGAGTTGGTACATGGCGTTTGTCCTTTTTGTTTTTGTTAGCGCAGAGGCCAATGTTGATGACAGGCGTGGCGAACGGCGGCGGCGCTGGACAGCTTGAGCAGGTCGCGGCTCAGGCGCTGACATTCGGCTTCATGCAACTGACGTACGCGGTCCTTGATTTCACCGATCTGCACCGGGCTCACCGACAGCTCGGTGACGCCCAGACCCACCAGCACCGGCGTGGCCAGCGGGTCGGAGGCGAGGGCGCCGCAGACACCGACCCAGCGCTTGTGCACCGCCGCGCCTTCGCAGGTCATGGCGATCAGACGCAGCAACGCCGGGTGCAGGGCATCGACCCGTGCCGCCAGCCCGGCGTGGTCGCGGTCCATGGCCAGGGTGTATTGCGACAGATCGTTGGTGCCGATCGAGAGAAAGTCGGCGTGTTCGGCCAGTTGTTCGGCTTGCAGCGCGGCGGCGGGGACTTCGATCATCACGCCGATTTCCGGGCGCTCGGCAATGCCCATTTCAAGCCGCAGTGCATCGACGCGCTGGCGGATGTGCAGCAGTTCGTCGATCTCGGTGACCATCGGCAACAGAATCCGGCAACGCGACAACGGCTTGACCTGCAGCAGCGCGCGCAGTTGCTGATCGAGAATTTCCGGGCGCGCCTGGGCCAGCCGAATGCCGCGCAGACCGAGCACCGGGTTGGCTTCGGCCGGCAGCGGCAGGTAGTCGAGTTGCTTGTCGCCGCCGACGTCGATGGTGCGGATGATCACTGACTTGTCGCCCATGGCATCGATCACCGCTTGATAGGCGCTGCGCTGTTCTTCGACGTCCGGTGCAGTCTGGCGATCGACGAAAAGAAACTCGGTGCGCAACAGGCCGACGCCATCGGCACCGTTGGCAAAAGCGTCTGTCGCTTCGTTGCTCGAGGCGACATTGGCAGCCACTTCGATGTGCACGCCATTGCGCGTTTCAGCGGGTAAATGCGCTTTGGCCTGTTGGCTGTCGCGGCGCTGCCGGCGCTCGATTTGTGCCTGTTGCACTTCGCTCAGGCGCTCGGCGTTTGGCGTCAATTCGAGGCGCCCGCCATCAGCGTCGAGCACCACGGCCTGATCTTGCGGCTGCTCAAGCAATTGCGCGCCCAAAGCGACGATGCACGGCAGACCTTTGCCGCGCGCCAGAATCGCTACGTGGGAGGTCGCGCCGCCCTCGGCCATGCACAGCCCGGCGACGCCTTGCGCGCTGAGTTGCAGTAGATCCGATGGCGTCAGTTCGTGGGCGGCAACGATGGCGCCGGCCGGCACCTGGTATTGCCAGGCCTCGCCAAGCAGGGCGCGCAGTACGCGTTGCTTGAGGTCGCGTAAATCGTTGGCACGTTCGGCCAGCAGCGGACTGCCGGTGCCTTGGAGCATGTCGCACTGGGTGTCGATCGACTGACTCCAGGCATGAGTCGCTGCGGTGCCTTGCGCGATGAATTGCTGCGCGGCGTCGAGCAGGGCCGGGTCTTCGAGCAGCGCCATGTGTGCAGCGAAGATCGCTTCTTCGTCGGCGTTCTTGTGCTTTTTCGCCTGGGCGAGGGTGGCGGCGATTTCGCTGCGCACCGCGTTCAATGCCGTTTCAAGAATCTGCTGCTGTTGCACTGGATCGTGATGGCCCGCATCCGCCGGCAAGGTGATTGCGTTCAAGAGAAACAACTGCCCGGCGACCAGCCCCGGCGCCGCGCAGACGCCGTGCAACACGCCCGCCTCGGCCGGGCGTTTCAGCGCCGCAGTGCTGAGCGGCGCTTGCCCGTGATGATCGTCCGGCAGCGCCGTGGCCAATGCGCTGAGCAGCGCTTGCAATGCGGCATCGGCGTCCGGCCCCTGACAACTGACCTGCACCTCATCCTGCTCACCAATCGCCAACCCCATCAAACCGATCAGACTGTTGCACGGCGCCGATTTGCCGTTGAAGTGCAGCTGTGAGTGGCTGCTGAAACCTTGGGCGGTCTGGCGGATCAGCGCAGCGGGGCGCGCATGCAAGCCGCCGCGATGAGCGACCCGAACTTGGCCACGAACCTCTGGCCCGCCGCTTGTATCGGTATTCGCCGCCACCACATTGCGCGCGATGATGTGCAGCAACGGCTCGCCGACTTTCACCGCTTTGAGGGTGATCGGCCGCACCTGAAAATCCGCGCTGTTGGTCAGGATCAACAGGCTGACCAGGCTTTTGCAGTGCTGGCCGACCTTGTCCAGGTCATAGCGCAGCAGCGGCTGACCGAGGCTGACGCGATCGCTTTCCTTGACCAGCATGGCGAAACCTTCGCCGTTCAGTTCAACGGTGTCGAGGCCCAGATGCAGGAGGATTTCCGCACCGTTGTCGGCGCGCACGGTCACCGCGTGGCTGCTGCGCGCGACGTGGATGACCACGCCGGCGCAGGGCGAATACAGCGTGTCATTGAGCGGGTCGATGGCGATGCCGTCGCCCATCGCGCCACTGGCGAACACCGCGTCCGGGACGTTGGCGAGCGTCAGCACCGGGCCGCTGAGCGGGGCGCTGAGGGTCAGCTCTTTATTGTTGTCGGGCATGGCTGGGTCTCATCAGGTGTGCAGTCAGTCGGACTTAATGCGTGCGGGTCACTTTGCTCAAATGGCGCGGCTGATCCGGGTCCATGCCCCGCGCCACGGCCAGGCCTGCGGCCATCACGTAGAAACTCTGGATCGCAAGAATCGGGTCGAGGGCCGGGTGTTCGGCGCGGCTCAGGGTCAGGTCGCGTTCGCTGACGTCATCCGGCGCGGCGAGCAAGACCCGGGCGCCGCGCTGGCGCATTTCCGCCGCCAGATTCAGCAGGCCGGCCTGCTCGGCGCCGCGTGGGGCGAACACCAGCAGCGGATAGTGTTCGTCGATCAGTGCCATCGGGCCGTGACGCACTTCGGCACTGCTGAACGCTTCGGCCTGAATCGCTGAGGTTTCCTTGAACTTCAGCGCCGCTTCCTGGGCAATCGCGAAACCGGCGCCACGGCCGATCACCATCAGGCGCTCGCAATCGCGCAGGGCTTCGATGGCCACGCTCCAGTCCTGTTTAGCCGCTTCGCGCAGGCCTTCTGGCAGCGCATCGTGGGCTTGCAGCAATTCGCTGTCTTCTTTCCAGTGCGCGATCAAACGCGCGCTGGCGCTGAGGGTGGCGATAAAACTCTTGGTCGCGGCGACGCTGCTTTCAGTCCCGGCAAGCAGCGGCAGGCTGAATTCACAAGCCGCCTCCAGTGGCGAGTCGGCAGCGTTAACCATCGACACGCTCAGCGCGCCACGCTTGCGCAACAGGCGCAGGCTGTTGACCAGATCCGGGCTCTGCCCCGACTGCGAAAACGCAAAGGCGACCTGACCGCTGACTTTCAGCGGCGCCTGCTGCATGGTCACCACTGACATCGGCAACGAGGCCACCGGCACGCCCAGTTGCTGCATGGTCAGGTAGGCGAAATAGCTCGCCGCGTGGTCGGAGCTGCCGCGCGCGACGGTCATCGCCACTTGCGGTGGCTGGCGGCGCAGGCGCCCGGCGATCTCGATCATCGGCGCGTCGAGATGTTGCAGTTGGGCTTGCACGGCCTCGAACGAGGACAGCGCCTCTTCAAGCATTTTTGAAGTCAATGTCTTCTCCTTCGACCATGACGGCGGTCAGTGTGAGTGAGCGATCGAGCCGCACGCAGTCGGCCCAGGCGCCGGGGGCAAGGCGCCCGCGTTCGGTGATGCCGAGGTAGTCGGCGGGAAATTGCGACAGACGCTGCGAGGCTTCGGCGACCGGCAAACCGATCTTGACCAGATTGCGCAGGGCCTGATCCATGGTCAGGGTGCTGCCGGCCAGCGTGCCGTCGGGCAGGCGCACGCCGCCCAGGCATTTGGTCACGGTGTGGCTGCCAAGCTTGTATTCACCGTCGGGCATGCCGGCGGCGGCGGTCGAATCGGTGACGCAATACAGGCACGGGATCGAGCGCAGCGCCACGCGAATGGCGCCGGGGTGTACGTGCAGCAGATCGGGAATCAGCTCGGCGTATTTGGCGTGCGCCAGTGCTGCGCCGACGATGCCCGGCTCGCGGTGATGCAGCGGGCTCATGGCGTTGTAGAGGTGGGTGAAACTGCTGGCACCGGCAGCCAGCGCGGCGACGCCTTCCTCGTAGCTGCCAAGGGTGTGGCCGATCTGCATGCGGATGCCACGGCTGCTCAGCTCGCGAATCAATGCATCGTGACCGGCGATTTCCGGGGCAATGGTGATGACGCGGATCGGCGCCAGCGCCAGATATTCTTCGACTTCGGCCATCAACGCGGTGTGGGCGAAGTTCGGTTGAGCGCCGAGTTTTCCCGGGTTGATGTAAGGGCCTTCAAGGTGCACTCCGAGAACACGCGCGGCGCCTTTCGGACGCTGTTCACAGAATTCTCCTACCTCTTTCAAGACGCTGGAAATCTCCGCACTCGGCGCGGTCATGGTCGTGGCCAACAGCGAGGTGGTGCCGAAACGCACGTGGGTTTTGCTGATGGTTTCGAAGGCTTCAGCGCCTTCCATGATGTCTTTGCCACCGCCGCCATGCACATGCAGGTCGATGAAACCCGGCAGCAGATAGGGCAGATCGTTAGCCGCCGGATCGCAGGGCACGCCTTCGATCGACACGATCTTGCCGTGTTCATGAATCAGCCGGCCGCGAACCCAGCCGCTGGCGGTGAGGATGTTGTCTTCGGACATTTTCGTTCTCGCTTGGGGCCGCTCTTAGCGACGCGGCTCTTTATCTACGAAGCTCTGCAACAAAGTCGTAGTAGTCGTTGCGGCAATAGGTGTCGGTGACTTCGATCGGCGTGTTGTCTTCCAGATAGCCGACCCGGGTCATCAGCAGCATGGCAGTGCCGGGGGCGATGCCGACCAGTGCGGCGAATTCGTCCGAGGCGTTGATTGCCTGAATGTGCTGCAGGGCGCGGACGATCGGTTTGCCGATGCCGTCGAGGTATTCGTAAAGCGAATCGCCCACCGCTTGCGGCCTGGGCATGATCGACGCGGGCAGGGTGCTCATCTCGATCGCCATGACCGTGTCATCGGCTTTGCGCAGGCGCTTCATGCGCGCCACCTTGTCATTCGGCGACAGGCCGAGGCGGATCAGTTCTTCGTGGGTCGGCAGGGTGATTTCCCGCTCCAGCCATTTCGAACTCGGCACGAAACCTTTCAGGCGCAGCATCTCGCTGAAGCCGGAAAGACGCGACAGTGGTTGTTCCAGGCGTGGGGTGATGAACGTGCCCGAGCCTTGCAGGCGGCGGATCAGGCCTTGCTCGAGCAAGACTTCCAGCGCCTTGCGTGCGGTGACCCGGGAGATGCCGAGCTGGTCGCTGAGATTGCGCTCGGACGGCATCGCCTGTTCGGCCTTCCACTGCCCGGCATGAATCGCCGCTTCCAGATTGCGCGCCAGTTGCAAGTACAGCGGCGTCGGCTGGGAATCGTCGGGACGTAGGGTCTGGAGGTCGTTCATGTAGGTCGTTTCCGTCGCGAGTATAGGATTGTTGTGGCTCGCTTGTGCGACGGAAGCTAATACCACTTGAATACCATGTCAACGCGATGAAACGGCATCTGACCCAATGGATTGGCGGTTTTCAGGGGGCAGTGTTTAAAGTGGTATTAGTGTCGGCCTATAAAAAGCAAAAGATCGCAGCCTGCGACAGCTTCTACAGTTGAGAGTGGTATCACCCCTGTAGTCGCCGTCGCAGGCTGCGATCTTTTGATTTATTTTTTTTTGCGGTGACCAGCGGTCGAGGTTACGGACGAATCTCGATCATCGTGCCGTCCGGTACCAGATTCCACACTTCACGCATGTCGACGTTGCGCATGGCGATGCAGCCATCGGTCCAGTCGAGGGTGTGGAACAACTGCTCCGGGTTGTCTGCCGAGTCCGGGGTGCCGTGGATCATGATCATCCCGCCGGGCTCGACACCTTCACGGCGTGCGCGGGCGGCATCGCTGATGTTCGGGTAGGAGATGTGCATCGACAGGTTGAATTTATCGCTGGTCTTGCGCCAGTCGATCCAATAGAAACCTTCGGGTGTGCGTTTGTCGCCCTCGATCAGTTTCGGGCCTTTCTTCGCGCCCTTGCCCAAGGAGATGCGATAGGTCTTCAGCGGCTTGCCGTCGGCAATCAACTGCAGTTGGTGGGCCGATTTGAGTACCAGGACTTTTTCGATCAGTGGAGTGTTCGAGGGCGTCACGGTGGTCACGAATGACGCTTGCGAAACGCTGACGAACGACAGGCACAACAGGGCAAGCAACCAACGCATTGAAACGATTCCCCAAGAATGACGCAGACACATAGTGATAGATGCAGGTGTGGTTATCGGCAGGGTGCCGCGAAGCTCAAGTGATCGCCGGCTGCACCAGTGGCGGAATCGACTCCGAACGCACCGGGTAAACCTCGCTGCGCCGATCGGCAAAGAAACATTCCAGCGTGCGCCCGACCGTGCGGAAAGCCAGCTCGTCCCAGGGAATGTCGGCTTCTTCGAACAGCTGCACTTCAAGGCTTTCCGGCCCGGCCGCATACTGCAGATCGGCCAGTTCGGCGCGGAAGAACACATGCACCTGGCTGATGTGCGGCACGTCGATCAGCGTGTAGATGCTCAGGTTGCGCACCCGGGCGCAGGCTTCTTCGGCGGTTTCGCGGATGGCGGCCTGCTCGATGGTCTCGCCGTTTTCCATGAAGCCGGCAGGTAGCGTCCAGTAACCGAGACGCGGCTCGATGGCGCGGCGGCAGAGCAGCACTTTCGTCCCCCAGGTCGGCACGCAACCGGCGACGATATTGGGGTTCTGGTAGTGAATGGTCTGACAGCTGTCGCAGACAAATCGCAGCCGCGAGTCGCCTTCGGGAATGCGCTGGGTGACCGGGTTACCGCAGTGGCTGCAAAATTTCATGCTCGGGTTCCTGAATGCTGCGCCTATCTTGGCGTGCAGCGGGGCCGGTCGGCAAGTTGTCGTTTCGCGACACGACGGGTTTCGGGGGCTTGGGCGCTCGCTTTGATTGGTGCATGATGCGGAGCAAGGCACCGATCGAGAACACTCATGCTGGACGAGCTACTGCATAGGGTAAGCAACCACACACCGCGTACGCTGGAGACCGACGCACGTTTCCCCGAAGCCGCCGTGCTGGTGCCGATCACCCGCAGTGACGAACCGGAACTGGTCCTGACCCTGCGCGCCAGCGGACTTTCGACCCATGGCGGCGAGGTCGCCTTCCCCGGAGGGCGCCGCGACCCGGAAGATCCGGACCTCATATTCACCGCGCTGCGCGAAGCCGAAGAGGAGATCGGCCTGCCACCGGGTCTGGTCGAAGTCATCGGCCCGCTCAGTCCGCTGATCTCCCTGCACGGCATCAAGGTAACGCCGTATGTCGGGGTGATTCCCGACTTTGTCGAATACCAGCCCAATGATGCCGAGATCGCCGCCGTCTTCAGCGTGCCGCTGGAATTCTTCCGCAAGGACCCGCGTGAGCATACCCATCGCATCGATTATCAGGGCCGCAGTTGGTACGTGCCGAGCTATCGCTTCGGCGAGTACAAGATCTGGGGCCTGACGGCGATCATGATCGTCGAGTTGATCAACCTGCTCTATGACGCCAAAATCAGCCTGCACCGACCGCCGAAAAGCTTTATCGATACCTGAGCCGTCGTTCGAACGGCCGTGATCCCCGAGGAAAACAAAATGAAATACCGCCTGGGCGACGCCCGTGTCGAAACCCATCCACAGAGCTGGGTCGCGCCCAATGCCGTGCTGGTGGGCAAGGTCCGCCTGGAAGAGGGCGCCAACGTCTGGTTCAACGCCGTATTGCGCGGCGATAACGAACTGATCCTCATCGGTAAGGACAGCAACGTGCAGGACGGCACGGTGATGCACACCGACATGGGCTATCCACTGACCATCGGTACTGGCGTGACCATCGGCCACAACGCCATGCTCCACGGCTGCGCGGTCGGCGATTACAGCCTGATCGGTATCAACGCGGTGATTCTCAACGGCGCGAAGATCGGCAAGAACTGCATCATCGGCGCCAATTCGCTGATCGGCGAAGGCAAGGAAATTCCCGACGGTTCGCTGGTGATGGGCTCGCCGGGCAAGGTCGTGCGTGAACTGACCGAGGCGCAGAAAAAGATGCTCGAAGCCAGCGCCGCGCACTATGTGCATAACTCGCAGCGTTACGCCCGCGATCTGATCGAGCAGGAACAATGACGACTGTTGAACGACCAGTCGCCTCGCCTTGCGTGAATATCTGCGCGCTGGATGAAGATGACGTTTGTACCGGGTGCCAGCGCACGGTCGCGGAGATTACCCGCTGGGGCCGCATGAGCAATGACGAGCGCCGTGTGGTGCTGGGGTTGTGTCATGAACGGGCGAAGGCGAGTGGATTGGTCTGGATGATTCCCGCGAAGTCAGGCGTCTGAACCACCGCTTTCGCGAGCAGGCTCGCTCCCACCTTGAAAATGCATTCCACTGTGGGAGCGAGCCTGCTCGCGAAGACGTCGGTCCTGTCACCGCACCTATTGGCGCAATACCAGCGCTCAAGTAACCTGTGCGCCAAATCGACAGGCCGCCCCCCATGATCTTCCTCATCGCCTACATCAGCAGCGTCGTGCTGATCAACTTCGCCTTTTCCACCGCACCGCACCTGGACATCATCTGGTCGGCCTGGGGCGGGCTGGTGTTCGTGCTGCGCGACATGGTGCAAACGCGCTTCGGTCATGGCGCGATCGTGGCGATGCTGGCGGCGCTGGTGCTCTCCTACATCACGTCCGACCCTTCCATCGCGCTGGCCAGCGCCACGGCGTTCGCGGTCTCCGAGTGCATCGACTGGCTGGTGTTCAGCATCACCAAGCGGCCGTTGCGTGATCGTCTGTGGATCAGTTCGGCGCTGAGCATTCCGCTGGATACCTTCATCTTTTTCGGCATGATCGACGCCTTGACGCCGCCGGTGATCATCACCGCGCTGGCCTCCAAGTTCGCCGGCGTTACCGCGGTCTGGCTGATCATGGCCTGGCGTGATCGCAAACAGGCTGTCGCCAGCTGAAGCCAAACCCTCGGGTTCATGTAAAATGCCGCGCTTTCTCCCCATGGAAAGCGCACCTGCGTGGCTTTCCTCGATGATCCGCTTCCTTTGAGGACCTGAGATGACCCGTATCGGAACTCCATTGTCGCCAACCGCGACCCGCGTATTGCTGTGTGGCTGTGGTGAGTTGGGCAAGGAAGTGGTAATCGAACTGCAGCGCCTGGGCGTTGAAGTGATTGCCGTCGACCGCTACGCCAACGCGCCGGCCATGCAAGTCGCCCATCGCAGCCACGTGATCAACATGCTCGACGGCGCTGCTTTGCGTGCAGTGATCGAAGCCGAGAAGCCGCACTTCATCGTGCCGGAAATCGAAGCCATCGCCACCGCCACGCTGGTCGAGCTGGAAGCCGAAGGCTTCACCGTGATCCCGACCGCGCGTGCGGCGCAGCTGACCATGAACCGCGAAGGCATCCGTCGTCTGGCTGCCGAAGAGCTGGATCTGCCGACCTCGCCGTACCACTTCGCCGACACCTTCGAGGACTACAGCAAAGCCGTTCAGGACCTGGGTTTCCCTTGCGTGGTCAAGCCGGTGATGAGTTCGTCGGGCAAGGGCCAGAGCCTGCTGCGCAGCGCCGATGACATACAGAAAGCCTGGGATTACGCGCAAGAGGGCGGTCGCGCCGGCAAAGGTCGCGTGATCATCGAAGGCTTCATCGACTTTGACTACGAAATCACCCTGCTGACCGTGCGCCACATTGGCGGCACCACGTTCTGCGCACCGGTCGGTCACCGTCAGGAGAAGGGCGACTATCAGGAATCCTGGCAGCCGCAGGCCATGAGCCCGATTGCTCTGGCTGAATCCGAGCGTGTTGCCAAAGCAGTCACTGAAGCACTGGGTGGCCGTGGTCTGTTCGGCGTCGAGCTGTTCATCAAAGGCGATCAGGTGTGGTTCAGCGAAGTCTCGCCACGGCCGCATGACACCGGTCTGGTCACGCTGATTTCTCAGGACCTGTCGCAATTCGCCCTGCATGCCCGCGCCATTCTCGGTCTGCCGGTGCCGCTGATCCGTCAGTTCGGCCCGTCGGCGTCGGCAGTGATTCTGGTGGAAGGCCAGTCGACCCAGACCGCATTTGCCAACCTGGGCGCTGCGTTGAGCGAGCCGGACACCGCGCTGCGTCTGTTCGGCAAGCCGGAAGTGAACGGCCAGCGCCGCATGGGCGTGGCGCTGGCGCGGGATGAGTCGATCGAGGCTGCACGTGCCAAGGCGACCCGTGCGTCGCAGGCGGTTGTTGTCGAGCTGTAAACCGGGTCGCGGCAGCTATTCGCGAGCAGGCTCGCTCCCACATTTGGAATGCATGTCCCTGTGGGAGCGAGCCTGCTCGCGAAGCTCTTGATCTTCTGTCAGGCAACCTGATTCAGATCGTTGTTGCGCGTCTCCTTCAAGCACAGCACCGCAATCAGACTCAACACCGCCGCCGCCGACACATACCCGCCGACATAGCTCAACCCCCCCATCGCCACCAGCTTCTGCGCAAAGAACGGCGCCGCCGAGGCTCCGACGATGCCGCCGAGGTTATACGCCGCTGAAGCACCGGTATAACGCACGTGGGTCGGAAACAGCTCAGGCAACAGCGCGCCCATCGGTGCGAATGTCACGCCCATCAAAAACAACTCGATGCACAGAAACAGCGCCACGCCCCAGGTCGAGCCCTGCGTCAGCAATGGCTCCATGAGAAATCCGGACAGAATCGCCAGCACGCCACCGATGATCAGCACCGGTTTGCGCCCGTAACGGTCGCTGGCCCAGGCTGACAATGGCGTCGCTGCGGCCATGAACAACACGGCACAGCACAGCAGGCCAAGGAAAGTCTCGCGGCTGTAACCCAGCGTCGATACGCCATAGCTCAGGGAAAACACCGTCGAGATATAGAACAGCGCATAGCAGACGACCATTGCCGCCGCACCGAGCAGGGTCGGTGCCCAGTATTGGCTGAACAACTCCACCAGCGGCACTTTCACTCGCTCCTGACGGGCGATCGCATTGGCGAACACTGGCGTTTCATGCAGCTTGAGGCGCACATACAGGCCGACCATCACCAGCGCCGCGCTGAGCAGAAACGGAATGCGCCAGCCCCAGCTGCGGAACTGTTCATCATCCAGCGTCATCGCCAGGGTCAGGAACAGACCGTTGGCCGCAAGAAAACCAATCGATGGGCCGAGCTGCGGGAACATGCCGAACCAGGCGCGTTTGCCCTTCGGCGCGTTTTCCGTAGCCAGCAGCGCTGCGCCGCCCCATTCGCCGCCAAGGCCCAGGCCCTGACCGAAACGCAGCACGCACAGGAGAATCGGCGCCCAGGCCCCAATGCTGTCGTAGCCCGGCAACACGCCAATCAAGGTGGTGCACACGCCCATCAACAGCAGCGAGGCGACCAGCGTCGACTTGCGCCCGATGCGGTCGCCGAAGTGGCCAAACAGTGCCGAACCCAGTGGTCGGGCGAGGAAGGCAATGCCGAAAGTGAGAAACGCCGAAAGCATCTGCGCCGTGCCGGAGGTCTGCGGAAAGAACACCGGCCCGATCACCAGCGCCGCAGCGGTGGCATAAACGTAGAAGTCGTAGAACTCGATGGCGGTGCCGATAAAGCTTGCCGTGGCCACGCGGGTGGCGGAATTGGTCGGCTGGGCAGGCGCGGTTTCGCTGTAAGCGGTATGGGTCGTCATGCGGTGATCCCTGACAGTCATGAGCTCCAGTGGAGCGAATTATTATGGTCGAACACCCAGGGATGTGGGGTAGGGCGCGAGCGCTGTTTCGAGTAGGAACAGTCGTCGGTTTGCAGCGGAAACAGTCAGGATCCGGGCAGTGCCGGGTAGGCACAGGGATCGACGGCGCTTGGGTAAGCGCCTCGATTATAGGAAGGGGGCTAACGATCAAACAAGCGCAAACAATGCAGCTTTATCGAGCAGGCATCAGAGCAGGCACCGATGAGGTCAGCCAGATCAACACCTTGCTCACCCGGTTCTCCTCGGTCTCGAGGATTTCCAGTCGATAACGCCCGATCTTCAGGCACACCGCGCTTTCCGGAATGGTTTCCAGCGCTTCGGTGACCAGGCCGTTCAGGGTCTTTGGCCCGTCGCTCGGCAGATGCCAGCCCAGGCACTTGTTCAGGTCGCGGATCGACGCGGCGCCATCAATCAACATACGCCCGTCGGCCTGGGGATGGATGTGCGGGTTGTCGAGGCTGTGCTCGCTTTCGAATTCGCCGACGATTTCTTCGAGAATGTCTTCAAGGGTGACGATACCCAGCACTTCACCGTACTCGTCCACGACCATGCCGAGACGGCGTTGCTGCTTGTGGAAGTTCAGCAGTTGCAGTTGCAGCGGCGTGCTTTCCGGGACGAAGTAAGGCTCGTAGCTGGCGGCCAGCAGTGCCTCGCGGGTCAATCCGCCGTAGCTCAGCAAATGGCCGATCTGGCGGGTGTTGAGCACCGCTTCGACCTGATTGATGTCACTGTGAAACACCGGCAGACGCGTGCGCTTGTTCTCGCGCAGTTGCTCGATGATCTCTTCGATCGAATCGTCGAGGTTGATGCCGTCGACGTCACTGCGCGGCACCAGAATGTCGTTGACCGTGATGTTGTCCAGCGCATGAATGCCCGACACCGGGTGGGCGCGGACCGGATGTTCGTGATCATCATCGTGATCGGCCGGCAACTCGTCCTCGCTCTGTTGCACCACCTGAGCCTTGCGCGTGAACGGGGTCAACAGCAAAGCGCTGACCCGGCTGAACAGCCACGCGAACGGGTAGACGATTTTCATCGGCACGACCAGCAGGGCATTGCCGAACGCCAGCACGGCATCCGGATAGCGCCGCGCCACGGTGCGCGGGAAATAATCGGCGAACACCAACAGGATGGCGCCGGCGCCCAGGCACGCCGCCCAAGGGCCGTTTTCTTCGCAGAGAAAAATCGCCAGCAGCGTCGCGATGATCACCGCGAGAGCGCGGCACAGGGTGTTGCAGAGGATCAGGCTGTCGAGCGGGAAGCTCAGCTTCGCCAGCGGTTTATCGCTGGCGCGCGAGGCGATACGTTGCGCAAGCAGGTGCTGCTGCGCGATTTCGACGGCGGTAAACAGCCCTGACCATAAAATCAGCAGGACAAATACCGCCAGCATCGGCCCTATGGGCAAACCGTCCATTTATGCCGCCCGTCAGATGTGCAGAATGTATTCACGAACCAGTTTGCTGCCGAAGTACGCCAGCATCAGCAGGCAGAAACCGGCGAGGGTCCAGCGAATCGCCTTGTGGCCGCGCCAGCCCAGACGGTTGCGGCCCCACAACAGCACGCTGAAGACGATCCATGCCAGGCAGGCCAGCAGGGTCTTGTGCACCAGATGCTGGGCAAACAGGTTCTCGACGAACAGCCAGCCGGAAATCAGCGACAGCGACAGCAGCGTCCAGCCGGCCCAGAGAAAGCCGAACAGCAGGCTTTCCATGGTTTGCAGGGGCGGGAAGTTCTTGATCAGCCCGGACGGGTGCTTGTGCTTGAGCTGATGGTCCTGAACCAGCAGCAGCAACGCCTGGAACACGGCGATGGTGAACATGCCGTAGGCGAGGATCGACAATAGAATGTGCGCGAGGATGCCCGGCTCTTCATCGATGATCTGCACCGTGCCGGTCGGCGCGAACTGCGCCAGCAATACCGTGATCGCGCCCAGCGGGAACAGCAGCACCAGCAGGTTTTCCACCGGGATCCGTGAACAGGCGAGCAGGGTCAGGGCGATTACCGCAGCAGCGATCAGACTGGACGCACTGAAGAAGTCCAGGCCAAGACCGATCGGGGTCAATAAATGTGTAAGCAGACTGGCGCCGTGGGCGAGCACGGCGAAGACGCCGAGGCTGACCAGCAGGCGCTTGTTCGCCTTGGCGCCGGTGGCCAGGCGAGTGCTTTGATAGACGGTCGCAGCGGCATAGAGCAGGGCGGCGGCGAGGGTGGTCAGCAAACTGGGTGACAAGGGGAGCATAAATCCTGTTAGGCGAGCCCGAAAGGCGCTGAGTTTGGCATAGAACCGCCACGGCACGAAAGACTCCGCAAGCTGACGGCGAGGTGTCCGCCGGCCGCAGTCTTCGCTATAATCCGCGACCTGCCCACGCCGCAGGCTCGCCGAGCACATGTTGATTCCGGTCTGGGCCGCCATTATCCCGGTTCGTACAGGGCCTGAAAGGATCGCGCAATGTTTGAAAACTTAACCGACCGTCTCTCGCAGACGCTGCGCCATGTCACCGGCAAGGCGAAGCTGACCGAGGACAATATCAAAGACACCCTGCGTGAAGTGCGCATGGCGTTGCTCGAAGCTGACGTCGCATTGCCGGTGGTCAAGGACTTCGTCAATTCGGTCAAGGAGCGCGCTGTCGGCACCGAGGTGTCGCGCAGCCTGACGCCGGGCCAGGCGTTCGTGAAGATCGTCCAGGCCGAGCTCGAAAGCCTGATGGGCGCGGCCAACGAAGACCTCAACCTGAGTGCCGTTCCGCCAGCAGTGATTCTGATGGCCGGTCTGCAGGGCGCGGGTAAAACCACCACTGCCGGCAAACTGGCGCGCTTTCTTAAAGAGCGCAAGAAGAAGTCGGTCATGGTTGTTTCGGCGGACATCTACCGTCCGGCGGCGATCAAGCAGCTGGAAACCCTGGCCAACGACATCGGCGTGACGTTCTTCCCGTCCGACCTGAGCCAGAAGCCGGTCGACATCGCCAACGCGGCTATTAAAGAAGCCAAACTGAAATTCATCGACGTGGTCATCGTCGACACCGCCGGTCGTCTGCACATCGACGAAGAGATGATGGGCGAGATCAAGGCGCTGCACGCTGCGATCAACCCGGTCGAAACCCTGTTCGTGGTCGACGCCATGACCGGCCAGGACGCCGCCAACACGGCCAAGGCTTTCGGCGATGCGCTGCCGTTGACCGGCGTGATCCTGACCAAGGTCGACGGCGACGCCCGTGGCGGTGCCGCACTGTCGGTGCGCGCCATTACCGGCAAGCCGATCAAGTTCATCGGTATGGGCGAGAAGAGCGAAGCGCTCGATCCGTTCCACCCTGAGCGTATCGCCTCGCGGATCCTCGGCATGGGCGACGTGCTCAGCCTGATCGAACAGGCCGAAGCGACGCTGGACAAGGACAAGGCCGACAAACTGGCCAAGAAACTGAAGAAGGGCAAGGGTTTCGACCTCGAAGACTTCCGCGATCAGCTGCAACAGATGAAGAACATGGGCGGCCTCGGCGGCCTCATGGACAAACTGCCGAGCATCGGCGGGGTCAACCTGTCACAGATGGGCAATGCCCAGAACGCCGCAGAGAAGCAGTTCAAGCAGATGGAAGCCATCATCAATTCCATGACCCCGGCCGAGCGCCGCGACCCTGAGCTGATCAGCGGTTCGCGCAAGCGCCGGATCGCCATGGGTTCCGGCACGCAGGTGCAGGACATCGGCCGCTTGATCAAGCAGCACAAGCAGATGCAGAAGATGATGAAGAAATTCACCGCCAAGGGCGGTATGGCAAAAATGATGCGCGGCATGGGCGGTATGTTGCCCGGCGGCGGCATGCCGAAAATGTAAAGACTTCGCCGGTCGTCGCACCGGCGCAGACCCTGCAAGGACGCAGGATCAACAGCAAACCCGCACTCGGCGGGAGCTGACTGGCCGTTTTTATCGACGGCTCTCTATGCAAATCTGCACGGCATGCCATGGGCGCCGGAAAAAGTCATTTGCAAAAGTCCGGATATTCCTTAGAATATGCGGCCTTTCGGGCACCCATGCCCGCTGTGCATTTAGATTTGCAGCACCGACTACAGGAACGATGTTCACATGCTAACAATCCGTCTTGCCCTTGGCGGCTCCAAAAAGCGCCCGTTTTACCACCTGACCGTAACCGACTCGCGTAACCCGCGTGACGGCTCCCACAAAGAACAGGTTGGTTTCTTCAACCCTGTTGCCCGTGGTCAGGAAATCCGTCTGTCCGTGAACCAAGAGCGCGTTGCCTACTGGCTGAGCGTTGGTGCACAACCTTCTGAGCGCGTTGCTCAGTTGTTGAAGGAATCTGCCAAGGCTGCGGCCTGAGCAATATGAACGCGACGCCAGCCCCTGCCGATGATTTGATCGTTATTGGCAAAATTTATTCTGTTCATGGCGTTCGCGGCGAAGTGAAGGTTTATTCCTTTACTGATCCGACTGAAAACCTGTTGCAGTACAAAACCTGGACGCTCAAGCGCGAAGGCAATGTCAAACAGGTCGAGCTGGTCAGTGGACGCGGGAGCGACAAGTTCCTGGTCGCCAAGCTCAAGGGTCTCGATGATCGTGAAGAAGCTCGTCTTCTGGCCGGTTATGAGATCTGCGTGCCGCGCAACCTGTTCGCTGAATTGACCGAAGGCGAGTACTACTGGTACCAGCTGGAAGGTCTGAAGGTCATCGACACCCTTGGGCAACTGCTCGGGAAAATCGATCATCTTCTGGAAACCGGCGCCAATGATGTAATGGTCGTCAAGCCTTGCGCTGGCAGCCTGGATGATCGCGAACGCCTGTTGCCCTATACGGAGCAATGCGTGTTGGCCGTCGACCTGGAAGCGGGCGAGATGAAGGTGGATTGGGACGCGGACTTCTGAACGTGGCTAACTTGCGCGTAGAAGTGATCAGTTTGTTTCCCGAGATGTTTTCCGCCATTGGCGATTACGGCATCACCAGTCGTGCGGTCAAACAGGGGCTCTTGCAGCTGACCTGTTGGAATCCGCGAGATTACACGACGGATCGGCATCACACTGTGGACGATCGCCCGTTTGGCGGTGGTCCGGGCATGGTGATGAAGATCAAGCCCCTGGAAGATGCGCTGGCTCAGGCCAAGGCAGCAGCCGGGGAGGCGGCGAAGGTGATTTACCTGTCCCCCCAAGGCCGTCAACTGACTCAGTCGGCGGTACGCGAGCTGGCACAATCGGATGCATTGATCCTGATTGCCGGCCGCTACGAAGGCATTGACGAGCGCTTTATTGAGGCTCATGTCGATGAAGAGTGGTCGATTGGCGACTATGTACTGTCTGGCGGCGAGCTGCCGGCCATGGTCCTGATCGATGCGGTTACACGACTGCTGCCTGGAGCTTTAGGGCATGCGGATTCCGCTGAGGAAGATTCCTTTACGGATGGTCTGCTGGATTGCCCGCACTACACCCGACCGGAGGTGTATGCGGATCAGCGTGTTCCCGACGTGTTGCTGAGTGGCAATCACGCGCATATCCGGCGTTGGCGTTTACAGCAGTCCCTTGGTCGGACCTATGAACGACGCGCCGATCTTCTGGAAAGCCGCTCGCTTTCTGGAGAAGAGAAGAAGCTGCTCGAGGAATACATCCGCGAGCGGGACGATAGTTAACAACGTATCGATGGTAGATCGAACGATTTACCTTAGGAGCACAGCATGACCAACAAAATCATCCTTGCACTCGAAGCAGAGCAGATGACCAAAGAAATCCCTACCTTCGCCCCAGGCGACACTATTGTCGTTCAGGTGAAAGTGAAGGAAGGCGATCGTTCCCGTCTGCAAGCGTTCGAAGGCGTTGTAATCGCCAAGCGTAACCGCGGCGTGAACAGTGCGTTCACCGTTCGTAAAATCTCCAACGGTGTTGGCGTAGAACGTACTTTCCAGACCTACTCCCCGCAGATCGACAGCATGGCTGTTAAACGTCGCGGTGACGTACGTAAAGCCAAGCTGTACTACCTGCGCGACCTGTCGGGTAAAGCAGCACGCATCAAGGAAAAACTGGCTTAAGCCCAGCTTCCGATGCAGAAAAAAGCAGCCTACGGGCTGCTTTTTTGTTGCCCGGGATTTGTGCTGCAAGGATCTTCAGTCTGTCTGTGACCGAGTCGCGGCCTGCGCGAGCAGGCTCGCTCCCACAGGAGTCCGAATGTGGGAGCGAGCCTGCTCGCGAATCGCTCTGTCAGGCGCTGGAACCTTCTGGTTGAATCAACGCCAGCAACGTCCATCCAGCCCCAGGCTTCAGCGCCGTTTCCGGCGTCACCACATGCACCCAGCCGCTGTCATCACGCATGAACAGCAAAGTTGCGCGATTGCCGTGCAGCGCCCGGTAATCATCCCAGCCAAACCCATCCGTCAAGGTTGTGCTGTACAGCTCGGCACCCTGGCCCATCTGGCCGGCCAGTTTCGAATAGGTCAGTGCCTCACTGCCCAACTGATTGCCCCGGTGTTCCAGGCTCGCCCGATGTTTATCGCTGCGGCGGCTTTCATGGCCGCTGGCCAGACCGAACAGGCGCTGATGACCGAAGTCATGACGAAAGCGCATCGCCGCCAATGTGTTCAGCTCGCCCGACGGTGACAGCGCCAGCAAATGCCCCAACCCCACCAGGTCCAGATGCGCGTCGGCATGCTGCGACGCCGGGTTGCCGAAATAGGTCGGCAAGCCTTCCATGCGTGCCGCGCGGATATTCTCCCAGCTCGAATCGGTCAGCAGTACGCGACTGCCCAGCTGCTGCAGCGACTTGCCCAATTCACGGGCCGGGCCATTGGCTCCAACGATCAGAAAACCGCTCGGCGCCGGTTCGGCGACCTTTAACAGCCGTGCCAGCGGTCGAGCCGTTGCGCTTTGCAAAACCACGGTGCCGATGATTACCGCAAAGGTCAGCGGCACCAGGAGCAGGGCGCCTTCATGTCCGGATTCATCCAGGCGAATCGCGAAAATCGCCGAGACAGCCGCAGCGACGATCCCCCGCGGCGCGATCCAGCACAGCAGCGCCCGTTCACGCCAGCTGAGACTGGAGCCGGCGGTGCTGAGCAAAACATTCAACGGACGGGCGATCAGCTGGATCACCAACAGCAGAATCAACACCAGCGGTCCCAGGCCAAGCAAAGCGTCCAGGTCCAGGCGCGCCGCGAGCAGGATGAACAGCCCGGAAATCAGCAATACGCTGAGGTTTTCCTTGAAGTGCAGGATGTGCCGCACGTCCACGCCTTTCATGTTGGCCAGCCACATGCCCATCAGGGTCACCGCCAGCAGTCCGGACTCATGCATCACCTGGTTGGCACCGATGAAGATCGCCAGCACGGCTGCCAGGGAGGCCAGGTTATGCAGGTATTCCGGCAGCCACTGACGCCGGATCACCGTCCCCAGCAGCCAACCCCCGACGACACCAAACACGGTGCCGCAGAGAATCACCCCGCCGAAGGTGAAGAGGCTTTGCTTGAGGCCATGGCCTTCAGCGCTGGCGATGATGAAGCTGTACACCACGACGGCGAGCAGAGCGCCGATCGGATCGATGACGATGCCTTCCCAGCGCAGGATGTTGGCAATCGAAGCTTTTGGCCGCACCACCCGCAGCATCGGCACGATTACGGTCGGACCGGTGACCAGCGTCAGGCTGCCAAACAGAATCGCCAGCATCCAGTCGAAGCCCAGCAGAAAGTGCGTGGCGACCGCGATGACGATCCAGGTCGAGATCGCACCGAGGGTCACCAGGCGATGGACGACGCTGCCGATCTCTTTCCATTCCGACAGGTGCAGGGTCAGGCTGCCTTCGAACAGAATCAGCGCCACTGCCAGCGACACCAGTGGCATCAGCAGCGGGCCGAACATTTCCTGCGGGTCGAGCCAACCCAGCAGCGGGCCGGCCAGAATGCCGGTCAGCAGCAGAAACAGAATGGCCGGCAGCTTCAGGCGCCATGCCAGCCACTGACAGCCCAGCGCCGCCGCGCCGATCCCGCCAAATGCCAAGAGAATTTGCTGCTCGTTCATTGATGCTCCCTGTTCCTTGATCTGGCTGGCTATGAAAGACTAGCGGCCATTCCCGTCGTTCACTGTCTATTTGCGCGCAGTGTGAAAAACTGCCTGCCCCGAGCATCCATGCCTGCCATCGACCATCCGCTGATTGATCAATTCCTCGACGCTTTATGGCTGGAGAAAGGCCTGTCCGACAACACCCGCGACGCCTATCGCAGCGACCTTGCGCTGTTCAACGGCTGGTTGCAGGAGAAAAATCTCGAGCTGATCAATGCCGGCCGCGAATTGATCCTCGATCATCTGGCGTGGCGGCTGGAGCAAAACTACAAGCCGCGCTCCACCGCGAGATTTCTCTCCGGGGTGCGTGGCTTTTATCGCTATCTGCTGCGGGAAAAACTGATCAGCGTCGACCCGACGTTGCGCGTCGACATGCCGCAACTGGGTCGGCCGTTGCCCAAGTCGCTGTCGGAAGCCGACGTCGAAGCACTGCTCAAGGCGCCGGACCTGAGCGATGCCATCGGCCAGCGTGACCGCGCGATGCTTGAAGTGCTGTATGCCTGTGGTCTGCGCGTGACCGAACTGATCAGCCTGACGCTGGAGCAGGTCAACCTGCGCCAGGGCGTATTGCGGGTGATGGGCAAAGGCAGCAAGGAGCGTCTGGTGCCGATGGGCGAGGAGGCGATTGTCTGGGTCGAGCGTTATATGCGTGATGGTCGTGGCGAGTTGCTCGGTGGCCGCCCCAGCGATGTGCTGTTCCCCAGCCAGCGCGGCGAGCAGATGACCCGGCAGACGTTCTGGCATCGCATCAAGCATCAGGCCAAGGTCGCCGGGATCAGCAAGTCGCTGTCGCCGCACACCTTGCGCCACGCGTTCGCCACACACCTGCTCAACCATGGCGCGGACTTGCGCGTGGTGCAGATGCTGCTCGGCCACAGCGACCTGTCTACGACGCAGATCTATACCCACGTCGCCCGCGCCCGCTTGCAGGACCTGCACGCCAAACACCACCCACGCGGCTGACACATCCCATAATGTTGAAACACTGACCTGTGCCGAGGGGATTTATCCCCGTTCGGCTGCGCAGCAGTCGCAAACCCGGCTGGCTCGATTTTGACTGGAAGATCGCGGTGGATGGTTCAGGGCTGCTTCGCAAACGATCGGGGATAAATCCCCTCGCCACAATAATGTGTGTCAGTCACATGTGGTTGTGGGTCAGTTGTACAAGCATGAAGATGTGTCAGTTGCACATGAGTGTGTGGCGACAGGCGCATTCGGCCCTCGTGACCTTATGTGTTAGGCTTTGCCGGTTTGCACGATGGACGGTTATGACCCGGTGTTTCGCACGGGCGTTCTGACCGTTTCATTGGCCCGCCCTCAGGAGTACTCATGCGTCTGATCCAGATTTTCGCCGCCGCCGCCATTGCGTTGGTGAGCACCTTTGCCGTCGCCGACGACGCGGCTGACAAAGCCATTCGTCAAAGCCTGGAAAAACTCGAACTCGAGGTTCCGGTCGAGAGCATCAGTGCCAGCCCGTTGCCTGGCATGTATGAAGTCAAACTCAAAGGCAGCCGCGTGCTGTACGCCAGCGCCGATGGCCAGTACATCGTGCAGGGCAACCTGTATCAGCTGGCGAATGGCAAACCGGTCAACCTGACCGAGAAGACCGAACGCCTGGGCATTTCCAAACTGATCAATGCCATCCCGGTGGCCGAAACCGTGGTGTACCCGGCCGTGGGCGAGACCAAATCGCATATCACCGTGTTCACTGACACCACTTGCCCGTACTGCCACAA
The DNA here is from genome assembly GCF_019145375.1 of Pseudomonas triticicola. Classification (NCBI taxonomy): domain Bacteria; kingdom Pseudomonadati; phylum Pseudomonadota; class Gammaproteobacteria; order Pseudomonadales; family Pseudomonadaceae; genus Pseudomonas; species Pseudomonas triticicola. The sequence goes on along the minus strand of NZ_JAHSTX010000001.1, from coordinate 3,413,579 downwards.
ACTGCACGCCGAAGTGCCGGAGCTGAACAAGCGCGGCATTGAAGTGCGCTACGTGGCGTTCCCGCGCCAGGGCCTGAATTCGCCGGGTGACGAGCAGCTGCAAGCAGTGTGGTGCTCGAAAGACAAGAAAGCCGCCATGGACAAAATGGTCGATGGCAAGGAAATCAAGGCCGCCAAGTGCGATAACCCGGTTTCCAAGCAATTCGCCCTCGGTCAGTCGATCGGCGTGAACGGTACACCGGCCATCGTTTTGGCCGACGGCCAGGTCATTCCAGGCTACCAGCCGGCGCCACAAGTCGCCAAACTGGCGCTGGGCGCGAAGTAATTCGCATCGTCACGGGCAACCGTTGACGATCGTGGTCCGGCGGTAACAGCGCCGGGCCATCAACAGAGAGCCGCGAGCACGCGGTTGTTTTCCGGCCGACCCTGTGTCGGCCGTTTCATGGGGAGTTCACAGTGAATCCGGTCAAAGTAGGCATCTGTGGGTTAGGGACCGTCGGTGGCGGTACCTTCAACGTACTTCAGCGCAACGCCGAGGAAATTGCTCGTCGTGCCGGGCGTGGAATCGAAGTGGCACAAATTGCCACGCGCACGCCAAAGCCTCAGTTCCAGACGACCGGTATTGCGATTACCAACGATGTCTTCGAAGTGGCCACGAACCCTGAGATCGACATCGTCATAGAGCTGATGGGCGGCTACACCGTTGCCCGCGAGCTGGTACTCAAGGCCATCGAGAATGGCAAGCATGTGGTCACCGCGAACAAGGCGCTGATAGCCGTTCACGGTAATGAGATTTTCGCCAAGGCACGCGAGAAAGGCGTGATCGTGGCATTCGAAGCGGCGGTGGCCGGTGGCATTCCGGTGATCAAGGCGATCCGCGAAGGCCTGTCCGCCAACCGCATCAACTGGGTTGCCGGGATCATCAACGGCACCGGCAACTTCATCCTCACCGAAATGCGCGAGAAGGGCCGTACGTTTGAAGACGTACTCGCCGAAGCGCAAGCGCTGGGTTACGCCGAAGCCGACCCGACCTTCGACGTCGAAGGCATCGATGCCGCGCACAAGCTGACCATTCTGGCGTCGATTGCCTTCGGCATTCCGCTGCAATTCGACAAGGCTTACACCGAGGGCATCACCAAACTGACCACTGCCGACGTCAACTACGCCGAAGCGCTGGGCTATCGCATCAAGCACCTCGGTGTGGCGCGCAGCACTGACGCCGGCATCGAGTTGCGCGTGCACCCGACGCTGATTCCGGCCGATCGCCTGATCGCCAACGTCAACGGCGTGATGAACGCAGTGATGGTCAACGGCGACGCCGCCGGTTCGACGCTGTTCTACGGTGCCGGCGCTGGCATGGAGCCGACCGCTTCCTCGGTGATCGCCGATCTGGTCGACGTGGTTCGCGCGATGACTTCCGACCCGGAAAACCGTGTGCCGCACCTGGCCTTCCAGCCGGACTCGCTGTCGGCGCATCCGATCCTGCCGATCGAAGCGTGCGAGAGCGCTTATTACCTGCGCATTCACGCCAAGGATCATCCGGGCGTACTGGCGCAGGTGGCGAGCATCCTGTCGGAGCGCGGCATCAATATCGAATCGATCATGCAGAAGGAAGTCGAAGAGCATGACGGCCTGGTGCCGATGATCCTGCTGACCCACCGCGTGGTCGAGCAGCGCATCAACGATGCGATCACCGCGCTGGAAGCTCTGGCTGGCGTCGACGGCCCGGTTGTACGGATCCGTGTCGAACATTTGAACTAAAGCAGCGGCAAGCTTCGAGCTGCAAGCGGCAAGAGAGAAGCAGTCTGGCTTTTACTTGCGACTTGCAGCTTGAAGCTTGCAGCTCAAACCGAAGGTTTGAAAAAAATGCGATATATCAGTACTCGCGGCCAGGCCCCGGCCCTGAATTTCGAAGAGGTCCTGCTGGCCGGTCTGGCGACCGACGGCGGTCTGTACGTCCCGGAAAATCTGCCACGTTTCACTCAGGAAGAGATCGCTTCCTGGGCCGGTCTGCCTTATCACGAACTGGCGTTCCGGGTGATGCGCCCGTTTGTCACCGGCAGCATTCCGGATGCCGATTTCAAGAAGATTCTCGAAGAAACCTACGGTGTGTTCGCCCACAGCGCCGTGGCGCCACTGCGTCAGTTGAACGGTAATGAATGGGTGCTTGAGCTGTTCCACGGCCCGACCCTGGCGTTCAAGGACTTCGCCCTGCAACTGCTCGGTCGCCTGCTCGATTACGTGCTGGAAAAGCGCGGCGAGCGCGTGGTGATTGTCGGTGCCACCTCTGGTGACACCGGTTCTGCGGCCATCGAAGGCTGCAAGCACTGCGAAAACGTCGACATCTTCATCCTGCACCCGCATCAGCGTGTATCGGAAGTGCAGCGTCGGCAGATGACAACGATCTTCGGCGAGAACATCCACAACATCGCCATCGAAGGCAACTTCGATGACTGCCAGGAAATGGTCAAGAACAGCTTCGCCGACCAGAGCTTCCTCAAAGGCACGCGTCTGGTGGCGGTGAACTCGATCAACTGGGCGCGGATAATGGCCCAGATCGTTTACTACTTCCATGCGTCCCTGCAATTGGGCGGTCCGGCGCGTTCGGTGTCGTTCTCGGTACCGACCGGCAACTTCGGCGACATCTTCGCCGGTTACCTGGCGCGCAACATGGGCCTGCCGATCAACCAGTTGATCGTCGCGACCAACCGCAACGACATCCTGCACCGCTTCATGAGCGGCAACCAGTACGTCAAGGAAACCCTGCACGCAACGCTGTCGCCGTCGATGGACATCATGGTGTCGTCGAACTTCGAGCGCCTGCTGTTCGACCTGCACGGGCGTAACGGTGCGGCGATTGCCGGCCTGATGGACTCGTTCAAAAAGGACGGCAGTTTCAGCGTCGAGCAAGAGCGCTGGACCGAAGCACGCAAGCTGTTCGATTCGCTGGCGGTGGACGATGCGCAGACCTGCGAAACCATCGCCGACGTCTACGAGCAAACCGGTGAGGTGCTCGACCCGCACACTGCCATCGGTGTGAAAGCCGCGCGCGAATGCCGTCGCAGCCTGGATATCCCGATGGTCATTCTGGGTACTGCCCATCCGGTCAAGTTTCCTGAGGCAGTGGAGAAAGCGGGTGTAGGAAAAGCGCTCGAACTACCTGCACATCTTTCTGATTTGTTTGAGCGAAACGAGCGCTGCACGGTTCTGCCAAACGACCTGAAAGCCGTGCAAGCCTTTGTCAGCCAGCATGGCAACCGCGGCAAGCCACTCTAAGCCAGTAAAAGCTGTCACATTTTGAAGCCCGTCTCCTGACGGGCTTTTTTGTTTCTGCTGCCACACTGCTCGGGTTTTCACCCACGAAGGACGGGTGAGTCGATCACGAAGGAAATGGCAATGCTGTTTTACAGAGGTTTGAAACCGGCACTGGGCTGGTTGTTTTTGTTGGCGGTGCTGGGGTGGACACACAGCGGCGTGGCAGCGCAAATGGCACTCGATCAGGCCAATGCGTCAGCCAGTGTCCAGGCTATCGAGCTGGATGCGCACGAGCAGCAATGGATACGTGACAACCCCAGAGTGACGGTGGCATCGGTGCAATATCCGTTGTACCTGTTTCAGGACGAACATGGCCAGTGGAGCGGTCTTAACAACGATGTGCTCAAGCGCGTCAGCGCAATGACCGGCCTGCAATTCGAGCACCAGGAATCGTTCTCTACCGACCATATGCTCGATCGCCTGCAAAGCGGGGTCGCGGACATCAGTACGACCTTGGCCATGAGTGATGATCGCAAGGCGTTTCTCGATTTCAGTCATGCTTTTGGAGGGGCAGGCTGGGTTTTTGTCGGACATGCCAATACCCCGCGGGTGGAGTCTTTCGAGCAACTGGCCAAGCGCGTTCTGGTGCTGCCCGCCCGTCATGCCCTGGAGGATGGGATTCGGCGCGATTATCCGTCGATTGAAATACGCTCGGTGAAAACCTATGCCGAAGCGCGGGCGCTGGTCGAGAGTGGTGAAGCCTACGCAACCATCGAAAACGAAATCGGCGCGCAGCTCTATCCGTTGGGCATGCTCAAGGTCGGTGCCCTGGTAGAGGGCAAGTGGGAAGCCGATCATCTGGCTGTACGAAAAGGCATGCCGCAACTACTGAGTATTCTCAACAAGGCGCTGGAAGCGTTCCCTGCGGCGGAGTTGCGCGCGATTCGTCTCAAGTGGCTGGCGGGCGTTTCGCCGCCTCCCGTGCCCTCCGTATGGGAACGGCTGGTCGAGTGGGCATGCTGGGCGATGGGGGTAATCGGCGTTTTCGGGATGCTGTCGCTAGTGTGGAACAGACGCCTGGCGGCCGTGATCAAGTTGCGCTGCGCAGCGGAAAAGGAGCTGGGTGATCAACTGGCCTTTCAGCACGCCCTGATCGATTCGATGCCGGATCCGGTGTTTGTCCGTGATCTGCACGGGCGCTTGATCATCTGCAATCGCAGTTACGAGGAAGCACTGTCGGTGCGCCTGGACCAGATGCAGGGGCGCCTGCTGATCGAAGTCGATGCGTTTCCGGAAACCACCGCGCGCATGCTCCACGATGAGTTCATCACCCAGTTGCAAACCCGCAAGTCGCGCTTCAGCAAACGACAGCTGCTGTTCAAGGGCGGGTCTCGCGAGGTTTATCAGTGGACCGTGCCGTTTTACAGCGGTGACGGTAAATTGCGCGGCCTGTTGGGTGGCTGGACCGACATCACTCAGCGCAGGACCGAGAGCGGGTGTCGCTGTCTGCCGTAAAGAAGGGAAATGTCCTGCAAGACGCGGCTACTTTTCTGATGGGAGGCTTAAGACGCCTGCCCTAGAGTGAACGACAACTGCGGTGAGAGTCCGCGATGATCGCTCCAGAGGTCGCCCATGCGCTCGCTTAAAGTCCTGATTCTTGAACCCAACCCGTTCCAGCTGATGGCATTGCATCAAATGCTCAATGCCATCGGCATCTACGATGTATTGACCGCACCTTCGCTAGCGTCAGCCTTGAGTTCACTGGGGCATCGCGGCGCGGTCGATATCGCCATTTGCGATCCGCAGCTCAAAGGTGGCGATGGGCTGGCTTTGATTCATCACCTGGCGGCGCACCATGAGGCGCGTGCCCTGATTCTGCTGGGCTCGGTCGCGCAGAGTTTGATGAGTGATCTGGAGCCGCTGCTCCGCCAGCAACGCCTGCGCCTGCTGGGACGGCTGCAAACGCCGGTTTCGGCGGTGTTGATGAGAGGTCTGCTGGACAGTTATCTGATCACCCCGCAGGAGCTCATCGAGGCCTGAAACCGGCGAATATTTTTCTGTCATCTTCGCCGTGCATGCTCTGTCAGACTAGGACCCGCAAGGTCGGGACGCGACAGGCAGAACTTTCTTCTCGGGCCGGTGGTCATTTAATGTGAACACGCCCCAGGCACTGTGTTTTCGGACTATTGAGTGGAGATCGAGATGGAAAGTATCAGTCTATTGCTCGGTGAGGCTCTGAGCCCGTATCAGGTGACGCTGACCCCTCGCGGCAGCCATGGTGAATGTCTGGTAACGCTGAAGAACAGCAGCGGCGCCATTGTGGTGGAACGCGAATTCAATCAGGCCCAGTTGAGCGACAAGCGCTTGCTGACCGACGTGGTGGACGGCCTGCACCGTGACGTGATGATCGCCGAAGGACGGCTGGAACCCTGCGTCATTGCGGCGTTGCGCAATGCAGCTCTGGACAAGCGTCCGGCCCTGTAAAGATGAAATATTTTTTGTGGGAACCTTCCTGCATCCCTGTCAGTCAGACCCCATAACAGCGAGATCAAGCATTGTGCTCCGGTGCTTGTCGCTTGCTGCTACGGGTCTCGAAGCAGACCCCGTTTAACCCCGAGTCGTCTCCCCACTTCTCGGGGTTTCTTTTGCCCGGCGTTTGCGCAGTGCGCGGCTTGTTGCTTGAAAAACCGAAGCGCCCGGCGCTGCTCAGATGGCCCCGTCTTCGCGCAGCCGAGCGATTTGCGCAGCGTCGTAGCCCAGATCGCCAAGCAGCTGCGCATTGTGTTCGCCCAACTGCGGCCCGACCCATTCGGATGAACCTGGGGTTTCGGAAAGTTTCGGCACGATGCCGGGCATCTTGAAGTCCTTGCCGTCCGGCAACTTGGCATGCAGGAACATCTCTCGCGCCAGATATTGCGGATCGTTGAACATGTCCTCGGCGCTGAAGATCCGGCTGACCGGTACGTCGGCCTGATTGAGCAAGTCGAGAACAGCCTGCAGCGGTAAGGAATTGACCCAGCGATCAATCACGCCATACAGCTCGTCCCGGCGACTGTCGCGCCCGTCGTTACTGGCCAGCAGCGGGTCGCTGGCAAGATCTTCGCGGCCAATCACAAGCATGAAGCGTTTGAAGATCGCATCACCATTGGCACCGATCTGCACATGCTTGCCGTCGGCGCTGGTGTGGATCGAAGAGGGCGTGATGCCCGGCATGATGTTGCCGCTGCGCTCGCGGATGAAACCGAACACGTCGAACTCCGGCACCATGCTTTCCATCATCGCGAAGATAGCTTCATACAGCGCAACGTCGACCACTTGGCCCAGCCCGCCATTGACCTCGCGATGACGCAGCGCCATCAGCGCACCGATCACGCCCCACAGCGCGGCAATCGAATCACCGATGGAAATCCCGGTACGCACCGGTGGCCGATCTTCGAAACCGGTGATGTACCGCAGGCCGCCCATGGATTCGCCGACCGCACCGAAACCTGGCTGGTCCTTCATCGGCCCGGTCTGACCAAAACCGGACAGGCGCACCATCACCAGTTTCGGGTTCAGTGCGTGCAGGGTTTCCCAGCTCAGACCAAGTTTTTCCAGGACGCCGGGGCGGAAATTCTCGATGAGGATGTCGGCCTCGCCCAGCAGTTGTTTCAGGATCGCCAAACCGTCCGGGTGTTTCAGATTGAGGGTCAGCGACTTCTTGTTGCGCGCCTGGACGAACCACCACAACGAGGTGCCTTCGTACAATTTGCGCCACTTGCGCAGGGGATCGCCGCCGTCCGGCGACTCGATCTTGATCACCTCGGCGCCGAATTCGCCGCAAATGCGCGAGGCAAACGGCCCGGCGATCAACGTACCCAATTCAATGACTTTCAGACCCGAGAGCGGTTTGCTGGTGAACGGCATGCGAAATCCTGTAGGACAAGGCTGAACGGATACAGGGTTTTAACATAGCCGGCTGTCAGACGCCGCAGCTGGATCGCCATCAATTCGATGATTGCCTGTGGCATCGGTTAGACTTGCCGACTTTCCTCGTATCAAGAAGCCCGTTCATGGCCCAGCCGTCCACTACCTACAAATTCGAACTGAACCTCACCGACCTCGACCGCAGCGTCTACGAGAGCGTCAAGCAGACCATCGCCCGTCATCCTTCGGAAACCGAAGAACGCATGACTGTGCGGCTGCTGGCCTACGCGCTCTGGTACAACGAGCAGCTGTCGTTCGGCCGTGGTCTGTCAGACGTGGATGAACCGGCCTTGTGGGAAAAGAGCCTGGACGACCGTGTCCTGCATTGGATCGAAGTCGGCCAGCCGGATGCCGATCGCCTGACCTGGTGCTCGCGCCGCACCGAACGCACCAGCCTGCTGGCCTACGGCAGCCTGCGTGTCTGGGAAACCAAGGTGATCCCGGCGATCAAGAACCTGAAAAACGTCAACATCGCCGCCGTCCCGCAGGAAGTGCTGGAGACCCTGGCCAAGGACATGCCGCGCGTCATCAAGTGGGACGTGATGATCAGCGAAGGCACGATCTTCGTCACCGACGATCGCGGTCAGCACGAAGTCCAGTTGCAATGGCTGCAAGGTGAGCGCGGCTGAGGTCGCGACACCGCTGATATTTCCCACGAATCAAAGAGAAGCCTCCGTCGCCCCATGCGTATCGAACCTCGTCAACTGCCTGCCACGCTGCCTTTCCTCGGTGATCTGCCGCCACTGCTGACCCGCCTGTACGCGGCGCGGGGCGTGCAATCGGAAGCGGAGCTGGACAAAAGTCTGGCGCGCTTGATCCCGTTCCAGCAGCTCAAAGGCATTGATGCGGCGGTTGACCTGCTGGTGACGGCATTGGAGCAACGCCAGCGCATTTTGATCGTCGGCGACTTCGATGCGGACGGCGCCACCGCCAGCACCGTCGGTGTACTCGGCCTGCGCCTGTTGGGCGCGGCGCATGTCGATTACCTGGTGCCGAACCGTTTCGAATACGGCTATGGCCTGACGCCGGAAATCGTCGAAGTCGCGCTGACCCGTGAACCGCAACTATTGATCACCGTCGATAACGGCATCTCCAGCGTCGAAGGCGTCGCGGCGGCCAAGCGCGCCGGACTGAAGGTTTTGATCACCGACCACCACTTGCCCGGCGATGAACTGCCGCAGGCCGATGCGCTGGTCAATCCGAACCAGCCGGGCTGCGAGTTTCCGAGCAAAGCGCTGGCCGGCGTCGGGGTGATCTTCTACGTACTCATGGCGTTGCGCGCGCGTTTGCGCAGCCTCGGCTGGTACGAGAGCAAGCCGCAACCGAACATCGGCGAACTGCTCGATCTGGTGGCGCTGGGCAGCGTCGCCGACGTGGTACCGCTGGATGCCAACAACCGCATTCTTGTGCATCAAGGGCTGGAGCGGATTCGCGCCGGCCGGGCGCGGCCGGGGATCAAGGCGATTCTCGAAGTCGCCAAGCGAGAGGCTGCGCGGATCACTTCCACCGACTTGGGTTTTATCGTCGGCCCTCGCCTGAACGCCGCCGGACGTCTGGACGACATGAGCCTGGGCATCGAATGCCTGCTCACCGCCGACGCCAATCTGGCGCGGGAAATGGCTGCGCAACTGGACGGCATGAACCAGGATCGCAAATCCATCGAGCAGGGCATGCAGCGTGAAGCGCTGGCGCAGCTCAAGGATCTGCCGGTCGAGTCGATGCCGTTCGGTCTGTGCCTGTTCGACCCGGAGTGGCACCAGGGTGTGATCGGCATTCTCGCTTCGCGCATGAAAGAGCGCTATTTCCGCCCGACCATTGCTTTTGCCGATGCCGGTGATGGTCTGCTCAAGGGCTCCGGTCGCTCGGTGCAGGGCTTCCATATTCGCGATGCGCTGAGCGTGGTCGCGGCGCAGCATCCGAACCTGATCGCCAAGTACGGTGGCCACGCGATGGCCGCTGGTCTGACCTTGCCGCAGGAGAATTTTCCTTTGTTTGCCGAGGCTTTCGACGCTGAAGTGCGCAGGCAACTTCGCGAAGAAGACCTCACCGGGCGCATGTTGTCGGACGGCACGCTGGCCGTCGAAGAATTCCACCTCGAACTGGCCCGCGCCCTGCGCCACGCCGGGCCGTGGGGGCAGCATTTTCCCGAGCCGCTGTTTCACGGTGTGTTTCAACTGGTCGAGCAGCGCGTGGTTGGCGAGCGGCATCTCAAAGTGGTGCTGAAAAGCGAATGCGGCTCGGTGAAGCTCGATGGCATCGCGTTTGGCATTGATCGCGATGTGTGGCCGAACCCGACGATTCAATGGGTTGAACTGGCTTACAAGCTCGACGTCAACGAGTTTCGTGGCAACGAGACTGTGCAGTTGATGATTGCTCATATCGAACCGCGTTAAGCCATTCGCGAGCAGGCTCGCTCCCACAGGTACGGTGCTGCCTTGTGGGAGCGAGCCTGCTCGCGAAAGCGTCCTTTCACACACTGAATTACTCTGAACCCTCCGTCATCTCCGGTTGTCGACTAGGCTCTAAGCACTGCTTGATTGGCCTTGTGACGTCTTGTCGAATTCTTGCCCGCGGGGGCGGGCGCTGTACCCTTTTTCTGTCACTCGTCGACTTTTCAAACAGAACCCTGGAGCCTGCCCACTGATTCGAGAGGTGCCCCATGAGTCTGCTGCTTGAACCCTTTACCCTGCGCCAACTGACCCTGCCCAACCGCATCGCCGTGTCGCCGATGTGCCAGTACTCCAGCGTCGACGGCCTGGCCAACGACTGGCACCTGGTTCACCTGGGCAGCCGCGCGGTGGGCGGTGCCGGTCTGGTTTTCACCGAAGCCACGGCGGTGACCGCCGACGGGCGTATCACCGCCGAAGACCTTGGCCTGTGGAACGACGAACAGATCGAACCGCTGCAACGCATCACTCGCTTCATCACCGCCCAGGGCGCGGTCGCCGGCATTCAGCTGGCCCACGCCGGGCGCAAGGCCAGCACCCACCGGCCGTGGATCGGCAAGCATGGCAGCGTCAAACCCGAGGATGGCGGCTGGACCCCGGTCGGGCCATCGCCGATTGCTTTCGACCCGCAACACACTCAACCGAAGCAACTGGATGAGGGGCAGATCGCCGAAGTGATTCAGGCTTTCGTCGACGCGGCCAAACGCGCGCTGACGGCGGGGTTCAGCGTGGTCGAGGTGCATGCCGCGCATGGCTATCTGCTGCATCAGTTTCTCTCGCCGCTGAGCAATCAACGCCGCGATCAGTACGGTGGTTCGTTCGAAAATCGCATTCGCCTGGTGCTGCAAGTCACTGAAGCGGTGAGGGCGGTATGGCCGGAGGAACTGCCAGTGTTTGTCCGCGTCTCGGCGACCGATTGGGTCGAAGACGGCTGGAATCCGGACGAAACCGTGGAACTGGCGCGTCGCCTTCACACGCTGGGCGCCGATCTCATTGACGTGTCTTCAGGAGGGACAGCTGCAAACGCGGAAATTCCGGTCGGACCCGGTTATCAGACGCGCTTTGCCGAGCGGGTACGCAAAGAGTCAGGCATTGCCACCGGCACTGTCGGCATGATTACCGAGCCTGCCCAGGCCGAGCACATTCTGCGTACCTGTCAGGCCGATATCATTTTCCTCGCCCGAGAGCTGCTGCGCGATCCGTACTGGCCGCTGCACGCCGACGATGATCTGGGTGGGCGCAAAGCAGTGTGGCCGGCGCAGTATCAGCGCGCGACCCATCGGGATCAGCCCATTCATGAGTCGGATTTGCGTGATTGATTGAAGGCTGAAGAACAAAAGCCCCGAGCCGGTGATGGTCGGGGCTTTTCTATTCGGCAGAAATTTGCGTTGTCCAGGCGGGCCTCTTCGCGAGCAGGCTCGCTCCCACGGTAGGAATGCGGACCTCTGTGGGAGCGAGCCTGCTCGCGAATGACGCCAGAACAGCCGCCTTAGAACCTCAAGGGTATTTACGCTTGTCCGGCGCCGGCGGGAAGTACTGGTACAACCAGGTCTCGCTCAACGTGCGGTCATTGGTGCGAATGAACAGGCGCAGTTCCACTGGCTCGACGCTGTCATTGGTCGGGTACCAATCGAACAGGATCCGATAACCCTTGATGTCATCCAGCACCAGCACGCTGAAGTCCTGCACCTTGCCGTTGGAACAGGTAATCACTGGCTCGATCCCGGTGCCCTGTGGCAGGCGCTCAAGGCCGCCACCGGTGAAGTCGACGGCAAAACGGCGCGCCCAGACTGGCGGGTAGTGCTCACCCGGCGCCCAGCCCTCGGTGAAACCGCCCATGCCCGAACGCGTCGCGTGCACTCGCGCCAGTGGCGTGCCGACCGGTGGCAGCGCGCTCCAGTACAGCTTGTATCCGTAGTTCAGCGAATCACCGGCAGCCACGGGTTTCTTCGGCGTCCAGAACGCGACGATGTTATCCAGCGTCTCGCCGGTCGTAGGAATTTCCAGCAGATCGATAGAGCCTTCGCCCCAGGCGGTTGTCGGTTCTACCCACAGGCTCGGGCGCTTGCTGTACCAGTCGACAGTGTCCTGATAGTTGGCGAATTCGTGGTCGGTCTGCACCAGGCCGAAACCCTTCGGGTCCTTGTCGGCAAATGCGTTGAATTGCAGCGTCGCCGGGTTGTTCAACGGACGGCAGATCCACTCGCCATTGCCACGCCACATTGCCAGGCGATCGGAGTCGTGGATTTGCGGGTGAATGGTGTCGCACATGCGCCGTTCGTGGGTGCCGCAGCTGAACATGCTGGTCATCGGCGCCACGCCCAGTTGTTCGATGGTGGTACGCGCGTTGATGTGCGCGTCGATTTCCATCACCACGCGCTCGGCCTGGCAGTCGATGTCGAAGCGATACGCGCCAGTGGCGCTCGGCGAGTCGAGCAGGGCGTAGACCACAAAACGCGTGGCGTTCTTGTCCGGCGTCTCGAACCAGAACTTGGTGAAGTCGGGAAACTCTTCGCGCTTCTTCGCGTAGGTATCAATGGCCAGGCCGCGCGCGGAGAGGCCATATTGGCCAGTAGCATCGACCGCACGGAAATAGCTGGCGCCGAGAAACGACACCACGTCATGCCGATCCAGCTCCGGTGCCTTGAACAGTTTGAAGCCGGCAAAACCCAGATCGCCCTTGAGCTGCTGGGTGTCGACCGAAGTGTTCTCATAATTGAATAGCGCCGGGCGGAAATGCACCTCGCGCGCCATGCGCGTCTTCGGATCAACGCTGTACATGCGCACCGGCTGACGGAAACCCATGCCGACGTGGAAAAACTGCACGTCCAGCTGACCTTTGTTTTCCTTCCACAGGGAATGCTCGCCGTCGTAGCGGATCGCATTGAAATTCTGCGGAGTCATGGTCGCCAGGGTTGGCGGCAACACCTGTTTCGTATCCTGATAGGCATTGCCGGCGAGCTGCTTGGCCTGACGCTTCAACGCTTCGAAATCGAAGGCCTGGGCCTCGCCATCGGCGGCGCCACCATTGGCCGCCCAGGCGCGAGCGGCCAACAGACCCGACGCGGAAAGACCGGTATAGGCCGCAATGGCCATGGACGCTTTGAGCAAATTCCTGCGGTGCATAAATACAACCTGTCGTGTGCAATCCAGCGCCGTTCCTGGCACCTGTCGGATCGGAAATTACGGTTCGGTCATGCCTTCGGCCAAACGCAACGGACTATAAACAGATGCCCGCTAGCTTAATCGGTTCGATTGTCGGGCAAAAAGGCTTGTTTGCGTTGCGTCATCTGGCAATGAAACAAGACATGTCTGTAATTTTTCTGACAGGGCTCTCTGATTTAGAGGGCATATCTGCTTTTTTCGATTAATTACTCTAAAAACCACTTTTCAACGCCGATTTAATTCCTATTCTATGGGCAAGACCGGATACAAGCCTTCGTGCCGGCGGGGCACACGACGCTGCTCGAAGAGGCAGGGCGATGTGAGGTTCAGCAGTTTCTTGACTCAATAAAGAAGGACATCGTCCATGGCAAAAATACAGGGCATCACCGAAATGTTGGGCATCTTTCCTTGCTTGGGCGGCGGGCGCAGAAGACGCCGTCTCAATTCCGAAGAATTGAAGCTGGTGGAGCGTTATCGAGAGCTATCGGAAAGCGACCGGATCGCCATGCGCTATCTGGTGGATGCGATGCGGAGTGTTTCGCGGTTTTAAGGAGGAGGGGAGAAGGGGGCAGGTCGAAAGGCCTGCCCCTTTTCATTGGGTAACGCTCGGAACGAGCCCTTTTGAGTGGCGAGCAACATCTCGAAGCACACTCGCGGGGCGGGTCCGGGCACTTTCGAACTAGGCTGAGGGCCTTAGATCCGGATAACCCTTGTTTGGAGACGGAACATGAACACCCGTGGATTGCTCGATCAACTGCTCAAGTCCGGGCAGGAAATGCTGCAGAACAAGGCCGGCGGCGCTTCCAGCAAATCGGCTGCCAGCGGACTTGGCGGCTTGCTCGGTGGCTCGTCTGGCTCCAGCGGCCTCGGCGGCCTGCTCTCCGGCGCGGGTGGCGGCGCATTGGCCGCAGGCGCGATGGGCCTGCTGCTCGGCAATAAAAAGGTCCGCAAGGTCGGCGGCAAAGTCGCGATCTACGGCGGCCTCGCCGCGCTGGGCGTACTGGCTTACAAGGCCTACGGCAACTACAACGCCCAAAAAGGCAGCGCACCCCAACGCGAACCGCAAACCCTCGACCGCCTGCCACCCGCGCAAGTCGAGCAGCACAGCCAGGCGATCCTCAAAGCCCTGGTCGCCGCCGCCAAAGCCGACGGCCACATCGACGAGCGCGAGCGCGAACTGATCGAAGGCGAATTCACAAAGCTCGACAACGATCAGGAACTGCAACACTGGCTCCACGCCGAACTCAACAAACCCCTCGACCCCACCGACGTCGCCCGCGCGGCGAGCACGCCGGAAATGGCGGCGGAGATGTACATCGCCAGTGTGATGCTGGTGGATGAGGAAAATTTTATGGAGAAGAGCTATCTGGATGAACTGGCACGGCAGTTGAAATTGGAGCCGGGGTTGAAGGTGGAGTTGGAGAGGCAGGTGCGGTTGGCGGCCGATTGATTCTATGGGGTGAGAAATCGCAGTGTTGTGCTGCGATTTTTTCTGTGTCACTTATTGAAGCGTCAATACAGATTTGCTTGGAAAGCCGTTTTTAATATTTTTGATTCGTCAACAATGATGTAATCAAGCCTCAATCATGAAGTCTTCAACTCTTTCAATGAATTCAATTTTGCTTTTAGTTCTGAACTCACCTAGAAACTTTTCGGAGTTTTTGATTGGCTCACCTCTTCTATCGTATTCGATCGTTAGCATGTCGATCACAAATTCTCCGTCGGGATCCCCTTCGGGCTCGACTCTCGTGTCAAAGCAATGGCCGGTACTCTGGCGGACTCCTCCGATCAGTACCGAACTAGAGAACCAGCCGCAAGTCTCCGGTGTCAACTCCACCTCATATAGATTGTTGATTGTTATTGTCCAGCCGCTTGGTACTCTGATAGGTTGGAGCTTGTATTCGAGTTTTAATCTCATCGGGTCTCTTCAAATCTTTGCATTCGTGAATACTTTGTTCTGATCATTCAAACGATAGTCGTGCTTGCTGTAGCGTTGAATAAGTGCGCTGGCAAGTATCAATTTTTTTACTTTAGTTTGTATTCGAAATTTTCATCTAAACCCAGGGATATGTCCTGATTTTTTGTTCGCTCGAATATAAATATTATTTTTTTAAAAGTTTCGCCCATGCTTTGTTCAGATTCTTTCGAATTTTTCCATACTATTTCAATCGGACGCTCCACGTCCGTACTGAGCAAATCCCACAGAGAATTTAGGTTGTTTCCATAGTACTGAGCCCAAGAAAATGCAGAAGCTATACGCTTGTGGAAATCCTGCTCGGAAGAAATGGATAGGCCGTCAAGTTCAATTATCATTCAGGTTATTTCCATTTTCCTATTGAACTGACAGTTTCATAATGATCACTGGTGATATATAGCGGGTCATTCGAATAGAGCAGCCTGGTTCCAGGTTGGTTGCTCCGTGACATAGTGTTGCTTAGTCCGACGTTGGCCTCATACGAAGTTCGGCTAGAGGCGGATGGGAGAACATTTGTATCATTGTAGAAAATATCTCCACCTATTTGTCCAACGGAAACGCTGTTGTTAACTGCCTTACCCGGCGCCCATTCGCTCTGAGCAGCCTGAGCCTTAGGAAAAGGGGACAGATTTATATTCAGTTTGAAGAAAGAAATCTGTCCTCTTTTACTCAGTCCCTTTTGCTCAGGAGACAAAGCGACCACATGATCGCTCTGTCTTCAGAGATGAATTAGACCTCCTGCCGCCAAGCGGAGAACGTGATCACTGTGCCGGCTTCTTTTCTATTGGCGATTTCTATTTTATAGGTACCACCATCGATGCGGCCTTCAACGAGCGCTTTGCGCTCGTTGCCGCTGACTTCGGCGTCCTTCGCATGCTGCTGATAGAAGTCGATAACATCCGCGTATTCGGTAAAAGTCCTGAGAATGACCTCATATTCATGCTGAGGGCGTCCGGCTATTTTGTCCCAATCACCGTTAATTGGAGTGCCCTCCATACCCGGTGTCGTAAAAACACCGTGAGCGCCAGCGCCAATCAGGTGAGCTCGCTGCGGAAGCAATGCCAGCATCGCTTTTGGAAAATCGGAAGGTAATTGAGCCGCAGTCCACGCTCCCTGTTTCGGCTGAGTCACGATGTACTCAACGTGGGCAATCTTCTGCGCAGCGGCTCGGCGTTCTGGATCGTCACTCTCCGCCCACAGCGCCATCATAGGAGGCAGTTGCTTACTCCAAGTGATCAAAGCGTCGGCGTCACCCTCACTAGCGCCTTCTGGCTGGAAAATGGTCAGCACGGTTTCCGGAGCATCGTTACAAGTCAATGGCTCGTCACGAGACTTGACGGAGCAATGGCCATTGACCAGTCCTACGGCGAGCAACTGCCCCTTGTCGTCCAGCAGCAATGCGCCGCGCTCCAATCCGTTGTTACCGTCGTCCATGGCGGTGATCATTTTTCTGCCGGGAGGCACTCCATCAACAAACGTCGCCATTTCCGAATCGAGCGCTTCAAGAACCTGCTGCACGATCATCGTATTGTCATTGGTGTAACTTCCGGTTTGGTAGCCAAGAAAATCAACGAGTGCAGAGCGAACCGCCGGGTCTTGGTTGAGCTTGTGAGCCCGTTCTGGACTGGCTTCGTTTGTAAGCAACAAGACAGTTGTGCCGTCGGGATGTTGTTCGGATCGTAGTGACAGCGCGCTTGCGCTTAGGGAGAAGGTAAAGGCTAGAAGCAAGGAGAGAGTGCGGCTCAAGTGTTTCAAGATAACAGTCCTTTGATTATTTAATCCGTGAGAGTGGTCGCAGAGATTTGATCTGGTGATTATGCGTTGAGCATAAGTTTCCTGTTTTTCATTATTCTTGAATGGAGAGTTTAAGTTGACAGTCGCCTTGAAGGTTTCAGTGACGTGTTTTTCACGCATATCAGGCGGCCCAGCAGATTTCTTCGTACAGCTAATCATTCAAGGCTTCCAGAATTCAATTCCCTCCATATGACGCTCTATGTCATTCATGTGAATCCTCACCAGGAATTGGGGCAAATTTTTTGCTGATGATTTTTTGATCTTGGATTGGTCGCTGAGTGACGTATCATCGTTAATGAGCTCGGTTGTAGTTTTTGATATTCTTTAACCGGTTTGTCGCTATCGTAACTTCCCATTTTTTATAGAGAAATCAAGGTAAATTCAATGTTTGCGAGTGCTTTCAGAGTATCTTCGATGATGAGTGTGAATATCCTGTTTTTATATTTGTTTTCTCTGATTGAATGGCGCAAATGGGGGCGGATTTATTTCAATAGAAAATCGATTTTCCCTATTTTTCTGCTATGTGTCATGTTTAAGTGGTCGCACTAAAATTGATTTCGCCCTCGCTGCTTATGCAACCTATCAAACTAAACTGCTCGGAGAAAAAATAGGTGTGTTGCGGTATTTCAGAAAATGTCATTATTATTTTTTTCAGATCGGCGGTGTGGAATCTATAAGCATTCTCTGTGAGCGAGTCGCCGATAAAGGTAATCTCAGTTATTTTGAGATCTTTTGCTTTTTCTGAAATTTCTTCAATGGCTTTGTTTATAGTGTTTTTTGAATGCGATGTGCTGTTGGGAAGTGAGCTCCAAGCGATTTTTGATCCAATAAACGGAAAATTTCTATTGATATGTGAGACGGCGTTGTCATGTGCATCATTGTCAAGTTTCATGTAGTTAATGCTGGATTCTAACAATTCTTTCTCAAGTTCTTCGTCGAAGTAGCTCATTTTTTAAATGCCTTTAGTAATTTTAATACGGTTTTTTCGCTTGCATTGAAAAGGTAATGTGGTGCTGGCTTTTTTCCTGACCAAACGTTTATATGTGCGCCGCTTCTTTCATCATATTCGATTCGATAGCCAGTCTTGCCGTCAGCGGTTTGCATGCCTACAACCTTCCCGGCATTCGTACCAAACTTCCCAATGGTTGGCTTTTCTGCTTTGAATCCATTGCTTTCAAGCCATTCAAGTGCCTTATTGCGAGCTTGCTCGAAATGCTCAAAATTAAGTGTCTCGCCAACCTCGGGCGGGGTCGTTTTTTGCGGAGGCTTTTTCGGAGTGGCACCGTTTGTCTGTTTACACACCAGCCCCAACGGATCCACCCACCCCGTAGGGTTAGGCACGTATTGGTAGCTATTCAAACCACCCGCAAGCTTGATCGGATCCGGCGTCAAAAACCGTCCAGTCCCCGGATTGTAGTAGCGGTGGCGGTTGTAATGTAAGCCTGTCTCGGCGTCGAAATACTGACCCTGGAAGCGCAACGGGTTATCAATTTCGCTGACATCCAGCGCCGCGAGGTTGCCGTAGGCGCGGTATTTTGCCGACCACATGATTTCGCCGCTGTAGTCGGTGAGTTCCTGCGGTGTGCCGAGGTGGTCGAGTTGGTAATAGAACGGGGCCGCTTTTAGCGGGCCTTCGCCGTCGAGCATTGCCAACGGGCGGAAACTGCCCGGTTCGTAGATGTAGCTGCGATAACGATTTTCTGCGCTTTCGGCGATGAGGCGTTCGCCTTGCCAGAGGAATTCAGTGGTGTGGCCGTCGACGGTTTTCTCGATGCGGCGGCCGAAGGCGTCGTATTTATAGGATGCGGTGCTGCCACCCGGCAGGCTGACGCCGATCAGGCGGTGCTGGCAGTCGTAGCGGTACTCGGTGACGAGCTTCTGGCCGGTGCCGCGACGCTCTCGGATCAGGTTGCCGTAAGCGTCGTAGTCGTAGTGGCGGTCGCCCTGCATGAGCAGGCGATTGCCTTTGACGTTGGCGAGGTTGGCTGCGGGCAGGTCATTTTGTCCGAGGAGGTTGCCTGCCGGGTCGTGAGCGAAGCTCTCTGGCATGGCGCCGCGTACGCTGATCAGTCGGTCGAGTGGATCGTAGTGATAGCTGCGGTTGCCTTTGCGGCTGTCGTTAATACCGGCGAGGTTGCCGTTGGCATCGTAGTTGTAGCGACGCTGGAACAGGTGCTTGTCCCGTTGGCTGACGCTGTGGGCCTGTAGTCGGCCCTGTTCATCGTATTGGTATTGGCTAAGCAGCAAGCCTTGTTGGCGTTGTTGCTCGCGACCGGCGTTGAACTGGTGGCTGGTCAGGCGAGAGCCGTTGAGGTCGATGCTGCTCAGCCGTCCACCGGACAAATGACGGTAATCGAGCGTGCAGCCATCGGGCAGACGGCAGTGGCTGAGCTGACCGACTTTGTCGTAAGCGTAACGCGTGGTGCCCCAGCCCTGATGTTCGGTGATCAAGCGATCTTGCACGTCGTATTCATAAGCGAGCGGCCAATGGCCGTCGTCGACGTTTACCAGGCGACCGAGTGCGTCGTAGCTGTAATGAATCTCTTCGCCATCGGGCAGCGTCTTGACCAGCAAACGGCCTGCGGCATCGCGCTGGTATTCGGTAACCAGTTCGCTACCGCCGTCGCCGAACTCGGTTTTCTTCAGCAGTTGGCCGTTCAGGTCGTACTCGTACGCGGTGCGGCGGCCGTCGAAGCCGGTTTCCTGCTGGATCAGGCCGTTCGGGTAATAATCGAGTTGATAGCGTTCGCCGCGCTCGTTTTCGATCTCGGTGAGGTTGAGTTGCGAGTTGTCGTAGCGATAGCGCAGTTGGCTGCCGTCGGGATTAATCCGGCGGCTGACGAGGTGCAGGTTGTCGGCGTATTCGTAGCGGGTGATCCGCCCGAGCTCGTCGCGTTCGGCGGTGACGCGGCCATACGGGTTGTAGGTAAACGCACGTGTGGCGCCGCCGGGCAGGGTGACCTGAGTGAGGCGGTCGACGGCATCCCATTGGTATTGGGTGATCGCTCCGAATTCATTCTGGCGAGTGATTTGCCGGCCGAGCGCATCGTAGCGATACTTGCGTTGACCTCCATCCGGCAGGTGTTCTTCCAGCAATTGGCCGAGATTGTTCCAGCCCAGTTGATGACGACTGCCGTCGGGGTGGCGGATCTCAAGCAAGCGTCCCTGACGGTCATAGCTGTAGAAGGTCTCGTTGCCGTCAGGATCGGTTTGTTGGGTAATATCGCCCTGGCGGTTGCGTTCGTATTTCCAGCGGGCCTTGCCGCGCTGGACATCAATAAGTTGACCGTTGAAGTAGTTGTAACGCGTCGGAACACCTTCCGGGGGGATCACCGCAATCAAGCGTCCGGCATCGCTGTACTGATACTCGGTGATCGCTCCCATCGGGTCTTTAACGGCGATCAATCGGCCGTTATCGTCATAAGCGTTCTGCGTCTCACCACCGTCGGGTGCGGTCTCACTGACCAGGCGTGCATTTTCGTCATGCACATAGACCAGCTCACTGCCGTCAGCGTTATGAACAATGACCGAGCCTTTATCATCCCACTCGTAACGTGCTTCCATCTGCGCGTAATTGGCCCAATGACGTACGCATCGGGACAGCTTGCCTTCACGCTCCCACTCCCAGAAGAAGCTAGCCCCTCCGGCCATTTGTCGCTCAAGGATGACGTGCTGATCGTTGTAGCGGTAATGCTCGGTTTCGCCCATCGCATTGGTGGAAGAAACCAGTTGATTGAGTGCGTTGTATCGGTAGGTGACGAGGGTATGAATCGTCAGCCATGGGTCTTGGCGTTCGCCGCGTTCATTGTATTCGGGGCGTTGTTGCTGTTGGTCGACAGCAACGATGTGTCTGTCTTCGTAGCGCAGAAAAAGGGCGCGCCCTGCGCCGTTATCTATGCGCTGGATACGATCAACGAAGTCATAACTGATGTGCAGACGATTTTCGTACGCATCGCTGATCGCGGTCAGTCGACCGGCACGGAAATGGTAAAAGCGTGTTTTTGCCCCGGCCTGGGTCAAAATGAGTTCGCCGGGTTCATTGCCTAGATGAATTGCTGCCTGAGCCAGACTGTTAGTGATGGCCGGCCGCTGTTCTGTGGGCATCGGGAAACGGGTTTGCCGGTTCTCGTTGTCCGTCCACAGCACACCCTCATCGTCGATCTGCAAGCGATGAGACAGTGAATGACTCCAGCCATAGCCGAGGCGGCTATCAATTTCGACTGCACTGCTTCGGTATAGGCGTGTCCACTCAAAAGGCAGCAGGCCACCCAGTTCCCCATCGGTGAGCGTCAGTAACTCTTCACCGGTCACCATCGATACTGGTTCGCCGTCTGAGCATGTGTCGTCGACGCATTGTGCTGGTTTTTTCGCTGGGTTCTTCGGCTGTTCGGGGGCGTTGTCGACGGCCTCTACCTGCTCGATCCGTGAGGCTGGCTCATCTTTTTTACGGGTTTGAATCTGCGCATCGGATTCCGCTTTTCCGCCAGTGATCGGTGGCTTGCTCTTCGGAGCTGTCGCGGTTTCGGCAGGTTTGGGAGCGGCGATCTGAACATCCGCTTTGCGTGCCGGATTGAATTTCGAATCACCATTGAGTAGCAACGGCTTCGATGCTTCGGTATGGGGCGTCGCTTTGGACTTGCTGACTTTCATCAACATGCCGGTGAAGTCTTCAATCAGCTTTATGACTTTGCCGCTGCTTTGTACCCCTTTGACGGCTTTTGTACCCACGCGTACGGCCAAGCCAAGACCACCAGTCAAGACAACGCCGATCAAAATGTTGAGCAGGAACTCTGTCGACATTTGCGCCAGCACTTCGGTACAAGTCTGCGGCGGCAGCATTTTCACCCAGGCCACGATGGCCGCGACGTATATCCACATCAACGGCTCATCGCTCGCGATCAATAAAGCAGTGTGAATAGCGTCGGCAGAGGCGTCGTAAATTTTCTTGATCTGTTCTTCAGTGAAAAAGTTTTTCAGCTTCTCGTAGTTTTCGCGAGGATGGGCGATGAGGTCGTAGAGACTTTTGATATCGCCCCACAATCCCATAATCGCTTTCATGAACCCTTCCCAAGCCGCTTCCAGCTCCTGCAAGGCGCGACCTCCAAGGGAGGCATCGGTGTGAGCTTGCCAGAGCGGGAGGAAGCTGGTGCTCCATTCGGTTTGTAGCCAGCCGCCCAACTCGACGATCACGCCTTGGTAGGAATTGAACAAACTGTCGATCTGGGCACGCGTAGGATTCGGGAAGAAGGTGATTTTGTACTGCTGATTGGGAGTAAGGCCTGAGACTTCAAGAATCCCTGATGCGTCAATGGTTTTATTGATGGTCGGGCCAACTTCGTTTTTGCCGATGAAGCGGGCATTGACGACCGGTGTCAGTTGAACTGGCGTATTGCCGATCGGCACAAAGCGCGCGGACTCGAAACTATGGATCAGCACCAGCTTGCCGTTCGCAGGACAGTTGGCATAAAGGGTATTTTCCTTCTTGCTGTCCTTGTCAGCCGTGCCAACTTCGTCACCGACTTTGAATTGCTGCTCCGCATCCAGAATGCCGCCGTACCAGGCTTCGGCATGCTCGCGGTAATCCTTCAGGCACTTCTTGAAGTCGTTGATGATGGCCTGAGCATCGGGTTGTTTTGCTGTGAGACCGCCAACGATCCCGCCCATTAAAACGCTCATACCACCACCTCTTTTTCCAGATAGGCCTTCAACAGCCCGGTAAAGTTTTCTTCCGTGAGTGGCGTGCGTTTAACAAAGCGCGCCACTTTTTGTTTCAGGTTCGATTCGGGAAAGGAGAAATACAGATCGGCGTGTTCCTCCTGCAACCACTGCATCATGTTGCCGATAACGGTTGATGGATTTTCTGCCATCAATTCTTCCAACAACCCCTTCGGCACCTCCCACCACGGCCAGTCCTTGACCTTCGGCACCACCCGCGTGCCCACTTCCAGCGCCTGCCCATTGATCAGATACCGCTCAAACACCGGCAGCACTTCACCAGCCTTCTCCCCAAGCCCCCGCAGAATCGGATAAATATGCCGCCCATCCCAAAACCGGAAAAACACCTCGGTGCCATCCGGCATTTTTACCTGCGTCAGGCTGCGCAGATGCTCGAACACTTCGTTCGGCTCTGAGCGCGATACGGCCAGCCAGCCCCAGTCGAGGGCGTCGGTTTCGGCGATCCAGGGCAGGAAGGCGGAGTTGGCTTTGAGTTCGGTGAGGTAGGGCATCACCGGTTGCCATGTGGAGTAGGGCGTGCCGCCCCAGATCGGGATGAGTTGGGCGGTGGGTTCGGTGAGGTACAGGGTTTTCAGGGCGTCGGCGTCGCTGGCCGCGCTGACGATCAGGTACAGGCGCTCGCCGCTTTGCAGCGGCTGTTGCGCCAGCCAGTCCTTGGGGGTGATTCGTTCAGATGGCACAGGCACCTGCCTTGCATTTTTCGCATTCTTCACAGAACGGCGCGTTACGTTTTAGGGTGTTGATTTGCGCCGGGGTCAGGACCTGGCCAGCCTTGTCGGCATCCGCCTGTTTCAGCACGCCGGGCATCAATGGCGCGGCGCCCGTACCAGCGCCGGGGCTACCCCCGGAGTTCATGTTGATCACCGGCCCGCTCATGGTCACGCCACCAGCATCAATCTTGATGAAGCTGCCGCCGCCGATCAGCGTGAGTTCCGCACCAGCCTCCATCACCACTTTCATGCCGCTGCTCAGGTGGATTTCCTGGCCGGCGTCGATGAACTGGCCGGTGCCGATCTTGATGTGCTGGTTGACGCCGACGGTGAGGTGGTCGTTGGCGCGGGTTTCTACTTTGCGGTCGGCGTAGACGGTGTGGTGTTCTTCGGCCTTGAATTCGCTGTAGCTGTTCTGTTCGACGGTGTCGTGGCGTTCGTTGCCGACGCGGATCTTCTGGTCGTGCTCGATGTTTTCGTCCCAGTCGCGCTGGGCGTGCAGGTAGATTTGTTCCTGGCCTTTTTTGTCTTCGATGCGCAGTTCGTTGTAGCCGCCACCGCCCATGGAGCTCAGGGTCTTGAAGGTGCTGCGGGTCTTGTTCGCCGGCAGTGGATAGGGGACGGTGTTTTCCTTGTGGTACAGGCAGCCGCTGATCAGTGGCTGATCGGGGTCGCCTTCAAGGAAGGTGACCAGCACTTCCATGCCGATGCGCGGGATGGCGATGCCGCCGTACTGGGCGCCGGCCCAGGCGCTGGAGACGCGCAGCCAGCAGCTGGTCTTGTCGTCGGCCTGGCCTTCGCGGTCCCAGTGGAACTGGACTTTGACCCGGCCGTACTCGTCGCAGTGGATTTCTTCACCTTTCGGGCCGGTGACCACCGCGCTCTGGCTGCCGAGAATGCGCGGTTTCGGGTGGCGCAGCGGCGGGCGGTTGGGTACGTCCCATGGCGTGGCCTGGAAGCGGTTGCGGTAGCCCTGGTGGAAATCGTCTTTCAGCGCGGTGGTGTCGCTGGTCACCGACTCCTCGATCACTTGCGGCTGCTTGCCTTCATGCAGGACTTCGGTGAGTAGCCAGAGGTCGTTCCACTTGGCTTTCGGGTGTTCGGTCAGAGCGAGGAAATGGCCGCTGACCAGCAATGGCTGATCACTCTTGCCTTCGGCGAGCTGGAAGTCGCTGCGGTGGCGTTCGAGGGAGCGTTTGGCCAAATGTTTGCCGCGCTCGCGGTCGATGAAGCGGCCCGGGTAATCGTAGTCTTCGAGGTCGGGCAGGGCGTCGCCACGGTTTTCGCTTTCCAGGGTCAGGCGGGGTTTTTCGAAGTCGTAGTCGCGGCGGGTGGTGCGGCTGGTGCGGGTTTCCAGGCGCAGGTCGAAGCGCTTGATCACCGGGTTGCTGGCGACCATGCCGGAGTCTTGCTGATAGGGCACAGGGGCCAGTTTCGGGAACACCGTCTGGTCGTCGCCGAACACCAACTTGTGCGCGTTGGCGCTGTGCTGGAAGTGGAAGTGAATGCCTTCCTCTTCGCACAGGCGCTGGATGAAATGCAGATCCGACTCATCGTATTGCACGCAGTAGATGCGCTCGGGATAGATCGAGCCGGTCTTGAATTCGTAGGCGTTGCCTTGAATACCGTGCTCTTCCAGCACCTGGCCGATGATCTTCGGCACGCTGAGGTTCTGGAATATGCGCTGGTTGATGCGGTGCGCCAGGTACGCCAGTTGCGGGCGCAAGGTCACCGAATAACGGGTCAGACGCTTGCCGGAATCGCCTTGCGCGGCGCGGTAGATCTGGCCATGGATGCCGCTGCCATCAGGCGACAGCTGCAGAAAGGCCGGTTTGTGCAGCAGGGTTTCGAGGTCCAGCGACGGCTGCTCACTGACCAGCTCCACCTCAAAGACAAAAGGCTGGCTGATGGCTTCCCGGCCGGTCAGGGTGAATACCTGAAAATCGGCGGAAAGCCCTTCGATGGTCAGGGCAAAGTGGGTTTCATTGGCCGGCGCGAACATCCCTTGTTCCTCGTGCTGTACAGCGGCGCTCGTCGACGACCGCAAAAAAGCGGCTCAACGTACGCGAAATTCTGGAGGGGCGTAAACAACATCGACCAGCAGAGCTGGCCGATGCGTGTAACGGTCAGCCGTAATTAAACGACTGGAGCACGCCAGTCATCGGAACCCGAAGTACCGGATACTTCGTGGGTCCAGGTGATTTTGCGGTAGGTGAACTGCACTTCTTCCAGGTGGGTGAAGTGCGCGTTGCCTGGATCCTGGCAGTTGTGCATTTTGTTGTTGATGGCGACGATGATCGCGTCTTCCAGTTTGGTGGTGTAGTAGTGCTCTTGGGTGCCTTGAGCCGAAGTGCGGTACCACTGGATAACGATTTCGCTCATGCGCTCGCCGGAAGTCAGAGCTGCTTGCAGCAGTGGCGAAGCCTTGTCGTAGACCTTGGTGATCACAACTGGCTTGTGTACGCGCTGACCGGTTGGCTGACCGGATTGTGGGTCACGCGGGATGATCACGTCGTGGGTGAAAGCCTGAACCATGACCTGGTCTTCGTGGCCTTCCTGGTAGGTGTTGCCAACGGAGTCGGCGGTGAAAGCGCCGGCAGTGATCAGGCCTTGTTTTTCGCCGGTAACCGACATGTACGCTGGTGTTGCCATGGGGTGCTCTCCTTGCGGATAAAGTTAGGGTGCCCGGAGGCGAAATCGCCCGGTGGGTGGCTGAGGGTTATCAAGGAGCGTGCCAGGTTTTGTGAGGTGCCCGGATGGCGGGGGCGCCACGTTAGTTGGTGACCATTCGGGGCAATTTTCAGCGGGATAACCGGGAGAAAGTGCGCAAGAAGTTGCGCAGTACTGCGCAACTTCTTGCGCACTTGGCTGCAGGGCTTGCGCCGCTTGGGCTGCAGAGGATTTAGGCCCTGAAATATTACGACCTACTGCGCAACTTCTTGCGCAGTTGGGGATTTGCCGAGACCGAGGTGACTGCTTCGCGAGCAGGCTCGCTCCCACAGGGACAGTGCTGCCAGCGAAAGCGTCTTATAAATGAAACACCGCGCTCGGCTATACTCCCCGCATTTCGATCAGGCACGAGGATTCACTGTGAAGAACTGGACGTTGCGCCAACGCATTTTGGCGAGCTTTGCGGTGATTATCGCCATCATGCTGTTGATGGTGGTGCTGTCCTACTCGCGGTTGCTGAAGATCGAGGCCAGTGAAAACAGCGTGCGCGACGATGCCATCCCCGGCGTCTATTACAGCTCGATGATTCGCGGCGCTTGGGTCGACAGTTATTTGCAGACCCAGGAGCTGCTCGGCCTCAAGGATGGCCAGGGCGTTTCCAGTGAAGACGCTGCCGACTACAAGGCGTTCGAGGCGCGTCTGCAAGAGCAGATGGCCAACTATCGCAAGACCATGGCCACCGATGAAGACCGATCCGAATTCGCCTTGTTCGAGAAGTACCACGATACCTACATGCAGATTCAGGACGCCGTGCTGGACCTGCACAAGCGCAATCAGGAAGCCGATGCCATCAAGCTGTTCAACGAGAAGCTGACCCCGGCGTGGTACACCGGTCGGATGAAACTCAACGACATCATTGGCGAGAACAAAGTCGTCGCTGATAACGCCATGGCCAATATCGACGACGCGGTGGCAACGGCCAAAGTCAGCATGGTCATTTCCCTGCTGGTTGCGGTGCTGGCCGCCGGCCTCTGTGGTCTGCTGTTGATGCGCGCGATCATGGCGCCGATGAATCGCATCGTGACCATCCTCGACATCATGCGCACCGGCGATCTGAGTTCGCGCCTGAACCTCGATCGCAAGGACGAATTCGGCGCGGTCGAAACCGGCTTCAACGACATGATGACCGAGCTGACGTCGCTGGTATCCCAGGCCCAGCGCTCCTCGGTGCAGGTGACCACCTCGGTGACCGAAATCGCTGCCACGTCCAAGCAGCAACAGGCCACCGCCACCGAAACCGCAGCGACCACCACCGAAATCGGCGCAACCTCTCGCGAAATCGCCGCGACCTCGCGGGATCTGGTGCGCACCATGACCGAAGTGTCCACCGCTGCCGATCAGGCCTCGGTGCTCGCCGGCTCCGGCCAGCAAGGCCTGGCGCGCATGGAAGACACCATGCACTCGGTCATGGGCGCGGCGGATCTGGTCAACGCCAAACTGGCGATCCTCAACGAGAAGGCCGGCAACATCAATCAGGTGGTGGTGACCATCGTCAAAGTGGCTGACCAGACCAACCTGCTGTCGCTCAACGCAGCGATCGAAGCCGAGAAGGCCGGCGAGTACGGTCGCGGTTTTGCCGTGGTCGCCACCGAAGTCCGGCGTCTGGCCGATCAGACCGCCGTGGCCACCTACGACATCGAACAGATGGTCCGCGAGATCCAGTCGGCGGTGTCGGCCGGGGTGATGGGCATGGACAAGTTTTCCGAAGAAGTGCGCCGCGGCATGTCGGAAGTGCAGCAGGTCGGCGAGCAGCTGTCGCAGATCATCCATCAGGTGCAAGCGCTGGCACCGCGCGTGCTGATGGTCAACGAAGGCATGCAGGCCCAGGCCACTGGCGCCGAACAGATCAACCATGCGCTGGTGCAGTTGGGCGATGCCAGCAGCCAGACCGTCGAATCGCTGCGTCAGGCCAGTTTCGCCATCGACGAACTGAGCCAGGTGGCCGTCGGCCTGCGCAGCGGCGTTTCGCGATTCAAAGTCTGATGAGCGAAATCATCGCCAAGCGTGGCGCCGCGCCAGTGGCGAAGCAGGCGCTGTTTCTGCTGTTTCGCATCGGTAGCGAACGCTACGCCCTGCGTGCCACCGAAGTGGCCGAAGTGCTGCCACGCCTGCCGTTGAAGCCGATTGCCCGGGCGCCGCACTGGGTAGCCGGGGTGTTCGCCTATCGCGGGGCGGTGGTGCCGGTGATCGACCTCAGTGCGCTGACTTTTGGCCAGGCCGCCGAGGCGCGGACCAGCACGCGGCTGGTGCTGGTCAATTATCAGCCGGATCAATCGCAATCAGCACAATGGCTCGGGCTGATTCTCGAGCAGGCCACCGACACGCTGCGCTGTCATCCGCAAGATTTCCAGCCCTACGGCCTCGATAACCGCGAGGCGCCATACCTCGGCCCGGTGCGCGAAGATGCGCAGGGATTGCTGCAATGGGTGCGGGTCAATGACTTGCTCGATGACGCCGTGCGCAGCTTGCTGTTCCCCGATCCGCCGCGTGATCCGGCGCAGCTTGAGGCGCAGCCATGAGCAGTGAGCAGCGCTTTTTCGATTTCCTCAAGGAACGTATCGGCCTCGATGTCGCGTCGGTGGGCGCGGCGATCATCGAGCGCGCCGTGCGCCAGCGCACCACGCTGTCCCAGGCCGCCCACGCCGACGAATACTGGCAGCTGTTGCAAGGCTCGCGGGATGAACAGCAGGCGCTGATCGAAGCGGTGATCGTTCCGGAAACGTGGTTTTTCCGTTACCCGGAATCCTTCGCCACCTTGGGCAAACTGGCCCGTCAGCGTCTCGCCGAGCTGAACAACATGCGCGCGTTGCGCATCCTCAGCCTGCCGTGCTCGACCGGCGAAGAACCCTACTCGATTGCCATGGCCCTGCTTGATGCCGGGCTCAAGCCGCATCAGTTCAAGGTCGATGGCATGGACATCAGCCCGTTGTCGGTGGACAAGGCGCGCCGTGCTGTTTACGGCAAGAACTCGTTTCGCGGGCAGGATCTGCAATTTCGCGATCGGCATTTCATGCCTGAGCAGGACGGCCACCGGGTCAACGAATACGTTCGCGAACAGGTGCGCTGGCAGGTCGGCAATGTCCTCGATCCGACGCTATTGGCGAGCGAGCCAGCCTTCGATTTCGTGTTCTGCCGCAACCTGCTGATCTACTTCGACCAGTCGACGCAAAAGCAGGTGTTCGAAGTGCTCAAACGCCTGACTCATGTCGACGGCGTGCTGTTTATCGGCCCGGCGGAGGGCAGTCTGCTCGGGCGCTTGGGCATGCGCTCGATCGGCATCCCGCAGTCGTTCGCCTTCAGCCGCCATAGCGAGCCGCACCCCGAACCGCTGCCGACGCCCAAACCGGTCGCCGTGCCGGTCAGCCAACCATTGCGCAGCGCGCCGCCAGCGCCAGTGCGCAATCGGCCGTTCGCTGCCGTGACGCCTTTGCCGGTAACGAAAAAAACTGCCAACCCCGACGCCGCGACATTGCTGGCGCAAATCGCTGCACTGGCCAACGAAGGCAAAAGCGCCGATGCCCGTGCCGCGTGCGAACAGTATCTGCGCAGCCATGAACCGGTGGCGCAGGTGTTCTACTGGCTCGGCCTGCTCAGCGATGTCGCCGGCCTGAGCCTTGAGGCCCAGGGTTTCTATCGCAAGGCCTTGTACCTCGAGCCGCAACACCCCGAAGCGCTGATGCACCTGGCGGCGTTGCTGCAGGCTCAGGGCGATACGGCGGGTGCCCGACGATTGCAGGAGCGCGCCGCCCGCAGCGGGCGCACCGCCGACAGTGAGCGTAAACGATGAGCGCGTCCGACACCTTGAACGTTACCCACGAAGACGCCCGCGCCATCGACGATTGCTGGAACCGCATCGGTATTCATGGCGACAAGTCCTGCCCGTTGCTGGAAGAGCACATTCATTGCCGCAACTGCTCGGTGTATTCCGCCGCCGCCACGCGCCTGCTCGACCGCTATTCGTTGCAGCAGGACCAGCGCGAAGCAGTGGTCAGCAAAGTCGAAATCGACGTCAAGACCCGCTCGCTGCTGATGTTTCGCCTCGGCGAGGAATGGCTCGGGCTGGCCACGCGCACGCTTGTCGAAGTCGCGCCGTTGCAGGCGATACATTCGCTGCCGCACCAGCGCTCGCGGGCCTTGCTCGGCGTGGCCAATGTCCGTGGCGCACTGGTCGCGTGCCTGTCGCTGGTGGAATTGCTCGACCTCGACGGCAGCGTTGCGCCGGTCAGTGGCGGGCGAGTCATGCCGCGCATGCTGATCATGGCTGCCCATGGCGGGCCGGTGGTGGTGCCGGTGGACGAGGTCGACGGCATTCATGCCATCGACGAGCGCATCCTCGACGCGGCGTCACAGTCCGGTGCGCAGGCCAGTGCCAAGTACACCCGTGGCGTTCTGCAATATCGCGGTCGCAGCCTGCGCTGGCTGGATGAAGAGCAGCTGCTGTCCGCCGTGACCCGGAGCCTGACATGACCCCCGAGCAAATGCGCGACGCCTCCCTGCTCGAACTGTTCAGCCTCGAAGCCGAAGCCCAGACCCAAGTGCTCAGCGCCGGGCTGCTGGCGCTGGAGCGCAATCCGACCCAGGCCGATCAACTGGAGTCGTGCATGCGCGCGGCGCACTCGCTCAAAGGTGCGGCGCGCATTGTTGGTATCGACAGCGGCGTCAGCGTCGCCCACGTCATGGAAGATTGCCTGGTCAGCGCGCAGGAAGGGCGTTTGTTGCTGCGTCCCGAACACATCGACGCGTTGTTGCAGGGCACCGACCTGCTGATGCGCATCGCCACGCCGGCCAATGCGCCGCAACCTGCGGACATTGAAGCCTACGTGACGCTGATGGGGCGTTTGCTCGATCCGTCGGCGCCAGCCGCTGTGGTTGCCACGCCGCCGATGGCCGAGTTGCAGATCGAGCCCGCGCCAACAGCGACAGCGCCGATCATGGACGAGCCCGCCGAGCCGACCCCGCGTAAAAACAAACGCACCACCGAGGGCGGCGAGCGCGTCTTGCGCGTCACCGCCGAGCGCCTGAACAGCCTGCTCGATCTGTCGAGCAAATCGCTGGTGGAAACCCAGCGTCTCAAGCCGCATCTGGCGACCATGCAGCGCCTCAAACGCATGCAGAACAACGGTCTGCGCGCGCTGGAAAATCTCAATGTGCACCTGAAGGAGCATGCGCTGAGCCTGGAAGCGCTCGAGTCGCTGGAAGATGCGCGACGTTTGCTCGCCGAGTCGCAGCAACTGCTCAGCGAGAAAAACGCCGAACTCGACGAATTCGCCTGGCACGCCAGTCAGCGCGCGCAAGTGCTCTATGACACCGCGCTGGCCTGTCGCATGCGCCCGTTCGCCGACGTGTTGAGCGGGCAGGCGCGCATGGTTCGCGACCTCGGGCGCAGCCTTGGCAAACAAGTGCGCCTGGAGATCGAAGGCGAGAAAACCCAGGTCGATCGCGACGTGCTGGAAAAGCTCGAAGCGCCGCTGACTCACTTGCTGCGCAACGCTGTCGATCACGGCATCGAAACCCCGGAGCAACGCCTGCTCAAGGGCAAGCCCGAAGAAGGCCTGATTCGCCTGCGCGCCTCCCACCAAGCCGGTTTGCTGGTGCTGGAATTGAGCGATGACGGCGGTGGCGTCGATCTGGAGAAAGTCCGCCGCAGCATCGTCGAACGGCAGTTATCCCCAGCCGAAACCGCAGCGCAATTGAGCGAAGAAGAACTGCTGACCTTCCTGTTTCTGCCGGGATTCAGCTTGCGCGACAAGGTCACCGAGGTGTCCGGGCGTGGCGTTGGTCTGGATGCTGTTCAACACATGGTTCGCCAATTGCGCGGGGCCGTGGTGCTGGAGCAGACGGCGGGCGAGGGCAGTCGTTTCCATCTGGAAGTGCCGCTGACGCTTTCGGTGGTGCGCAGCCTCGTGGTGGAAGTCGGCGAAGAGGCTTACGCATTCCCGTTGGCGCACATCGAACGCATGTGCGATCTGGCGCCGGAAGACATTGTGCAGGTCGAGGGGCGTCAGCATTTCTGGCACGAAGGCCAGCATGTCGGGCTGGTCGCGGCCAGCCAGTTGCTCAATCGCCCGGCCAGTCAGAACGATGGCGGTACCCTGAAAGTCGTGGTGATCCGCGAGCGCGAGGCGATTTATGGAGTGGCGGTCGAGCGCTTCGTGGGTGAGCGCACGCTGGTGGTGTTGCCGCTGGACGAGCGTCTGGGCAAGGTTCAGGACATCTCCGCCGGGGCCTTGCTCGATGACGGCTCGGTGGTGCTGATCGTCGATGTCGAAGACATGCTGCGTTCGGTGGACAAGCTGCTCAATACCGGGCGCCTGGAGCGCATTGCCCGCCACGGCAATCAAGCTGCCGAAGCGGCGCGCAAACGAATCTTGGTGGTCGACGATTCGCTGACCGTGCGCGAGCTGCAACGCAAACTGCTGCTCAATCGTGGCTACGACGTCGCGGTGGCGGTGGACGGCATGGACGGCTGGAATGCGCTGCGTTCGGAGAACTTCGATCTGCTGATCACCGACATCGACATGCCGCGCATGGACGGCATCGAGCTGGTCACGCTGCTGCGCCGCGACAACCGTCTGCAATCGCTGCCGGTGATGGTCGTGTCGTACAAGGATCGCGAAGAAGACCGCCGCCGTGGACTGGATGCCGGCGCCGACTATTACCTAGCCAAAGCCAGTTTTCATGACGACGCCCTGCTCGATGCAGTGGTCGAGCTCATCGGGGGAGCGCGGGCATGAGGATCGCAATCGTCAACGACATGCCCCTGGCGGTGGAGGCCCTGCGCCGAGCGCTGGCGTTCGAGCCAGCGCATCAGGTGATCTGGGTCGCCAGCAACGGCGCCGAGGCGGTGCAACGCTGCGCCGAATACACCCCGGATCTGATTCTGATGGACCTGATCATGCCGATCATGGACGGCGTCGAAGCCACGCGGCGGATCATGGCCGAGACGCCGTGCGCGATTGTCATCGTCACCGTGGATCGTCAACAGAACGTGCATCGCGTGTTCGAGGCCATGGGCCACGGCGCGCTGGACGTGGTCGACACGCCGGCGATCGGCGCCGGCAATGCCCAGGAAGCGGCGGCGCCGTTGTTGCGCAAGATCCTCAACATCGGCTGGCTGATCGGCGACAAGGCGCCACGCGCGCGCCCGGCGCCGAGTTCGCCGCGCAGTTCGCCGTCACGTCAGCGGCTGGTGGCAATCGGTTCGTCTGCTGGTGGGCCGGCGGCGCTGGAAGTGCTGCTCAAAGGCCTGCCGAAGGATTTTTCCGCCGCGATCGTGCTGGTGCAGCATGTCGATCAGGTGTTCGCCGCCGGCATGGCCGAATGGCTGGCCAGCGCCAGCGGCCTCGATGTGCGTCTGGCCCGTGAAGGCGAGCCGCCGCAAAGTGGTGCGGTGCTGCTGGCCGGGACCAATCACCATATTCGCCTGTTGAAAAACGGCACGCTGGCCTACACCGCCGAACCGGTCAACGAGATCTATCGCCCCTCGATCGACGTGTTTTTCGAGAGCGTCGCCAGTTACTGGAACGGTGACGCCGTGGGGGTTTTATTGACCGGGATGGGGCGCGATGGCGCGCAAGGGCTTAAGCTCATGCGCCAGCAGGGTTATTTGACCATTGCGCAGGATCAGCACAGCAGTGCGGTGTACGGCATGCCCAAGGCTGCCGCGGCGATCGATGCCGCGGTGGAAATCCGTCCGCTGGAAAAGATAGCGCCACGATTGCTGGAGATTTTCCCCAAATGAACAGGTTGATCGGCAATCCAGGCCCCCGCAGTACTCAGGTGACCGCTCATGAATGATTTACAGATCGACGACATTAAAACCGACGAGAACGCCGCCATGGTGTTGTTGGTGGATGATCAGGCGATGATCGGCGAAGCGGTGCGCCGTGGGCTGTCGAATCAGGAAAACATCGACTTCCACTTCTGCTCCGACCCGCAGCAGGCCATCGCCCAGGCGGTGCGGATCAAGCCGACGGTGATCCTGCAGGACCTGGTGATGCCCGGCCTCGATGGCCTGAGCCTTGTGCGCGAATACCGCAATCATCCGGCGACCAAGGACATCCCGATCATTGTTCTCTCGACCAAGGAAGACCCGCTGATCAAGAGCGCGGCGTTCTCCGCTGGCGCCAACGACTATCTGGTGAAACTGCCGGACACCATCGAACTGGTCGCGCGCATCCGCTACCACTCGCGTTCCTACATGACATTGCTGCAACGCGACGCCGCGTACCGTGCGTTGCGGGTCAGCCAGCAGCAATTGCTCGACACCAACCTGGTGCTGCAACGGCTGATGAACTCCGATGGCCTGACCGGGCTGTCCAATCGTCGTCACTTTGACGAGTACCTGGAGCTGGAGTGGCGCCGTTCACTGCGCGATCAGACGCAGCTTTCACTGCTGATGATCGACGTCGATTACTTCAAGTCGTACAACGACAGTTTCGGACACGTTGAAGGCGATGAAGCACTGCGCAAAGTCGCCGCAGCCATCCGTGACGCCAGCTCGCGGCCATCGGACCTGCCGGCGCGTTATGGCGGCGAGGAGTTTGTGCTGGTGCTGCCGAACACCTCGCCGGGCGGCGCGCGGCTGTTGGCCGAGAAACTGCGCCAGACCGTGGCGGCGCTGAAAATTCCGCATAACACGCCGGCCGAGGGTTCCAGTCTGACCATCAGCATTGGTCTGGCGACCATGGTGCCCCAGGCGGGGAGTGATTGCCGGCTGCTGATCTCGGCGGCGGATCGCGGGTTGTATCTGGCCAAGAACAATGGGCGCAATCAGGTCGGGATTGAGTAACTTTCCTGAAAATGCAATCCACCTGTGGGAGCGAGCCTGCTCGCGAAAGCGGTTGTGCACTCGACATTGCCGGCGGCTGGCAGGTCGCCTTCGCGAGCAGGCTCGCTCCCACAGGAGATCGCGTCAGGTCAGTGTCAAGTGAATCACCCCCACACCCGCCAGACGGGCTGCCGCGACAGCCTGTTTACGTTATACTCGCCGGCTTTCAAAAGTTCGCCAACGAGTGCTGCCCGTCATGGAAATCAACCCGATCCTGAACACCATCAAGGACCTGTCCGAGCGCTCCGAAACTATTCGGGGGTATCTTTGACTACGATCAAAAGCATGAGCGTCTGACCGAGGTCAATCGCGAGCTTGAAGATCCGAGTGTCTGGAACAAACCTGAATACGCCCAGGAGCTGGGCCGCGAGCGTGCCGCGCTGGCGCAGATCGTCGACACCCTCGACGAACTGAACGGCGGTCTGGCCGATTGCCGCGACCTGCTGGACATGGCCGTCGAAGAGAACGACGAAGGCGCAGTGGGCGATGTCGTCGCCGAGCTGGCCCGTCTCGAGGAAAATCTGGCCAAGCTGGAATTCCGCCGCATGTTCAGCCATGAAATGGACCCGAACAACGCCTACCTGGACATCCAGGCCGGTTCCGGCGGTACCGAAGCGCAGGACTGGGCCAACATCCTGTTGCGCATGTACCTGCGCTGGGCCGACAAACGCGGTTTCGACGCGACCATCATGGAACTGTCCGCCGGTGAAGTCGCCGGGATCAAGGGCGCGACCGTGCACATCAAGGGCGAATACGCCTTTGGCTGGCTGCGTACCGAGATCGGCGTGCACCGTCTGGTGCGCAAGAGCCCGTTCGACTCCGGCAACCGTCGTCACACCTCGTTCTCCGCTGTTTTCGTCTCGCCAGAGATCGATGACAAGGTGGAAATCGAAATCAACCCGGCAGACCTGCGGATCGACACCTATCGTTCCTCTGGTGCCGGTGGTCAGCACGTAAACACCACCGACTCGGCCGTACGTATCACCCACGTACCGACCAACACCGTGGTCAGCTGCCAGAACGAGCGTTCCCAGCACGCCAACAAGGACACCGCGATGAAAATGCTGCGGGCCAAGTTGTACGAGCAGGAAATGCAGAAGCGCAACGCCGCTTCGCAGGCGCTGGAAGACACCAAGTCGGATATCGGCTGGGGTCACCAGATCCGCTCTTACGTGCTCGATGCCTCGCGGATCAAGGATCTGCGTACCAACATCGAACGCAGCGATTGCGACAAGGTGCTCGACGGCGATATCGACGAGTACCTGGAAGCCAGCCTGAAATCCGGCCTGTAACACCCTCTGTGGGAGCGGGCTCGCCCGCGATCCCCAGTCGAAGGCTGGGGGCAACGAACCTGATGGAATACTTAAAGACATGAGCGACCTACAACTCGACCCGCAAGCCCTGCAACAGGAAGAAAACTCCCTGATCGCCCTGCGCAAGGAAAAGCTTGCTGCCGAGCGCGCCAAGGGCAATGCCTTCCCGAACGACTTCCGCCGCGACAACTACTGCGATGCCTTGCAGAAACGGTACGCGGACAAGACCAAGGAAGAGCTGGCAGAGGTTGCAATCCCGGTCAAGGTTGCCGGTCGCATCATGCTCAACCGTGGCTCGTTCATGGTGATCCAGGACATGACCGGGCGCATTCAGGTCTACGTCAACCGCAAGACGCTGTCCGAAGAAACCCTGGCCGCGGTGAAAACCTGGGACATGGGCGACATCATTGCCGCCGAAGGTACCCTGGCGCGTTCCGGCAAAGGCGACCTGTACGTGGAAATGACCAACGTGCGCCTGCTGACCAAGTCGCTGCGCCCGCTGCCGGACAAGCACCACGGCCTGACCGACACCGAACAGCGCTATCGCCAGCGTTACGTCGACCTGATCGTCAACGAAGACGTGCGCCAGACCTTCCGCGTGCGTTCGCAAGTGATCGCGCACATCCGCAGCTTCCTGATGAAGCGCGACTTCCTCGAAGTCGAAACGCCGATGCTGCAGACCATTCCCGGCGGCGCCGCAGCCAAGCCGTTCGAAACCCACCACAATGCGCTGGACATGGAAATGTTCCTGCGTATCGCACCAGAGCTGTATCTGAAGCGTCTGGTGGTTGGCGGTTTTGAAAAGGTCTTCGAGATCAACCGCAACTTCCGTAACGAAGGCGTTTCGACTCGTCACAACCCTGAATTCACCATGTTGGAGTTCTATCAGGCATACGCCGATTACGAAGACAACATGAACCTGACCGAAGAACTGTTCCGCGAGCTGGCGCAGCTGGTGCTGGGCAGCACCGACGTGCCGTACGGCGACAAGGTGTTCCACTTCGGCGAGCCGTTCGTGCGTCTGTCGGTGTTCGACTCGATCCTCAAGTACAACCCTGAGCTGACTGCCGATGATCTGAACGACATCGACAAGGCTCGCGCCATCGCCAAGAAGGCCGGCGCCAAGGTCCTGGGCTTCGAAGGTCTGGGCAAATTGCAGGTGATGATTTTCGAAGAGCTGGTCGAGCACAAGCTCGAGCAGCCGCACTTCATCACTCAGTACCCGTTCGAAGTGTCGCCGCTGGCCCGTCGTAACGACGAGAACCCGAACGTCACCGACCGCTTCGAGCTGTTCATCGGTGGTCGTGAAATCGCCAACGCCTACTCCGAGTTGAATGACGCGGAAGACCAGGCCGAGCGCTTCATGGCGCAGGTGGCCGACAAGGACGCCGGCGACGACGAAGCCATGCACTACGACGCCGACTTCGTCCGTGCGCTGGAGTACGGCATGCCGCCAACCGCCGGTGAAGGTATCGGCATCGATCGTCTGGTGATGTTGCTGACCAACTCGCCGTCGATCCGCGATGTGATCCTGTTCCCGCACATGCGACCGCAAGCGTAAACGTTTCAGTTAAAAAGCCGCCTAAAACAGGCGGCTTTTTATTGCCTGTCTGGTACAAATGTATCAATTGGTTAATTTGGCATTAGTAGAGGAAGTGCTGTCGTGATGGGTGCATTAGCTCAAGAAGGTGCAGCGGGTATCGCCACTGCGGTCGCTGAAAGTGTTCAGTACCAGGGCCGCAAGGCCAGCCGACAGGGCAGTGAGCAGCGTCGCCAGGACATTCTCGACGCCGCGATGCGCATTGTCGTGCGCGACGGCGTACGTGCCGTGCGCCATCGTGCGGTCGCGGCGGAGGCCGGCGTGCCGCTGTCGGCGACCACGTATTACTTCAAGGACATCGATGACCTGCTCACCGATACCTTCGCCCAATACGTGGAGCGCAGCGCGGCGTACATGGCCAAGTTGTGGATCAATAACGAGGGTCTGTTGCGCGAAATGGTGGTCAGCGCCGACGGCAGCCCGGAGTCGCGCTCGCAATTGGCCGATGATATTGCGCGGCTGATGGCCGATTACGTGCACCGGCAATTGATCAACCGGCGCGAGCATCTGATGGCCGAACAGGCGTTCCGTCAGGAAGCGCTGCTCAATCCGCGTCTGGCCATTCTGGTGCGCTCGCATCAGCAGATTCTGTTGCAGGGCACCTGCCAGTTGTTCCAGGTACTGGGCTCGCGTGAACCGCAGCAGGATGCCAAGGTGTTGACGGCGATTATCGGCCGGATGGAATATCAGGGCCTGCTCAACGACGCCGAGCCATTGGCCGAAGAGGACATGCTCGGGATTCTGACGCGGTATATGCACCTTGTATTGGCATCGGTGTAACACAATGTCGTCCGTCTGACGCCGATCCCCCTGTAGGAGCTGCCGAAGGCTGCGATCTTTTGATCTGCTTTTAGAAGACCAAGGTCAAAAGATCGCAGCCTTCGGCAGCTCCTACAGGGAGCCCGCGCCCAGTCATTCAAAGCGTCACGTTTTCTACAGGAGTTTCGGGTGGACGATTACCAGCAGACGATACGCATGTTGTCCGATCGCATTGTGCTGGCGCAGACGCCGATCCGCGTGCTCGATGCGGTCAAGTGGGACGACAACGTGCGCAAGGGCTTCCTCAAGGCCAAGGGCAAGGAAATGCCGGCGGTGGATCGCGACTACTACCTCAACCGCCCGCTGTCGTTCGATTCGAGCCAGGTCAAACTGGAATTCCAGAACATCGAGCGTGACATCACCCGCCAGCTCGGCCAGTTCAACCCGGTCGGGCAGATCATGCGGCGCATGTGCAAGGAATACCGCATGGTGGTGCGCATGCTCGAAGCGCGCGGCACCGAGGATTTCGGTCTGATCTCGCAAGAGCTGTACGGCGCGGCGTCCGATGCCTTTCACGCCGGTGACCCGACCCTCGCCGATCTCGGCCTGATGATGTCCGACTACCTGAACAACATCGACGGACGCGGCGATCTGAAGGACGAGCCGAAGATCCTCACCGCCAAAGACGCGGTGCACCTGCTGCAAACCCGACTGAACAAGGTATTCGGTGAGGCCGAAGAGACGATTCGCGTGTTCGAGTCCGACGGCATCGTCGCCGACGCCGCGGCGGGCGCCGACTACATCAAGATTCGCACCGACGCGCTGTTCAACGACCGCGACGTCCGTGCATTGGAGGTCCATGAAGGTCTGGTGCACGTCGGCACCACGCTCAACGGGTTGAACCAGCCGATCTGCACGTTCCTGTCGAAAGGCCCGCCCTCGTCCACGGTGACCCAAGAAGGCCTGGCGATCCTGATGGAAATCATCACCTTCGCCTCTTACCCGAGTCGCCTGCGCAAACTGACCAACCGCACCCGTGCGATTCATATGGTCGAGGAGGGCGCGGACTTTTTGCAGATCTACGAATTTTTCCGCGAGCAGGGTTTCGAGATGGCCGAAAGCTACGGCAATGCCAGCCGGGTGTTCCGTGGCTCGACGCCCACCGGTCTGCCATTCACCAAAGACTTGTCCTATCTCAAGGGCTTCATCATGGTTTACAACTACATTCAGTTGGCCGTGCGCAAGGGCAAGCTTGAGCAGATTCCGTTGTTGTTCTGTGGCAAGACCACACTGGAAGACATGCGGACCTTGCGGCAACTGGTGGACGAAGGACTGGTGGTGCCGCCCAAATATCTACCTGATCAGTTCCGGGATCTGAATGCGTTGTCGGCGTGGATGTGTTTCTCCAACTTCCTCAACCATTTGAGCCTGGACCGGATTGAGGCGGATTACTCCAATATCCTCTAGACCCACCACCGAACCCCTTGTGGGAGCGAGCCTGCTCGCGAATGCGATTTCACCTTCAACATTGATGTCGGCTGATACACCGCTTTCGCGAGTAGGCTCGCTCCCACAGGTTTGATTTGTGTTCAGTTCTCTTCTTTGCGAGGTTTCACCGGATGAGAATCCTCGGCATCCTTTGCCTGCTCTTGACCCTCGGTGGTTGCAGTTCGCTGCTGTTCTACCCGGAACCGGGCCAGATCTTCACCCCGGACAAAGCCAAACTCGAATACCGCACCGTCACCCTGACCACCGCCGATGGCTTGAAGCTCAACGCCTGGTGGCTGCCGGCCAAACCTGGCGTCGAGGTCAAAGGCACGGTCCTGCATCTGCACGGCAACGGCGGCAATCTGCCGATGCATCTGGGCGGGAGCTGGTGGTTGCCGAAGAACGGCTATCAGGTGCTGCTGGTCGACTATCGCGGCTACGGTTTGTCAGAAGGCAAGCCGAGCCTGCCGGCGATCTATCAGGATATCGATGCGGCCTTCGCCTGGCTCGACAACGCGCCCGAGGTCAAAGGCAAACCGCTGGTGCTGCTCGGGCAAAGCCTCGGCGGCGCGATGTCGGTGCATTGGCTTGCGCAGCACCCGCAGCGGCAAAAACAACTCAAGGCCCTGGTGCTGGATGGGGTGCCGGCCAGTTATCGCAGCGTCGGCCAATTCGCCCTCAGCACTTCGTGGCTGACCTGGCCATTGCAAGTGCCGCTGTCGTGGCTGGTGCCGGATGGCGACAGCGCGATCAACTCGATGGCGCAGTTGACCGGCGTGCCCAAGCTGATCTTCCACAGCATCGACGATCCGCTGGTGCCGATGGCCAACGGCATTCGCCTGTATCAGGCAGCGCCGCCGCCGCGTGTGTTGCAACTGACCCGTGGCGGTCATGTGCAAACCTTCGGCGACCCGGTGTGGCGTCAGGTCATGCTGCGCTATCTCGACGACCCCGAACACTTCGACGGCCTGCGCCGCCTCGGCGAAATCCCCAACTATCCGCCGCCCCCGAATTCCGAAGATGAGACCCCGCAATGACTGAAGAACGTAATGCCATCCCGCTGATCATCACCGGTATCTGCAGCATCCTCGGCACCGTCGGGGCGCTGTGGTACTACGGCTACCTGCATTTTGCCAAGCCGGAGGATGCGTTGCTGCTCAGCGAATTCACCATGCTCAAGACCGTGCCGGGCGAGGACTACAAAGTCTCGCTGACACCCGCGCCGCAAGTGGCGCAGTGCATCGATGGCGTGCTGGTGTTGTTCGATACCGAACAGAAAGGCCTGACCGGGGTGCTGGTTAATGCGCAGAAGAAAGCCGTGCGGTGTATGGGTGAAGAGACCCCGCAGGAGCTGGAGGAGTAATTCTGCAGGTTCAGCCCTCACCCTAACCCTCTCCCAGAGGTAGAGGGGACTGACCGAGGTGTTTGTTTAAGCTACGTCGACCTGATCCATTGCGCCGAACACAAGTTTTGAAAGCGACACAGATCGGCTCCCTCTCCCTTGGGAGAGGGCTGGGGTGAGGGGCTACGATGTCTGCTCCCACAAAAAAGCCCCGCCTGATCAAGTCAGGCGGGGCTTTTGCGTTACCGGGTGAAGCTTAGTTCGAGCTCACCGAAGAACGCGGTGCTACTGGCTGGTTGTCGTTGGAAATGGTCACTTCCACACGACGGTTCATTGCACGGCCCGAGACGCTGCCGTTATCCGCTACCGGGTACTCCTTGCCATAACCCTGAGCGACGATGCGCGAAGGATCTACGCCCATCTTGATCAGGGCCATCTGCACGGAAGTTGCGCGGCGCTCGGACAGCGACTGGTTGTAGCTCGCGGTGCCGGTGCTGTCGGTGTAACCCTCGACGATCACTTTGCGGTCCGGGTTTTCCTGAAGGAATTGCGCCAGTTTGTTGATGTTCACCAGGCCGCTGGACTTCAGATCAGCCTTGTTGGTGGCGAACAGCACGTCACCGAAAGTCACCAGCGTACCGCGATCGGTCTGCTTGGCGTTGAGGCTGTCCTGCAGCTGTTTGATCTGCTGGTCACGGGCATCCAGACGGGCCTGGGCACGTTGGGCTGCGGCGTTTTTCAGGTTGTTTTCAGCGGTGCGCAGAGCGATGGTCTGCTTGGCCACTTCGACGCGCTGGTTGGTCAGGTAAGCCAGTTGGTCAACCTTGGCTGCGTCTTCCTTGTCCAGATAAGCCTTGTCGGCCTTGTCCAGGTAATCGCTGGCGTCTTTGGTTTCCAGTGCCGCGACTTTGCTCGCCTGTGGGTTGGCCTGCAGGCCGGCGTAGTTGGTGCGCGCCTGTTCCAGGTTCGGGTTAGGCGGGGTGGAGCAGGCAGCCAGTGCAACGCTTGCGGCCAGAAGAGCGGGAATCATCAGTTGCTTACGCATAATTTGTCGTCCTTTCTATCGGTAAGAGTTTCAGCTTTGC
This sequence comes from Pseudomonas triticicola, assembly GCF_019145375.1. NCBI lineage: Bacteria > Pseudomonadati > Pseudomonadota > Gammaproteobacteria > Pseudomonadales > Pseudomonadaceae > Pseudomonas > Pseudomonas triticicola. The sequence goes on along the minus strand of NZ_JAHSTX010000001.1, from coordinate 3,371,384 downwards.
GGTCGGGATGCGCGCTTACTGCACAGTGCGCTGGCTTTCCTGACGCAGTTCCTGAACACCTTTCTGGGAATCCTTCACAGCCTGTTCGGCCTTGGCGGCCTGAGCCTTGCGTTCAGCGACGCGAGCGTCCCATTCAGCCTGTTCGGACAGGCGACGGGCCTCGTCATACTTCTTGTCGTGCATGGCGATTTCAGCTTGTTTCAGTTTGTCCTGAGCCTGCTTCATTTCCACCGCAGCGAACTCGGTACCGCCAGCGCTGACGGCGCTGTTCACAGCCGATTGGGTCACGGCGTACTGCTCGGTCGGTGGATTACCGGCGCAACCGGCCAGTACGAAGCTGGTGCCGATGGCCAGAGCGGCCAGTTTCAGACCGCGCAGGTGGGAAAACGAGGTTTGGGTTTTCATGGTCTTCAACTCCATTAGGCATCTCCTGAAAATACAACTGAATCCATCCTGGCAGAGGAGGCGAAAGCATCGCTTGTAGACGCGAATTGAAACGCTCGTTCCAGGCGTGGTTACCTGTTCCGACCGGCGGCATTTTTGAAAAGTTCAGAAAAGATGGCCTATCGCCAAAAATTAAATTGACCGTTTGGACAAGGCTCTGGGACGGGAACTTTGGGGCTTTGGAGCGGTACGCGCGGGTGTAGATTTGTCCGTTGATAAACCAATTTTCGAACTGGAATACAGCCTATGTGGGAGCGAGCCTGCTCGCGAATGCGATGTGTCAGCCAGCGCAAATGCTGGATGAAAATCCGCATTCGCGAGCAGGCTCGCTCCCACATTTGTGATGTGTGTCGGATCAGTGCTTCTGCTTGTTCTCAGCCGAGGACAAATCATGCAAATGCCGGCGCGACAACGCCAGAAAACGCGGCGTCGGGCCGACATCCTCGTACAACGGATCACCTTCCTCGTCCGTCGCCACCACCGTCGAACCCTTCACATACGGCAGGCTCGCTTCGAACTCCTCAAGCGCGGCGCCGATCAGTTCGCCGAGCAGTTCCTCGGGATGACGTTTGGGATACATCTCGGCAATTGCCGCCAGGCGCGCGGCGGCCTCGACGTCCAGATGAATCGTGTAGCCGGTGTCGGTCAGGCGACCTTTGGCGTTTTCTTCCCAATGCTGGGCGAGTTCACGAATTTTCATGATGACCTCATTTAGCGCCTGCTGGTGGCAGGCCTGGGTGAGTGTCCGGCAGCGCCGGCGGCGGGCCGTCGTACGGCTTACTGTTGAGACTAGCTTTCGCCGGCAAGGTTTAAAGTCAATTCGTCGCCTGCTTGTAAGAAGCGGCGCAGAGCGGCACTCTCTGGCAAAGCATTCGTTTCTGCGCTGTCCCCGATTACCGCTGGAGAACTGCTGATGACCGATATTGATGCACGCTTGCGCGAAGATGTTCACCTGCTCGGAGAGCTGTTGGGCAACACCATTCGAGACCAGTACGGCGAGGCGTTCCTCGACAAGATCGAGCAGATTCGCAAGGGCGCCAAGGCCGACCGGCGCGGCTCGATGGACGCTGAACTGAGCGCCAGCCTCAATCAATTGAGTGAAGACGAATTGCTTCCGGTCGCGCGGGCCTTCAACCAGTTTCTCAACCTGGCCAACATCGCCGAGCAATATCAATTGATCCATCGCCGCGAGGAGTCGCAACCGGCGCCGTTCGAATCGCGGGTATTGCCGGAACTGCTCGCGCGCCTGCGCAGTGAAGGGCACAGCGCCGAATCTCTGGCCCGGCAACTGGCGCGCCTGGAAATCGAACTGGTGCTGACCGCGCACCCGACCGAAGTGGCGCGACGCACGTTGATCCAGAAGTACGACGCGATCGCCGCGCAACTGGCCGCGCAGGACCATCGCGACCTGACCAGCGCCGAGCGCGAGCAGATCCAGAGCAAACTGCAACGGCTGATCGCCGAAGCCTGGCACACCGAAGAAATCCGCCGCACCCGCCCGACCCCGGTCGATGAAGCCAAATGGGGCTTTGCGGTGATCGAGCATTCGTTGTGGCAGGCAATCCCCAACCATATGCGCAAGGCCGATCAGGCGCTGTTCGCCGCCACGGGTCTGCGCTTGCCGCTGGAAGCCGCGCCGATCCGCTTCGCCTCATGGATGGGCGGCGACCGTGACGGCAACCCCAATGTCACCGCCGCCGTCACTCGCGAAGTCTTGCTGCTGGCGCGCTGGATGGCCGCTGACTTGTATCTGCGCGATGTCGATCACCTTGCTGCCGAACTGTCGATGCAGCAGGCCAGCGACGCGCTGAAGGCCAAGGCTGGCGACAGTGCCGAACCGTATCGCGCGGTGCTCAAGCAACTGCGCGAACGCCTGCGCGCCACACGCAACTGGGCGCATGCCGCGTTGACCGCGCCGACCCCGGCCACCGCCGATGTGCTGCACGACAATCGCGACCTGCTCGAGCCGTTGCAGTTGTGTTTCAACTCCCTGCACGAGTGCGGCATGGGCGTCATCGCCGACGGGCCGTTGCTCGATTGCCTGCGTAGGGCGGTGACGTTCGGCCTGTTTCTGGTGCGCCTCGATGTGCGTCAGGATTCGACCCGGCACAGCTCGGCGATGACGGAAATCACCGATTACCTCGGCCTCGGCCGCTACGAAGATTGGGATGAAGAACAGCGCATCAACTTCCTCACCGAGGAGCTGAGCAACCGTCGACCGTTGCTGCCCGCGCATTTCAAACCGTCGGCGGACACCGCCGAAGTGCTTAACACCTGCAAGGAAATCGCTGCCGCGCCTGCTGCTTCGCTGGGCTCCTACGTGATTTCCATGGCCGGCGCCGCTTCCGATGTGCTCGCGGTGCAACTGCTGCTCAAGGAATCCGGTGTACTGCGGCCGATGCGCGTGGTGCCGCTGTTCGAAACCCTCGCCGACCTCGACAACGCCGGGCCGGTGATGGAACGTCTGCTGCTGTTGCCTGGCTATCGCGCGCGTTTGCACGGCCCGCAGGAAGTGATGATCGGCTATTCCGACTCGGCCAAGGATGCCGGCACCACCGCTGCGGCGTGGGCCCAATATCGGGCGCAGGAACGACTGGTGGAAATCTGCCGTGAGCAGCAAGTCGAACTGCTGCTGTTCCACGGTCGTGGCGGCACCGTTGGCCGTGGCGGCGGTCCGGCGCACGCGGCGATTCTGTCGCAGCCGCCGGGTTCGGTGGCTGGGCGTTTCCGTACGACCGAACAGGGCGAAATGATTCGTTTCAAATTCGGCCTGCCGGATATCGCCGAGCAAAACCTCAATCTGTATCTGGCCGCCGTGCTCGAAGCGACCTTGCTGCCACCGCCGCCGCCGACTCCGGAATGGCGCCATCTGATGGACGAATTGGCGGCGGACGGTGTCAGCGCTTACCGCCAGGTGGTGCGGGAAAATTCGCAATTCGTTGAGTACTTCCGTCAGTCGACCCCGGAGCAGGAACTCGGACGTTTGCCGCTCGGCAGTCGCCCGGCCAAACGCCGTGCGGGCGGTATCGAAAGCCTGCGGGCGATCCCGTGGATTTTCGGCTGGACCCAAACCCGATTGATGCTGCCGGCCTGGCTGGGTTGGGAGACTGCGCTGAGCAAAGCGCTGGAGCGCGGCGAAGGTGAGCTGCTGGGGCAGATGCGCGAACAGTGGCCGTTCTTCCGCACTCGTATCGACATGCTGGAAATGGTCTTGGCCAAGGCCGACGCGGATATCGCGCAGTCCTATGACGAACGTTTGGTCGAAGCCGATCTGCTGCCGTTGGGCGCGCAGTTACGCGACCTATTGTCGCAGGCATGCTCGGTGGTACTGGGCCTGACCGGGCAGTCGCAGCTGCTGGCGCACAGCCCCGACACCCTCGAATTCATCCGCTTGCGCAACACCTACCTCGACCCGCTGCATCTATTGCAGGCCGAGCTGTTGGCGCGTTCGCGGCAGCAGGATGTCGAGCAGGGCAGCCCGGTGGAACAGGCGCTGCTGGTGTCTGTAGCAGGGATTGCCGCCGGATTGCGCAATACCGGCTAAGGTTGCTGAGCACCTCTGGCGGCATTCGCGACAAGGGCCGGATGCCGCTTCTCCTGGCGTAGGAAAGTGCCGCCAGGCGACAGTTAATGTTTGGGTTGCGACTTGGGTTACCGCGTCGCGAGGTCACGGCGGGCGTCGGTTTCTCCGACTTTTGGCGTCTTGTGTGGGCGCAGCCTGCTGTGTATCTTGATCAGCCTTTGGCCGTTTGTGCGGCCACGACCCGTATTTTCAGGATCCGCCTGTTACGAGCGAATCCTTTGTTTTGTAAAGCTTTTATATAAAAAATTGAGGAGCACATCGATGCGCGTCATTCTGCTGGGAGCTCCCGGGGCCGGTAAAGGTACTCAGGCAAAGTTCATCACCGAGAAATTCGGCATTCCGCAAATCTCCACCGGCGACATGCTGCGTGCTGCGGTCAAGGCTGGCACTCCACTGGGCGTGCAAGCCAAGAGCATCATGGATGCCGGCGGCCTGGTGTCGGATGACCTGATCATCGCGCTGGTCAAGGACCGCATCGCTCAACCTGATTGCGCCAACGGTTTCCTGTTCGACGGCTTCCCGCGCACCATTCCGCAGGCTGAAGCGCTGGTCACTGCCGGTGTCGAGCTGGACGCTGTGGTTGAAATCGCTGTTGAAGACGAAGAAATCGTCCAGCGCATCGCCGGTCGCCGTGTTCACGAAGCCAGCGGCCGCGTTTACCACATTGTCTACAACCCGCCGAAACTGGCTGGCAAGGACGACATCACCGGCGAAGAGCTGGTGCAGCGCAAGGACGACACCGAAGAAACCGTGCGTCATCGTCTGTCGGTCTACCATTCGCAGACCAAGCCGCTGGTGGAGTTCTACCAGAAGCTGTCTGCCGCCAATGGTGGCAAGCCGAAGTACAGCCACATTCCAGGCGTGGGTTCGGTCGATGCGATCACCGCCAAGGTACTGGCCGCGCTGAGCTGAAAAGTCTGATCGGCTGCATCATCCACGGCCCGCTTGCGGGCCGTAGTTGTTTATACTGACGCACTTTTTTCCCCACCCCTGTTTTGGAAACATCGATGAGCACCTTGCTGGCCCTGGACACCGCGACTGAAGCTTGCTCCGTTGCCTTGCTGCATGACGGCAAGGTGACGAGCCATTACGAGGTGATCCCGCGCCTGCACGCGCAGAAGCTGCTGCCGATGATCCAGCAATTGCTCGCCGATGCCGGCACCACGCTGCAAGCGGTCGACGCGATTGCTTTCGGCCGTGGCCCGGGCGCGTTTACCGGCGTGCGCATTGCCATTGGTGTGGTGCAGGGTTTGGCCTTTGCTCTGGATCGTCCAGTGTTGCCGGTATCCAACCTTGCCGTGCTCGCCCAGCGTGCCTTTCGTGAGCAGGGTGTAAGCCAGGTCGCGGCTGCGATCGATGCGCGGATGGATGAGGTGTATTGGGGCTGCTACCGCGAGACGTTGGGGGAGATGCGTCTGGTTGGTGCCGAAGCGGTGCTGCCGCCGGAGGTGGCTGCGCTACCGGCCGATGCCACAGGTGACTGGTTCGGTGCCGGTACCGGTTGGGGTTATGGTGAGCGCATCGCGGTCAATCTGAGCGGCTCCGACGCCGGCATGCTGCCCCACGCCGAAGACCTGTTGACCTTGGCGCGTTTCGCCTGGGAGCGCGGTGAGGCGATCCCCGCCGACGATGCGCAACCGGTCTACCTGCGCGATAAAGTCGCCACCCCGAAAGCCCGCTGATACGACACTTTCTCCTGTGGGAGCGAGCCTGCTCGCGAAGGCTTCTGGTCAGTCAATGCATTTGTTGAATGTGCTGCACCCTTCGCGAGCAGGCTCGCTCCCACAGGTACGCGGTCACATACAAATATCGCCAATCGTCAGTTTCTGCCCCCTCGCTTAAAACCTTTTGCGCTTTATGTGTTCTAGTTATCACTCGGCGGTTTGCTAAGTCGGTCAAGTGCCGCTAAATTGCCATCATCGATACCGAGCATGACATTATGCGTATAGACGGCGTTTCCACTCAGTCCTACCCCATCAAGCGCAAGCCGCGTAAAGGCAATGCGGCGCTGGATGAGTCCGTCGACATCATCGACGGCGAGCTGGAATTCCCGAGTGAAGAGCAGATGGCCGCTCGTGCCGCTCAAGGCACCGCGCAACGCCTGAGCAACCTGCCTGCCCGTCAGCAAGACATGATTTACCACCGCGCGATGAAGAAGAGCGTAGCCATGGCCCTGGCCAGCTACCTGAGCACCGCCGGTTTTGTCGATTGGGACGCAGACGTGCTGGGCCTCGATCTGTATATCTGATGGATCTGCCTTACTACCTCGGTTGCCCGTCCTGGAGCGAAAATGCCTGGCGCGAGTATCTGTATCCGGTAGACGCAAAAACCTCCGACTTTCTCGCTCTCTACTGCCAGGTGTTCAACGCCGTCGAAGGCAACACCACCTTCTACGCCAGTCCGTCGCCAGCCACTGTGCAGCGCTGGGCCGAGATCATGCCGGCGCACTTTCGCTTCACTGCCAAATTCCCCGGCGACATCAGCCACAGCGGCGACTTGCGCGAGCAACTGACCGCTGCCGAAACCTTCCTGCAATTACTCAAGCCGTTAGGCGAACGTGTTTCGCCACTATGGCTGCAACTGTCGAAAAGCTTCACGCCGCAGCGTCTGCCGGAGCTCGCGGCGTTTATAGATGCGCTGGATTGCCCGCTTGCGGTCGAGGTGCGCAATGAACAGTTCTTCGCCAAGGGCGAGAGCGAGCGTCTGCTCAATCGTCTGTTGCTGGATCGCGGTGTCGAGCGCATCTGTCTCGACCCGCGCGCGCTGTTCAGTTGCTTGTCGACCGAGTCCTCGGTGATCCACGCGCAGTCGAAAAAGCCGCGTGTACCGACCCGTCCGGCGGCGTTCACGCAGTTTCCGCAGGTGCGTTTCATCGGCCATCCCGAGCTTGAGGCCAACGATGCGTTTCTTGTGCCGTGGTTGGCGAAAGTCGCTGAATGGATCGAAGAGGGCCGCACGCCCTACGTCTTTCTGCATACCGCCGACAACCTGTTGGCAGCGAAACTGGCGCAACGTTTTCACGCACAACTGATGCAACGTTTGCCTGGCTTGCCCGCGCTGCCTGAGCTATACAGAGAACCCGCCGCCGAGCAGCTTGGCTTGCTCTGAGGTGGGTTTTTTCTGCCCGGGAGCCCGTCGATGAACGTCCAAGTCAGTCAGCAGCAACTCCTCAAAGCCCAAGCCTTCAAGGCCCTGCATGATCGCCAGGGGAGCTTCGTCATCCCCAATCCGTGGGATGCCGGCTCGGCAAAGATGCTCGCCAGTCTTGGCTATCAGGCCTTGGCCACCACCAGCGCCGGTTACGCGTTTTCCCAGGGCAAGGTTGATGGCGCACTGAGTCTCGACGAGACCCTGGCCAATGTCCGCGCGATTGTCGCGGCGACGGATCTGCCGGTGGCGGTGGATCTGGAAAACGGCTTTGCCGATGATCCGCTGGAGTCTGCGCAGAGCCTTCTGCACGCCGCCGAGGCGGGCGCGGTGGGCGGGTCGATCGAGGACGCGACCGGGCGCCCGGGCGCGCCGATCTATTGCTTCGAACACGCCGTGGCGCGGATTGAAGTTGCCGTCGCGGCGGTGCGTACCCTGCCGTTTCCCTTCATTCTCACGGCCCGCGCGGAAAATTACCTGCACGGTAATCCCGATCTCGACGACACCATTCGCCGTTTGCAGGCATTTGCCGCGGCGGGTGCCGACGTGCTCTATGCACCGGGTTTGCGCAGCGCCGAAGAAGTGCGTGCAGTGGTGCAAGCGGTGGCGCCGAAACCGGTCAATGTGCTGATGTCTGGCGGTTTGAAACTGACCGTGCAACAGCTCGAGGAACTGGGCGTACGCCGCATCAGCACCGGCTCGGCACTGGCGCTGGCGGCGTTCGGCGAGTTCTTCCGCGCAGCTGAAGAAATCCAGCAATCCGGCAGCTTTGGCTTCACGTCACAGTCGATGCCGTATGCCAGGGCCAATCAATTCTTCAAGGACTGAGCATGGGACGTTGGCTGTTCTGGGGGATGTTGCTCGCGATGGGTGGCGCAGCAGTGAGTGTCTGGCGCGGCTGGCTGGAGGTGCCGCCGCAGTGGAACCCGTGGGCGCCATTGGACATAAAGGCCGCGCCCAACTGGCTGACCGGTTACAAACTCATGCGCCTGCGCAGTGATCCCGAGCTTTGCGCACAGGCGCTGAGCAGCTCGGATCTGCGCGTCAGCCCCCAGGCCGACAGCCCGGGCGCCAAGTGTCCGCTGATCGGTGCTCTGCGGGTGCAGGGCGGTGAAGTGGCGCTGAGCAGCAGTTTCATCGCCAGTTGCCCGCTGGCGGTGGCCTACGCAATGTTTGAACACCACACCCTGCATCCGGCGGCGCAATCGCTTTATGGGCAGAAAGTGGCGCGGGTCGATCACCTCGGCAGCTTCGCCTGTCGCAATGTCTACAACCGTGAGAGCGGTGCCCTTAGCCGACATGCGAGTGCCGATGCGCTGGACATCGCCGGTTTCCGCCTGTCTGACGGGCGCACGATCAGCGTGCTCAAGGATTGGCCCAAGCAAAACCAGGACGCAGAGTTTTTGCGCCAGCTGCGTGACGGCGCCTGTGAGTCATTCAGTGTGGTGTTGAGTCCGGACTACAACGCCGCTCATCGCAATCACTTTCATGTCGATGTCGGGCGCTGGAGCGTGTGTCGTTGAGGATCAGGCGGCGAGGCGCAGGTTCTGCAGAACGATCGGGCGAGCCCAGCCATTATCGAAGTCCAGGGCTTTCTGTTGCTCGACGATTTCTTCCGGAGGGAACGGCGGGTAAGGCTTCTGCAGCAAGTCCAGGTCGAACTCGGCAATCGGCAGGTACAGCGGACGTTTCTGCGGAGCAGGGCCTGGCTCTGGCAGTGGCTGGCCATTGTTGATCACAATCGGGCGTACCCAGCTGCTGTCGAAATCCTGTTGCTCTTGCTGAGCCTTGAGTTCTTCTGGCGGGAACGGTGGGAACGGCTTGTCCAGCAGCTCCATTTCGAACTCGGCGATCGGCAGGAACAGTGGCTCCGGCGGGCGAACCTGGGTTTCGACCACGTCGCACTCACGCTGGCTGACGATGTGCGCGTGCAGCTCGCTGCCAACGGTCGGTTCTTCCGGGCTGTTCAGGTCAACCGGTGGAAACGTGCCACAGGCAGGCACCACTTCACTCGTCTGTTCGGCCAGGGCCTGGGCAAAGAAATCCTGCCACAGGTGACTGACGCCGCTCAGTGCTTGAGTGTTATGACGGCTGAAGTCGCCATGGGGCGAAACGTAGCCAATCGATGTGGGAAGAATGCCTGACATTTTTTTCGGTTGACGCTCAGCTCTGGCAAAATGCGCGTTGAATGGTTTATCGGCGGTTTTTGTCGATCCTTAACTTTTTTGAGCGTTTTTTCATGATCGAGTCACCCGCGGCCTGCCGCATCCATGTCCAGGCCGTCGCCCCTGCGTTTCAAACGCAAGCCGCACACTGGGCCGAACGTCTCGGCCTGCCGCTCGGCGAGGCCGACGGTGAGTTCGCCTTGCAGGTCGGCGAGCAGGGTTTGCAGTTGCAGCAGCTTGGCCCGGACGCCCCGGGGCCGGTGCGGGTCGACTTTGTCGAGGGCGGTGCGGCGCATCGTCGTTTGTATGGCGGCGGCAGCGGGCAGATGATTGCCAAGGCTGTCGGCATCGCCCAAGGCGTGCGCCCGCGTGTGCTCGATGCTACGGCGGGGCTGGGCAAGGATGCATTTGTACTGGCCAGTCTCGGTTGTGAAATGAGCCTGATCGAGCGCCAGCCGCTGATCGGCGCACTGCTTGAGGACGGCTTGGCCCGGGCGGCAGAAGATTTCGATGTAGCGCCGATCGTGGCGCGGATGAAATTGCTCAAGGGCAACTCCATCGAAGTGATGCGCAGTTGGGAAGGGGAGCCGCCGCAGGTGATTTACCTCGACCCGATGTTCCCGCATCGCGAGAAAACCGCGCTGGTGAAAAAAGAGATGCGCCTGTTCCGCCCGCTGGTGGGCGATGACCCGGATGCCCCGGCCCTGCTTGAAGCCGCGCTGGCGCTGGCCACGCACCGGGTGGTGGTCAAACGCCCGCGCAAGGCGCCGTGCATCGAAGGGCCGAAACCGAGCCATGCGCTGGATGGCAAATCGAGCCGGTATGACATTTATCCCAAAAAAGCGCTGAAGCCCTGAGACCGTGTCGCGCCATTCGCGAGCAGGCTCGCTCCCACAGTTGAAATGCATTCCAGTGTGGGAGCGAGCCCGCTCGCGAAGCGGTCTGCACAAGCACCGCAAAACTGTCAGGGTTTGTACGCCCGCATAAACAACCCCACCACCTCCAGCACATGCCGTTCCGCTGCCTCTCCGGTCAGCGGCTCGCCGCAGCCGTACAACAAACGGAAATTCCCCGCGCCTTTGATCAGGCAGAAGAAATGCTCGGCGGCATTTCGTGGCTGGTCAATGCTCAGCGCGCCGGTCGCATGGATTTTCGTCAGCAGACCTTCCATGCCGTTGACCACGCGCTCGGGGCCGGCCTCGAAAAAGATCAGCGACAACTTCGGGTCCTGACTGCCCAGCGCCATGATCAGACGGTGCAGGTTCACCGATTCATCGCTGTTGATCAGTTGGTGGAAGCCTCGGGCAATGTTCAGCAATACATTTTCCACCGCGATGCCGTCCGGCAATTCGAAGAACAGCGGTGGCAATTGTTCCTCGCATTTCGCGACGACGGCAGCGGAGAACAGCGTCTCCTTGTCGTTGAAATGGCTGTAGACCGTCAGCTTCGACACGCCGGCCTCGCTGGCCACCGCGTCCATGCTGGTGTTGGCGTAGCCATGGCAGAGAAACAGGGTTTTCGCCGCATCCAGGATCGCCTGGCGCTTGGCCAGATCCTTGGGGCGACCTGGGCCGTTTGGAACTGAAAGATTGTTCGACATTCTTCGCTTTTAATACTGGACTGGTGAGTTTGCTATTAATACCATACCCGCCAGTATAAATATTCCAAGCCTCATTCGCGAAAGGTCCGTCACCATGTTCCGCCATGCGTTGTCCTTTGCCGTGCCAGTCAGTCTGGCGTTCCTGTTATCGGCGTGCGGTCAGGAAGAGGTGACCAAAGTCACCGTACGCCCGGCCATGGTGGTACAGCCCGAGCCTTCGGCGCAGGCGATGGAAAGTTATCCGGGCGAGGTGCGAGCCCGCTATGAGCCTGATCTGGCGTTCCGCATTGGCGGCAAAGTCAGCCGACGACTGGTCGACGAAGGCCAGCGCGTCAAAGCCGATCAGCCCTTGGCCGAACTCGATCCGCAGGATGTGCGCCTGCAACTGGAAGCCACCCGCGCGCAGGTCGCCGCCGCCGAGGCCAATCTGAACCTGGTCCGCGCCGAACGAGATCGCTACAAAACCCTGATGGATCGGCAGATGGTCAGCCGCTCGGCCTACGACAACGCCGAAAATCTATATCGCTCCGGCGAAGCCCGCCTTAAACAAATCAAAGCTGAATTCAACGTTTCGACCAACCAGGCCAGTTACGCGGTGCTGCGTGCGCCACAGGATGGCGTGGTGGCCAAGCGTTCGGTGGAAGTCGGGCAGGTGGTCGCTGCCGGGCAAACCGTGTTCACCCTCGCCACCGATGGTGAGCGCGAAGTGTTGATCAGCCTGCCGGAGCAAAGCTTCGGCCGCTTCAAGGTCGGTCAGCCAGTGACCGTGGAATTGTGGGCACAGCAGAATCAGCGGTTTGCCGGGCAGATCCGCGAGTTGTCGCCGTCCGCCGATCCGCGCTCGCGCACTTTTGCCGCGCGTATCTCGTTCACCAGCGGCAAAGTGCCGGCTGAACTGGGGCAGAGCGCCCGGGTGTTTGTGCAATCGGCTGACAGTGTCTCGCTGTCGATACCGCTTTCCGCGCTGACCGCTGAAAACGGCGCGACTTACGTCTGGGTGGTCAACGGCAACAACACGTTGAAGAAAACCCCGGTGCGGGTCGGTCCGTTCGGCGAGAAAAGCGTGGCGGTGCTCGAGGGCCTGAATGCCAGCGACTGGGTGGTGGCTGCCGGCGTTCACGTATTGCTCGACGGCCAGCAGGTGCGGCCGGTGGATCGCTCCAACCGTGTGGTCAATCTGGCGAACAAGGAGTAAGCCCCAATGCGCTTCAACCTCTCAGAATGGGCGTTGCGTAATCGCCAGATCGTACTGTTCCTGATGCTTTTGCTCGCCGTTGTCGGCGCGTTGTCCTACACCAAACTCGGCCAGAGCGAAGACCCGCCGTTCACTTTCAAGGCCATGGTCATCCAGACTCGCTGGCCCGGTGCGACCGCGCAGGAAGTCTCGCGCCAGGTTACTGAACGGATCGAAAAGAAACTGATGGAAACCGGCGAGTACGAACGCATCATGTCGTTCTCCCGCCCCGGTGAATCCCAGGTGACCTTCATCGCCCGCGACTCGATGCACTCCAAGCAAATCCCCGATCTCTGGTATCAGTTGCGCAAGAAGGTCGGCGATATCCGCCAGACCTTGCCGCCGGGAATTCAGGGGCCGTTTTTCAACGATGAGTTCGGCACCACCTTCGGCAATATCTACGCGCTGACCGGCGATGGCTTCGACTACGCCGTGCTCAAGGATTACGCCGACCGCATCCAGATTCAGCTGCAACGGGTCAAGGACGTCGGCAAGGTCGAACTGCTTGGGTTGCAGGACGAGAAAATCTGGGTCGAGCTGTCCAACGTCAAGCTCGCCACCCTTGGCTTGCCGCTGGCGGCGGTGCAGCAGGCGTTGGAGGAACAGAACGCGGTATCCACGGCGGGGTTCTTCGAAACCGGCAGCGAGCGCTTGCAGCTACGCGTCTCGGGGAATTTTCAGACAGTCGATGAGATAAAGAACTTTCCGATCCGCGTCGCCGATCGTACGTTCCGTATCTCCGATATTGCCGATGTGCGTCGCGGTTTCAGCGACCCACCGGCGCCGCGCATGCGTTTCATGGGCGACGATGCGATCGGTCTGGCCGTGGCGATGAAGGACGGCGGCGACATTCTGGTGCTGGGCAAGGCGCTGGAGGGCGAGTTCTCGCGGATCCAGAAAAACCTCCCGGCCGGCATGCAGTTGCGCAAGGTGTCCGATCAGCCGGCAGCGGTAAAAACCGGCGTCGGCGAGTTCGTTCAGGTGTTGGTCGAAGCGCTGGCGATCGTCTTGCTGGTGAGCTTCTTTTCCCTCGGTGTGCGCACCGGCATGGTCGTCGCGCTGACCATTCCGCTGGTGCTGGCGATGACCTTCGCTTGCATGTATTACCTCGGCATCGGCCTGCACAAGATTTCCCTCGGTGCGCTGGTGCTGGCGCTGGGCTTGTTGGTGGATGACGCGATCATTGCCGTGGAAATGATGGCAATCAAAATGGAGCAGGGCTTCGATCGCATTCGCGCGGCGAGTTACGCCTGGACCAGCACCGCATTCCCGATGCTCACCGGCACGCTGATCACCGCCGCCGGCTTCCTGCCGATTGCCACTGCGCAGTCCGGCACCGGCGAATACACCCGTTCGATTTTCCAGGTAGTGACCATTGCCTTGCTCGCCTCATGGGTCGCGGCGGTGATGTTCGTGCCGTATCTGGGGGAAAAACTCCTGCCGGATCTGGCGAAAATTCACGCGGCAAAACACGGCACTGGCGATGGTCAACCGGATCCGTATGCGACGCCGTTCTATCAGCGCGTCCGGCGTCTGGTGGAGTGGTGCGTGGCCCATCGCAAGACGGTGATCGTGCTCACCGTGGGCCTGTTTATCGCCTCGGTGATGTTGTTCCGTTTCGTCCCGCAGCAGTTCTTCCCGGCTTCGAACCGGCTGGAGTTGATGGTCGATCTGAAACTGGCCGAAGGTGTTTCGCTGGCCAATACCACCAGTGAAGTCAAACGCCTCGAAGCGCTGCTCAAGGAGCACGCCGGCATCGATAATTACGTGGCCTACGTCGGCACCGGTTCGCCACGCTTTTATCTGCCGCTGGATCAGCAACTGCCGGCGGCGAGTTTTGCCCAGTTCGTGGTGTTGGCGAAAACCATTGAAGAGCGTGAAGCGCTGCGCAGCTGGTTGATCGAAACCCTCAACGAACAATTCCCGGCCCTGCGTTCGCGGGTCACTCGCTTGGAAAACGGGCCGCCGGTTGGCTATCCGGTGCAGTTCCGCGTTACCGGTGAACACATCGAAGAAGTCCGTGCATTGGCGCGCAAGGTGGCAGCAAAGGTTCGCGAGAATCCGCATGTGGTCAACGTGCACCTGGATTGGGAAGAACCGAGCAAAGTTGTTTATCTGAACATCGATCAGGATCGCGCCCGCGCTCTCGGTGTGAGCACGGCCAATCTGGCGAAATTCCTGCAGAGTTCGCTGATCGGCTCGACGGTCAGCCAGTACCGCGAAGACAACGAATTGATCGAGATTCTGCTGCGCGGCACCGTGCACGAGCGCACTGAATTGTCGTTGTTGCCGAGCCTGGCGGTGCCGACCGATAACGGTCGCAGTGTGGCGTTGTCGCAGATTGCCACGCTGGAATACGGCTTCGAGGAAGGCATCATCTGGCACCGCAACCGCCTGCCGAACGTGACCGTACGCGCTGACATTTATGGCAAGGAGCAACCGGCGACGCTGGTGAAGCAGATCATGCCGACGCTGGACCCGATTCGCGCTGAGTTGCCCGATGGTTATCTGCTGGATGTCGGCGGCACGGTGGAGGATTCCGAGCGCGGGCAGAAGTCGGTGAATGCCGGGGTGCCGATGTTCATTGTCGTGGTGCTGACCTTGCTGATGGTGCAGTTGCGCAGTTTCTCGCGCACGGCGATGGTGTTTCTGACGGCGCCGTTGGGCTTGATCGGGGTGACCCTGTTTCTGATGGTGTTCCGGCAGCCGTTCGGGTTTGTGGCGATGCTTGGGACCATCGCGTTGTCCGGGATGATCATGCGCAATTCGGTGATTCTGGTCGATCAGATCGAGCAGGATATTGCTTCGGGGCTTAAGCCTTGGCAGGCGATTATCGAGGCTACGGTTCGGCGCTTCCGGCCGATTGTGTTGACGGCGCTGGCGGCGGTGCTGGCGATGATTCCGCTGTCGCGCAGTGTGTTTTTCGGGCCGATGGCGGTGGCGATCATGGGCGGGTTGATAGTTGCGACTGCGCTGACGCTGTTGTTTTTGCCGGCGTTGTATGCGGCCTGGTTTCGGGTGCGTAAGGAGGCTTGAGTTTTTGTGTCGTGGCGGCCTTCGGGCCGACCATGACTTGGGGGTTTTGGGTGTATATCCGTTGCTGTGGGTGTGGCGGCTGGCGGTTTCGCCCTTACGGCGAGGCACTTTTTCCAGACGCCGAAAAAGTACCCAAAAAGGCTTGCTCCTGCGTTCGGCCCTCGCAGGCTCGGGTTCCTTCGCTGCGGGATCGATCCGGGCGCAGCGGCTACGGTTTGCTTCGCTGCACCTCCTTGCGCTGTGTCTGGCTGCGCCAGACGGTCGCTGCGCTCCCACGCCCGGATCAATTCCTCCACTCAGCCTTCCGACGTCGCCGGTGGATCAAAAGCAAGATCAAGAGCACTCGAGCTTGCGCTCATTGTTGAGTGGGGCGGCTTCGCCGCGGGCAGCTGTGCTGCTTTGCTTTTCTGTGGAATTGAGCCTGCTCGCGAAGGCGGTCTGACAGCCAATTCATTTCGAATCGCCAATTCACGCTGCCTTCCTACAGCTTTTTCAGAATCCTCCGATCTTGAGGCGCTGGCCGTCCAATGCTGTACTCCGGGTTCTGCTTTTCCGAGTCCTTGAGTCTGTCTGATGAAGAAACCACCGACATTAGCCGGCAGAACGGATCCTGTTTTCGACCTGTTGGCCCGCTCGCCACACAAGCAACGACTTGCGGATTATCTGGCGTTGCTCAAGCCGCTCGATGATCAGGGGCGCTACTTGCCATTCGAGGCGTTGCGCTTTCGCTGGGCGGTAGGGTTGGACGCGAACCTTTGTTGGACGTTGGGGAAGAAGGCGCGGGCGGCCCAGTACATTCATTTGTTGCCGTTGGGCGAGCCGGTGCAGTGGGGCAAATACGTGCCAACGCCGTTGGCGCAGAAAACCTTGGCTGTGGTGGATCGTTACGCCAGTACGGCCGCGCTGGATTACATGACCAGTCAGATCGGCGAGCGGGCGCATTTCTGTTGTCTGCTCAATGACTTGATCGAAGACGAGGCCATCGCCAGTAGCCAGTTGGAGGGTGCGGCGACCACGACTCGTGTTGCCAAGGACATGCTCAAGCATCAGCGCCAGCCGCGGACGCCGGATGAGCGCATGGTAATGGGTAATTATCGAATGATGAATTTCGCTTGGGAAAAGCGTTATGAACCTCTGAGCATTGAGCTGATTGCAGAGATCCATCGAGTGGGTGTGGAGGGGATCGACGACGAGCAGTATTCCCCCGGATTGTTCCGGACCAATGATGAGGTGGTTGTTCAGGATGGTTCAGGCAACACCGTGCACCGACCACCTCCTGCTGCAGGATTGGTTGCGCGGTTGGCGAGGTTGTCCGCCTGGATCAACCGGCCCGCTGCCTCGATTCTGGACAAAAATTATCTGCATCCACTGATCAAGGCCGTGACGCTGCATTTCGCCATGGGTTATGAACATCCATTTCGCGACGGTAACGGGCGGGTCGCGAGAGTCTTGTTTTACTGGTTCATGTTCAAACATGAGTTCGCGGCGTTTCGCTACATTGCGATCAGTCTGTTGCTGCGCAATGCACCGGTGAAATACGGACGCTCCTACCTGCACACCGAGGCAGATGAGCTGGATCTGACTTATTTCATCGAGTTTCAATGCGCGGTGATTTTGCGAGCCGTGGTCGGTTTTTAACTGTGTACCGCAAGAGTCTGGCAGACACTCAGGACTTTGAGCGCTGGCTGACGAGCTCTGGCGTAATTGCTCAACTGACGGAACGGCAGCGCGCGGTTTATCAGGTGGCTAAAAGCGGGGAGGCGAAGGAGTTTACGGCGAGCAATGTCGCGGAAAATTTTTCCTGCTCGGGTAGCGAGGCGGCGTCGATTCTGGAAGGGCTGGACCAATTGCAGCTTTTTGAGAGAAGGAAGATGGGGCGGGAGTGGGTGTTTTTTTTACGTAGTTCTTTACGTGGAGGCAAGCATGGGAGCGAATTGAATCGCCCCCATGTTGTAACGACTTAAAGCGTACCAAACACCTTCTTCGCCAGACTAGTCGCCGCAGCGGCCGGGTTCTGACGAATTGTTTCTTCCTGCTTGCCGATCATCTCGAACAAACCATTGAGTGCCTGTTCGGTGACGTAGCTTTCAACGTTGGCGCTCTTGGCGTCGACGACACCGAAAGCCGCAGCTTGACCTGAAAAGGCGTTGTACTTCTGCGCGACGCCGACCTTGTCGGTGGCTTGTTTGACGATGGGCAGGAATTTCGCGCGGATCTGTTCGCGGCTGGATTTGTTCAGATATTGGGTGGCGGA
Organism: Pseudomonas triticicola; assembly: GCF_019145375.1. Taxonomy (NCBI): domain Bacteria; kingdom Pseudomonadati; phylum Pseudomonadota; class Gammaproteobacteria; order Pseudomonadales; family Pseudomonadaceae; genus Pseudomonas; species Pseudomonas triticicola. The sequence continues at coordinate 3,353,921 of NZ_JAHSTX010000001.1, read as the reverse complement.
ATCGTTGCCGCCGCTGAGAATGCCTTTGGCGTCGGCCACACTCATTTTCTTCACTGCATCGACGAGAATTGGCTGGGCCTGGGTCACGGCGGATTCGGCGGCTTTGTTCATCGCGGTTTCCAGTTCTTCGACCTGGGCGCCCATGCCGAAGGCTTTCATCTTGCTCGCGGCTTTGCCGAGTTTGCCCGGCAGTTCGATTTTCACTTCGGGGTTGTTGCTGAAACCGCCCGGGGTGCCGAGTTGTTTCACGGCGATTTGTGCGCCTTGGGTCAGGGCGTCCTTGAGGCCGCCGGTGGCGTCTTGTTGCGACAGATCGTTGAGCGACAAGGCCAAGGCGTTGGCGGAGATCAGCAGACCGGCGCAGGCGGCGGCGAAGCGAAGGGTAGGGCGGCGCATGGCGGCTTCCTTGTGGCGAAAAATGGATTAACGAACGGCGTCGACGCGGATTTTCAGCGGCTGCGGGTCGTTGCCGTCGAGTTGTACGGCGTGGTTTTCGGTGGTGATGAACATCAGCTCGCCGTTGACTTCAATGCGCGCGCTGACCGAGTAACGGTGGCCGGATTTGACCTGCGCCGGATCGTAGCTCAATTGAAACGGCAGCGGCACCTGCCCTTTGATCGGGCCGTTCTGTTCGGCGAGGATGATGGCCGGTGCATCGGCCAGCGACGCATCTTGCAGGCTCACACTCAGGGTCGCGCTCGGGGGCAGGGCGATGCGTTGCAGGTAGAAGACTTCGCCGTCGAGGCTGGCCTTGCCGGCGGGTGTGGTTGATTGGCAGGCGCTGAGCAGCGTGGCGGAGGCGAGGGTTAGCAGTTTTTTCATGGGTGAATCTCCTTTCAATGTGGGAGCGAGCCTGCTCGCGAAAGCGCTGGTTCAGTCAAACTAAATGGCGACTGACACTCCGTCTTCGCGAGCAGGCTCGCTCCCACAGGTCTAAGGCTTCAAGCCTCAGGCTGTGGCGTGATCTGATCCGCCGCATCTTCACTGCGGTGCAGCGCGACCTGGCGGATCGACAGGCGAATCTCCGCCGGCAACACGCGCTTGGCCGCGCCTTCGGCCAGCTCGCCGAGCAGTTCGTGATAGCTGAGCTTGCCGGCTTCGTCGCGGCGCAGGACGTCGAGGTCGAGCAGGGTCTGGATGAAGTGGCGGAACAGACTCTTGTCGAAGAATTCCGGCGCATTGAGGCCATGGAGGATCGACAGACGCTGGGCCATCACTGTGCACAGATCTTCCAGCTCTTCGGCGCTGATGCTGTTCTGGCCGCTGTTGAGCAGCAGGGACACGGTCATGTAGAAGCGCTGCAGGGTCTGCGCGATGCTTTTCGACAGCAGCGTCAGCAGCACGAAATGCCGCGAACTCGGCGCCGGACGCAGGTACAGGTCTTTCTCGAAACGCAGCAGGCCCTGCTCGACGAACGCTTCCAGCCACTGGTCGATCACCGCGTCGAGTTCATCCAGGCTCCAGCGGATGAACAGCTCCGATTGCAGGTACGGATACAGCGCGCGGGTGTAGCGCAGGATCTGCTCGCGGCTCATGCGCGAGGTGCTCTGGAAGAAACTCGCCAGCAACGACGGCAGAGCGAAAATGTGCAGGACGTTGTTGCGGTAGTAAGTCATCAGGACCGCGTTCTGCTCGTCCAGATACAGAATCTTGCCCAGCGCATCGTTCTGCTCGGCGAGCAGATCCATGTCTTTCACATGCTCGATCAGCGCCCGGCCATCGCCTTCCGGCAAGGTGGTGTGTGGCGAATACGGGACTTTGCGCAGCAGCGCCAGATACAGATCCAGCACCCGCGCCATGGCGCGATCATCCAGGGCCAGACGCGTGGTCGACAGCAGAGCCAGCGCCACCAGATTCACTGGATTGATTGCCGCCGCTTCGTTCAGATGCCGGGCGACTTTCTCGCCGAGGCGGTTGGTGGTTTCGTTGAGCCACGCCGGTTTGAACTGCGGACCGAGTTCCTGCTGGCGCCAGTCCGGTTGCTCGGCGTCGAGGAATTCCGCCAGTTTGATCGGCTCGCCGAAGTTGACCGCGACCTGACCGAAGCGCTGCTTGAGCGCGCCGATCACTTTGAAAATATCGAAGATCGATTCTTTTTTCTTGCTCGCCCCACGCAGTTCGCCGAGGTAGGTGCGGCCTTCGAGCACGCGCTCGTATCCGATGTACACCGGCACGAAGACGATCGGCATCCGCGACGAACGCAGGAAACTGCGCAGGGTGATCGCGAGCATGCCGGTTTTCGGTTGCAGCATGCGCCCGGTGCGGGAGCGACCGCCCTCGACGAAATACTCGACCGGGAAACCTTTGGTGAACAGCGTGTGCAGGTATTCGTTGAACACCGAGGTGTACAACGGATTGCCCTTGAAGGTGCGGCGCATGAAGAACGCACCGCCGCGACGCAGCAGGCTGCCGATCACCGGCATGTTCAGGTTGATCCCGGCAGCAATGTGCGGCGGGGTCAGGCCGTTGCGGAACAGCAGATACGAGAGCAGCAAGTAATCGATGTGGCTGCGGTGGCACGGCACGTAGATCACTTCGTGACCTTGCGCGACGTTCTGCACGCCCTCGATGTGGTTGACCTTGATGCCGTCGTAGATCTTGTTCCAGAACCAGCTCAGCACCACTTCGAGAAAGCGGATCGCGGTGTAGGTGTAGTCCGAGGCGATCTCGTTGCCGTAGCGCAGGGCCTGGGCCTTGGCTTTTTCCGGCGAGATTTTTTCGCGCTCGGCCTCGTCGAGGATCGCCTGTTTGACCAGCGGCTGGTTGAGCAGGCCTTTGACCAGATTGCGCCGGTGGGAAATGTCCGGACCGATCACCGCAGCTTTGAGGTTGCGGAAGTGCACGCGCAGGATGCGCTGGGCCATGCGCACGGTGCGCTCATGTCCCTTGTTGTGATCGATCAGTTCGCGCAGGTGGATCGGCGCGGAAAACTGCACGCGGGTTTTACGCCCGAGGACGATGATGCTCAGCAGCCGGCGCAGACGGCCGGTGACTGCCCAGCTGTCGGCGAACAACAGTTTCCACGGACTGTTTTCGCTGTCCGGGGACTGGCCCCAGAACACGCTGACCGGAATGATCTGCGCGTCTTCGGCAGCATTCTGAGTCAGCGCGCTGACCAGACGGGTGAGAGTCGGCGGCGCGCCGCGTTTGTCCTGGCGACCGAGCCAGTCCGGGTCCGGCGTCAAATAGAAAAACGCCGCTGGTTCGATGAGTGAACCCACCGACACCGCCAGCACCGGGCGTGGCAAACCGGCCTTGGTGCACTCTGTGTCAACCACCGCCAGATCGGTCAGCGAAGGGTTTTGCAGGACGTAGAACACCGGACGACTGCGGTCGAGGTTAAGAGTGAACGACGACTGATTGATGGTCTCGGAGCGAACCCAGAGATACAACAGGCGGCGCAGGGTGCCAAACACAAGACGGCGGAACGGGGAACGGGTCATACGGCTTCTGCGTGAGTGAATAAAACCGAGCAGGCGCTCGGGGCGGACAGTTTGCCGTATTAGGCGAAAATCGGCAAAAAAGCGCCGAAGTAATCTCCTGTTGAGAGTTTCTTCACCTGTCATATACTCGGCGCTCTGTTGCCGGTGCCCTGTCATGGACGTCGGACGCAGGCTGACGTTCCTCGAAGGCTTTCCTGCGAAAAGCCCGTTCAATAATAAAAAAGGAGTATGAACAGATGGCAACACGCGAAACCGGCAACGTGAAGTGGTTCAACGACGCCAAAGGCTATGGCTTTATCCAGCGCGACGACGGCGTGGACGTGTTCGTGCACTACCGCGCGATTCGCGGCGAAGGGCACCGCTCGCTGACCGAAGGTCAACAGGTCGAGTACGCGGTAATCACCGGCGAGAAGGGGTTGCAGGCTGAGGATGTTGTAGGCCTGTAACACAAATCTGCAGAGCGCCAAAAACCACTGTGGGAGCGAGCCTGCTCGCGAATGCGGTGTATCAGTCACCATTCATATCGACTGACACTGCGCATTCGCGAGCAGGCTCGCTCCCACGTGGGCTCTACGTTGCCCTGGTTACGCGGTTTTCCAGGTGATCTCTTCTTCCCCGTCTTCGCTGATGCGAATCCAGCGATCAGCGGTTTCTTCACCTTCTTCTTCGACCCACGTCCCCGGTGCGCAGCGCACTTCGACGTTCAGTGCCGCGAAGGCTGCGCGGGCGCAGGCGATGTCGTCGTCCCAGGGGGTCTGGTCGCTTTCCAGGTACAGGCTGTTCCACTTGCCCACGGCTTTCGGCAGCCAGGTCACCGGCACATTGCCGGCCTTGCACTTGTACGTCTGGCCTTTCTGCACCCAGTCGCTGCACGGGCCCAGCGCGGCGCCGAGCCAGGCGGAAATGGCCTTGTGGTCGACGTCGGCGTCTTTCAGGTAAATCTCGATGTCCGGTTGGCGCATGGATGTCCTCACTGCGGGTCTGAAAAATCCATTCGCGGATTTAGCCGGCCCCGGGCCTGTGCCCGAGACCAAAAGTTATTGAAGAACGAAATAATCGTAGCGCATCGACACGGTGGTCTCGAACGGCTCGGCCTGCTCGATCACCGCCGCACGACGCTCGGCACTGGCACGCCAGCCGTGAGGCGTCATCGCCAACAGGTTGGCGCGGTCCTCGGGCTTGTCCAGAATCAACTTGAATTCCAGGGTTTCGCTGTGCGCCAAGGCCATGCCTGCCGGCACCAGAGCAAGATGCTTGTCGTCGGTGTATTCGCGCACTTCGTCGTACAGGCGTTCGCGCAATTCCATCAGATGGCCACGGGTCGGGCCGACTTTCATCAGCCCGCCGCCGACGCTGAGCAGACGCTTGGCTTCCTCCCAGTCCAACGGACTGAAGACGCTGGCGAGAAACTGGCAACTGCCCGAAGCCAACGGCACGCGGGCCATGCTGGCGATCAACCAGGTGATTGCCGGGTTGCGTTTGCAGGCGCGTTTGACCGCTTCGCGGGAGATGTCCAGCGCGTAGCCATCAGCGTTCGGCAAAGCTTCGGCGATTTGCGCGGTGTAGTAACCCTCGCCACACCCGATGTCGACCCAGCGCTCCGGCGCATAACTAGCCGCCAATTCAGCCAGACGCCTGGCGACTGGCGCGTAGTGCCCGGCGTTGAGGAAATCACGCCGCGCCTCGACCATCGCTTGATTGTCGCCCGGGTCGCGGCTGTTCTTGTGCTGCACCGGCAACAGGTTCAGATAACCCTGACGCGCACGGTCAAACCGATGCCCGGCGGGGCAGACCACGCCGTTCTCTACCGCATTGAGCGGCTCACTGCAGATCGGGCACGCGAGCATCAGGCGAGCAACTTGATCAGGGTCTGGTAATAGATTTCCGTCAGCACGTCGAGATCGGCTGCCAGCACGCGCTCGTTGACCTGGTGGATGGTCGCGTTGACCGGGCCCAGTTCAACCACTTGCGTGCCCATGGTCGCGATGAAGCGGCCATCGGAGGTGCCGCCGCTGGTCGACGCCTTGGTTTCGCGACCGGTGATGTCCTTGATGCTCGACGACACCGCATCAAGCAGCGCGCCCGGTTCGGTGAGGAATGGCAGGCCGGACAGTGCCCAGTCGATGTGCCAGTCCAGACCATGCTTGTCGAGGATGTCGGCAACGCGTTTCTGCAGGCCTTCGACGGTCGATTCGGTGGAGAAACGGAAGTTGAATACCGCCACCAGATCACCCGGGATCACGTTGGTCGCGCCGGTGCCGGAATTGAGGTTGGAAATCTGGAAACTGGTCGGCGGGAAGAAATCGTTGCCGTGGTCCCAGTGCTCGGCGGCCAGCTCTGCCAGCGCCGGAGCGGCGAGGTGGATCGGGTTCTTCGCCAGATGCGGGTAGGCCACATGACCCTGCACGCCTTTGACCGTGAGCTTGGCGCCGAGGGAGCCACGACGGCCATTTTTCACCACATCGCCGACCAGCGTGGTGCTCGACGGCTCGCCAACGATGCACCAGTCCAGACGCTCGTTGCGCGCCACCAGACGCTCGACCACAGCCTTGGTGCCGTGATGCGCCGGGCCTTCTTCGTCGCTGGTGATGAGGAAAGCGACCTTGCCTTTATGGTTCGGGTAATCGGCGACGAAACGCTCGGCGGCGACGGTCATCGACGCCAGGCTGCCTTTCATGTCCGCCGCGCCACGGCCACAGAGCATGCCGTGTTCGTCGATCACGGCGTTGAACGGGTCGATCTGCCATGCGGTAACCGGACCGGTCGGCACCACGTCGGTGTGGCCGGCGAAGCACAGCACCGGGCCGTCGTTGTTGCCATGAGTGGCCCAGAAGTTATCCACATCTTCGATGCGCATCGGCTCCAGGGTGAAACCGGCATTGCCCAGGCGCTGCATCATCTGCTTCTGGCAGTCGGCATCGACCGGGGTCACGGAAGGACGGCGGATCAGGTCGATGGCCAGTTGAAGGGTCGGCGATAGGTCGGCGTGGGCCGTCATGGAAAACTCCGGATCATGAATTTGAGCGAGGCCAATGTGGGAGCGAGCTTGCTCGCGAAAGCGGTGTAACAGGCAACATAAGGGTTGAATGTTACAAAGCCTTCGCGAGCAAGCTCGCTCCCACAGGGATAGGAGCGCGCCCGCAAAATGGCGGTTATCTTAAAGCAAAACGGCGACCATTGGCCGCCGTTTAGTGCTGCGTTGCGGATTTAGACGACCGGTGCCGGCTCAGCCTTGGCCACAGGTTTGGGCAGCGACGACAGGAACGCCATGATCAGCGCCGCCAGATACGGCAGCGACTGCACCAGCAGCATGGTTACCCAGAAGCGCATGTCATTGCTCGGAATGCCCTGCACGAGGAAGATCCCCAGCGCCGCGCCCCACAGCAACAGCATGATGAACAGCTCCTCGCGAGCCTCGCTGATCGCCACCCAGAAGCCGTGGTTGTCAGCGTTTTTCGGTGTGCGGAAAAACGGAATGCTGCTGGTGAAGAAACCGTACAGCACCGCTTTGGCGATGGTGTGCGACAACGCCAGCCCCGCCAGTGCCGCGCAGAACGCATCCTTCAGATTCACACCGACGGCGCGGCGATAAAGGAAGATGATCTTGCCGACCTTGAACACGAACAGCGCCAGCGGCGGGATCGCGAAAATCAGCAGCGGCGGATCGACCCGTTGCGGCACGATGATCATCGCCGCCGACCACAGCAACGCGCCGACGGTGAAGAAGATGTTCATGCCATCGGCGACCCACGGCAGCCAGCCAGCGAGGAAGTGATAACGCTGACCGCGAGTCAGTTCGGTGTCCTTGCCGCGCAGCAGGCTGCGGGTGTGGCGCTTGATGATCTGGATCGCGCCATAGGCCCAGCGGAAACGCTGTTTCTTGAAGTCGATGAAGGTATCCGGCATCAGGCCCTTGCCGTAGCTGTCGTGGTAATACGCCGCCGACAGGCCTTTCTCGAACACGCGCAGACCCAGTTCGGCGTCTTCACAGATGCACCAGTCAGCCCAGCCCAATTCCTCCAGCACGGAACGGCGGGTCATGGTCATGGTGCCGTGCTGAATGATCGCGTCACGGTCGTTGCGGGTGACCATGCCGATATGGAAGAAGCCTTTGTATTCGGCGTAGCAGAGCTTCTTGAAGGTGCTTTCGTTCTGGTCGCGATAATCCTGCGGCGACTGCACCACGGCGATTTTCGGGTCGGCGAAGTGCGGCACCATGTGCTTGAGCCAGTTCGGGTGCACGCAGTAATCGGAGTCGATCACGGCAATGACTTCGGCATCCTTGGCGGTGTGCGGGATCAGGTAATTCAGCGCGCCGCCCTTGAAACCGGCCAGCGGCGAAACGTGGAAGAACTTGAAGCGCGGGCCGAGGGTTGCGCAGTAATCGCGCACCGGCTCCCACACCGCCGGGTCCTTGGTGTTGTTGTCGATGATCAGGACTTCGAAGTCGGGATAGTCGAGGGCGGCGAGGGCGTCGAGGGTCTGTTTGACCATCTCTGGCGGCTCGTTGTAGCACGGCACATGGATCGACACCTTCGGCCGGTAATCAGAATCGCCCAGCACCGGCAGGAATTCCCGCCGGCGTTTGTGAATCCACACCGCTTCGGCCAGTTCATGGGCCTCGGTGAGCAGGACGATGAATACCCCGAGCGCACCGAGCGCCAAGAGGAATCCGACCGTGAGGCTGAACCACGTGCTGTATTGCTGGCTGTAGTCGTAACCGATGTACACCAGCACCGAACCGCAGAGGAACGCGATAAACGTCAGGAACGTGCGACCACGCTGGCGCAGGGCCGAGCCGTCGATCATCAGCAGGGTCAGCGACAGCAGCGCCAGCACCACTGAGCCGATCGCCAATACGCGCCATTGTGGAATCGCCACCACCGGGCCTTCGAAATTGAATTTCTGCTGACGCGCGGCGTTGAACACGCCCCAGTAGGCGCCGACCGAACCTTCATCGCTGGCCTTCCACGGCTGGTCGAACGCTTCGATCACGAAGTAGTTGAAGCCTTGGCGATTGAGCTTGTTGACCAGCGTGCGCAGGTAAATTGCCTGATCGGCTGGCGATGCATCGGCGCCACCGCGCATGCGCCCGTTGCTCGGCCAGCCGACCTCGGAGAGCAGCAGCGGTTTTTTCGGAAACAGCTTTTTCAGATCGCGGGCGCGGTCGAAGACGAACTGGCCGGCCTTGTCCACCGGAATGAATTCCCAGTAGGGCAGGACGTGGGCGGCGATCAGGTCAACGTGCTTGGCCAGTTGCGGGTATTTCTCCCAGATGTGCCATTGCTCGGAGGTGGTAACCGGCACCTTCACGGCAGCGCGCACCCGATCCAGCAGAACGATCAGCGCTTCCGGGGTGATCTCTTCGCGAAACAGCGCCTCGTTGCCGACCACCACGCGCACAACACTGCGGGAGGTATTGGCCAGTTCGATGGCTTTAGTGATTTCCCGTTCGTTGCGTTCCTGGTCCGGGCTGATCCAGATGCCGAGGGTGACGCGCAGGCCGAATTCTTCAGCCAGTTTCGGGATGTCTCCCAACGAACCGTCTACCGAATAGATACGAATGTTGTCGGTCAGCTTGCTCATGATTTCCAGGTCACGGCGCATTTCATCGTCAGACGGATACTGATCCTTCTGTGGGAATTGCCCCTGCTGGAATGGCGAATACGAGAAGCCGGAGATTTGCTGCGGCCAGTTCGGTGCCGTGACCGGGCGATTGACCAGCGCCCAGAAACCGGTGAACAAGGCAGCGATGGCCAGCACCACCACCAGGTTGAGTCCAAATTTACGCGATGACATAGCTGTTTCGGGTTCCAAAGGCTGTGGAACGAAGGATCGGTCGGATAGACGCCCGAGGGGCGCGCATCCTACACCGGCGGTTAACCAGTCGTACAACTGACGGGAAAATGCCTGACGTTGGGCAGCCGTCTCTGACTTAAGTTCTTACACTTGTCGCTTGCAGCTTAAAACTTGTCGCTGCGTAGCCCTATAATGCGCGCCGGTTTTTGGGGTAATGGTCATGAGTACAGAAGATCCGCGGTTTGCAGGCATCGCCCGTTTGTATGGCATCGAGGGCCTGGAACGCTTGCGCGCCGCCCATGTGGCGATCGTCGGCGTCGGTGGCGTCGGTTCCTGGGCGGCGGAAGCCATGGCCCGGTGCGGGGTGGGCGAGATCTCGCTGTTCGACCTCGACGACGTCTGCGTCAGCAATGCCAACCGCCAGTTGCACGCCTTGGACAGCACCGTCGGCAAACCCAAAGTCGAGGTGATGGCCGAGCGTCTGCGCGGGATCAACCCCGATTGCACGGTGCACGCCGTGGCCGATTTCGTTACCCGCGACACCATGGCCGAATACATCACGCCGAACATCGACTGCGTGATCGACTGCATCGATGCGGTCAATGCCAAAGCGGCGCTGATCGCCTGGTGCAAACGCCGCAAGATCCAGATCATCACCACCGGCGGCGCGGGCGGGCAGATCGATCCGACGCTGATTCAGGTCTGCGATCTGAACCGCACCTTCAACGATCCGCTGGCCTCGAAAGTCCGTTCGACGTTGCGCCGGGACTACGGCTTCTCCCGCACCGTGACCCGCCACTACAGCGTGCCGTGTGTGTTTTCCACCGAACAGCTGCGCTACCCGAAACCGGATGGCAGCATTTGTTTGCAGAAGAGTTTTGTCGGCGACGGCGTGAAGCTCGACTGCGCCGGCGGGTTTGGCGCGGTGATGATGGTCACGGCGACGTTTGGCATGGTCGCGGCGACCAAGGCTGTGGACAAGATTGTAGCGGGGGTGCGGCGGCCTTCAGACCGAGTAAAACCTCAGGCTTGATGTTGGGGCTGCTGGCTTCTTCGCGAGCAGGCTCGCTCCCACAGGGAAACGTATTCCAATTGTGGGAGCGAGCCTGCTCGCGAAGGCGATTAGCGCGCCAACTCATTCATCCGCTGGAGCACCGCATTCAAGCCATTACTGCGCGAAGGCGACAACTGCCGCGACAACCCCAACTGATTGAACCACTCCGGCAGATCCAGCTGTTGCAACTCCGCCGCCGACAAGCCGTTGACCCGCAACAGCAGCAACGCCACCAATCCGCGAATCATCCGCGCATCGCTGCTCGCCTTGAACTGCCAGTGTCCGTCGCGCAAATCCCCGACCAGCCACACCTGGCTCTCACAGCCATGCACCCGATTGGCCTCGCACTTTTGCGCGTCATCCAGCGCCGGCAAACGATCACCAAACTGCATCAGCAACCGCGCCCGCTGTTCCCAGCCCGCCGCAGTCTGAAACGTCTGCAGCGCTTCGGCCGCTTCCACCGGCAGGCTCATCGCAACATCTCCAGAGCCTGATCCAAAGCCTCGAAAAAGCGCTCCAGATCTTCCGAGTCGTTATACAGCGCCAGCGACACGCGAATCGCGCCGGCCAGTTCGAAGCTCTTCATCAATGGCATGGCGCAGTGATGTCCGGCGCGCACGGCAATGCCTTGTTCGGTGAGCAGGTGCGCCAGATCGGCGTTGTGCACGCCTTCGACGACAAAACTGGCCAGCGCCAGTTGCGGCTTGCCCAGCAGGCGAATGCCATTGCGTGCGGCGAGGCCGCGCAGCAGATAGTCGTGCAGTGCCGCTTCATGGGCAGATACGGCGTCCTGATCCAGACCGGCCAAGTAGTCGAGGGTCGCTCCGAGGCCGATGACGCTGGCGATCGGCGGTGTGCCTGCCTCGAACCCCAACGGCGCCGGGCGGAAGCGCGAATCCTGATAGTTGGCGTCTAGCACCATCTCGCCGCCGAACTGCCAATGCTGCAATTGCTCCAGCGCCGCGTTGCGCCCGAACAGCACGCCGAGGCCATCGGGGCCGTAGAGTTTGTGGCTGGAAAACACATAGAAGTCGCAACCCAGCGCCTGCACGTCATGCCGACCGTGCACCACACCTTGCGCACCATCGACCACCGTGAGCGCGTTCTGCGCCTTGGCCATGCCGAGCAACGCGGTCAATGGCTGCCAGGCGCCAAGCACATTGGACAACTGGCTGACCGCCACCAAACGCGTGCGCGGGCCGATCAGGTGTACGGCAGCGCCGAGGTCGATCAGGCCGTCGGCATCCAGCGGCAGGATCACCAGTTTCAGCTGACGGCGTTGCGCCAGTTGCTGCCACGGCAGCAGGTTGGCGTGATGCTCCAGCGCGCTGATGACGATCTCATCGCCCGGCTGAAACAGAGACTCCAGACCATAAGCCAGCAGATTCAGCGCGCTGGTGGCGCCGTGGGTGAAGATGATTTGCCCGCTGTCACCGGCATTCAGCCATTGGCCAACCTTGCGCCGACTGTCTTCGAACGCTTGCGTCGCGTGGGCACCGGGCAGGTGTTGCGCACGATGTACATTGGCCGCGCCGTTGGCGTAGTAATGCGTCAGTGCGTCGAGCAGGGCTTGTGGTTTTTGCGTGGTGGCGGCGCTGTCCAGATAGGTCTGGTCTTGCCGTTGCAGGGCGGCGATGGCCGGGAAATCGGCGCGCCAGGGGGAGGGGATCATCATGAGTTCAGCCCTGTGAAATTGGGCGGGGTGTACGCCAAACCTTGTGGGAGCGAGCGTGCACGCGAAAGCGTCCTTGAGGACGCCAAAAGTTTCGCGAGCAGACTCGCTCCCACAGGCCTACAGCGCTTAGTTGTGAGCGTGCAGCGCTTCGTTCAGTTCGATCGCCGATTTGTGGGTCTTGCATTCCACCGCGCCGGTTTCCGAATTGCGACGGAACAGCAGATCAGTCTGACCAGCCAGCTCACGTGCTTTCACGACCTTGACCAGATTGTTGTGCTCGTCCAGCAGCGCAACCTTGGTCCCGGCGGTCACGTACAGGCCCGATTCCACGGTGTTGCGGTCGCCCAACTGAATACCGATACCGGCGTTGGCGCCAATCAGGCAGCCTTCGCCCACCTTGATCACAATGTTGCCGCCGCCCGACAGAGTGCCCATGGTCGAGCAACCGCCGCCCAGGTCCGAACCCTTGCCGACGAAGACGCCAGCGGAAACGCGGCCTTCGATCATGCCCGGGCCTTCGGTGCCGGCGTTGAAGTTGATGAAACCTTCATGCATGACAGTGGTGCCTTCGCCGACATAGGCGCCCAGACGCAGACGTGCAGCATCAGCGATACGCACGCCGGCCGGTACCACGTAGTCGGTCATCTTCGGGAACTTGTCCACGGAGAACACTTCCAGCAGTTCGCCGCGCAGACGCGCTTCGAGTTGCATTTCCGCCAGTTCGCTCAAATCGATCGCGCCCTGGCTGGTCCACGCCACGTTCGGCAGCAGCGGGAAGATACCGGCCAGGCTCACGCCGTGCGGCTTGACCAGACGGTGCGAGAGCAGATGCAGTTTGAGGTAGGCCTCAGGCGTGGAGGTCAGTTGCGCGTCTTCAGCCAGCAGCGTGGCAACCAACGGCTTGTGGCTTTCGGCCAGGCGGGTCAGCAGCTTGCCTTGCACGGCGTCGATGCCTTTGACGGCTTCAGCCAGTTGCGCAGCCTGGGCGGTGGTAAAGGTGATGGCCTGGTTGCCTTCGGTGTAACCGAGGATCGGCGCAACAGCCGCGACCAGTTCGGCCGAAGGGTTGAGCAGTGGCTGGGCGTAGAACACTTCCAGCCATGCGCCTTGACGATTCTGGGTGCCGACACCAAAGGCGATGCTGAACAGGGAATTGGACATGTGAATACCTCTACAAAGAGTGACGGGCTGCTTACTTCAGAGCGGCCGCGTAGATATCTGGCTTGAAGCCAATCAGGGTTCGGTCACCGAGATCGAGCACCGGGCGCTTGATCATCGAGGGTTGTGCGAGCATCAGTTCGATGGCTTTCGACTGGTCGAGATCGGCTTTGCGTTCGTCATCGAGTTTGCGAAAGGTCGTGCCGGCGCGGTTCAACACGGTTTGCCAGCCGTGCTCGTCGCACCATTGGGTCAGGTGCTCACGGTCAATACCGGCAGTCTTGTAATCGTGAAAGTCATAACTGACAGCGTGTTCATCGAGCCAGGTGCGCGCCTTTTTCATGGTGTCGCAGGCTTTGATGCCGAAAAGGTGCAACGTTTTACTTGAAACGGCCAAGGAATCGCCCCCTTTACAGGTGCTGGAAAAAAATGGTGACGGATTATGCCATGACCGGACGGTTTCGTCGGCCACGGTTGTCGTAACGCTGTAAAACCTGTGGGAGCGAGCTTGCTCGCGAAGGGGGCCTGTCAGTCAATTTCTGTGCTGAATGACACACCGCATTCGCGAGCAGGCTCGCTCCCACAAGGGTGTCGCTTGCGGCCGTGCGACATAGGTGCAACGGTCAGCCACAGCCTAAGGCGCTAATATGGCAGTTCAATGCTGTCGATCGCCTGAGATTCTGGTTTTATGCAAACTGCTTACACCGTCCTCATCCTGCTGATGCTGGTCAGCGTCTCGCGCCTGGTCGGGCGGGTCATCCCGCTGCCGTTGCCGCTGGTGCAAATCGCCGCGGGTGCCTTGCTCGCCTGGCCGACTCTTGGCCTGCACGTCGCCCTCGATCCCGAACTATTCCTGTTTCTGTTCCTGCCGCCGCTGCTGTTTTCCGATGGCTGGCGCATGCCCAAACGCGCCTTCTGGCAATTGCGCGGACCGATCCTGACCCTGGCCGTCGGCCTTGTTCTGTTCACCGTAGTTGGTGCCGGTTATTTCATTCATTGGCTGTTGCCGACGATTCCGCTGCCGGTAGCCTTCGCCCTTGCAGCGGTTTTGTCACCGACCGACGCCGTCGCAGTCTCAGCGATTTCGCAGAACCGACTCCCGACGCCGCTGATGCACATCCTCCAGGGCGAGGCGCTGATGAATGACGCCTCAGGCCTGGTGACCTTCAAATTCGCCCTCGCTGCAGCGGTCACGGGGGTGTTTTCGCTGACCAATGCCAGTCTGACCTTCGTCGCCGTGGCGCTCGGTGGCCTGGCGGTCGGAGTGGCGTTGAGCTGGTTGGTCGGACGCCTGCGCGCGTGGATGATCGCCCGGGGCTGGGACGATCCGGCCACTCACGTGGTGTTCATGTTGCTGCTGCCGTTCGCTGCTTATGTACTGGCCGAACGTTTGGGCGCTTCAGGGATTCTCTCGGCGGTGGCAGCGGGGATGATGCAGAGCTGGCTCGACCTGTTGCCACGCCAGACCAGCACGCGATTGCTTAACCGCAGCGTTTGGGCGCTGCTCGAATTTGCGTTCAATGGCTTGATCTTCCTGCTGCTTGGCCTGCAATTGCCAGACATCATCAAGGCGGTGGTCAGCCATGAGCCGACGCTGTGGCCGACGCTGTTCTATCGCTGCCTCGATGTGTTGGCGATCTTCGTCGCGCTGGTGCTGCTGCGGTTCATCTGGGTGCAGAGCATCTGGCGCTTGTCGGTGTTGCTGCGCCGAGTGCGCGGCAAGGGCGAGCTGACGCAAGTGCCGACGGCGCGTTCATGCTGGTTGCTGACGGTGGGCGGTGTGCGTGGGGCGGTAACGCTGGCGGGCGTGATGTCGGTGCCGATGCTGATCGGCGCCGAGGCTTTTCCCGAACGTGACTTGCTGATTTTCATCGCTGCCGGGGTGATTCTGCTGTCGCTGGTCTCGGCCTGTATCGCGTTGCCGTTGCTGCTGCGCGGCATCGACAAGAGTCCCGACGACAAGCGTCGTCATGAAGTGCGCGATGCATGGCGCAAGACCGCCGAAGCAGCGATTCACTCGCTGGAAAGCGAAGAAGTGGTCCCACAGGATGCCGCTCAAGCAGCGCTGGCAGCGGAGCTCAAGGCGCGGATCATGTCCGAATATCGCCATCAACTTGATGTATTCAACGACTCCGCCGAAGCCCAGGCGCTGGCATTCCAGATGGATCTGCTTGAACGGCGTTTGCGCTTGAAAGCGCTGCGCGCGCAGCGTCTTGAGCTTTACAGTCTGAGCCGTCAGCACCAGATCGGTGATGACGTGTTGCGAGAAGTGCTCGGGGAACTGGATTTGAGCGAGGCCAATCTGGGGCAGGTCAAATAACCGCTTGAGCGCTTGCAGCAGAGGGCTGCCGCAAGCGCTCCGCAATCACTTCTGGCGGGTGATGAAGTCGCGAATCCGTTCGGCGGCTTCGACGCATTCCGCCAGCGGCGCAACCAGCGCCATGCGCACACGGCCTGCACCCGGATTGACGCCATCGACATCGCGAGACAGATACGAGCCCGGCACCACGGTCACATGCTCCTGCTCGAACAGATCACGGCAGAATGCCGCGTCATCACCCTTCACGTTCGGCCACAGATAGAAGCTGCCATCCGGGCGCTGTACGTCCATGACCGGGCTGAGGATGTTCAGCACCGCATCGAACTTCTCGCGATACAGCGCACGGTTGGCGCGCACATGCACTTCGTCATTCCACGCGGCAACGCTGGCCAGTTGAGTCTGTACCGGCATCGCGCAGCCGTGGTAAGTGCGATAGAGCAGGAAACCCTTGAGGATGTCGGCATCGCCGGCAACGAAGCCTGAACGCAGACCCGGCAGGTTGGAGCGCTTGGACAGACTGTGGAAGACCACGCAGCGCTTGAAGTCATTGCGACCCAGTTCGACGCAGGCGCTGAGCAGGCCCGGCGGTGGGGTTTGCTCGTCGAAGTACAGTTCGCTGTAACACTCGTCGGCGGCAATCACGAAGTCGTACTGATCAGCCAGGGCGATCAGCTTCTTCAGGGTCTCGACCGGAATCAGTGCGCCGGTCGGATTGCCCGGCGAGCACAGGAACAGAATCTGGCAGCGCTGCCAGATCTCCGGCGCTACTGCGTCGAAGTCCGGGTTGAAGCCGTTTTCATCCAGGCATGGCAGGTAATGCGGCTTGGCCCCGGCGAGAAACGCCGCGCCTTCGTAGATCTGATAGAACGGGTTAGGGCTGACCACCAGCGCATCGTCGCCCCGATTGACCACGGTCTGGGTGAAGGCGAACAGCGCTTCACGGGTGCCGTTGACCGGTAGCACATTGCGCGCCGGATCGATCCAGCCGTTCGGCACGCCAAAACGACGCTCGCACCAGCCGGCGATGGCTTCGCGCAGGGCCGGGATGCCGAGGGTGGTCGGGTACACCGCCATCTGATCCAGACTGTTCGCCAGCGCTTCGGCGACAAAGCTCGGCGAACGGTGTTTCGGCTCGCCGATCGACAGGGCGATCGGGCGTTTGTCCGGGTTCGGCGTAACGCTGCCGAGCAGGGCGCGGAGCTTTTCGAACGGGTACGGCTGGAGCTGGTTCAAAGCTTTGTTCATGGGGGCCTCTTTTAAATGCTCAAGAGCTTTCTGTGGCGAGGGGATTTATCCCCGTTGGGCTGCGCAGCGGCCCCAAAAACCATTCACTGCGGTTCAACTTAATGTCCGCATACACAGGTTTTACGACTGCTTCGCAGCCGAACGGGGATAAATCCCCTCGCCACAGGGGATTGTATGTACCGGAGGAAAGCATGGGCTGCATTCACACGGATAAACGGGTGATTCAGATACTGATCCGCGAAAGTTTGATATCCGGTTCCTGATTGACGCTCAGCTGTTCGACGATCGCATCCTGCAGACGGCTGCACAGCAGCGGATCAGACAGCGGCTGGTTGTGCGCGTCGGTGATGAAGAACACGTCTTCCACGCGCTCGCCCAGGGTCGCAATCTTGGCGTTCTGCAGCGACAGATCGAACTCGAGGAAAATCCCCCCGACCCGCGCCAGCAGGCCCGGCCGGTCAGGCGCCGTCAGTTCCAGCACGGTCACCGGACGCTGGGCGTCGTTGTGGATCGTTACTTGCGGGGCGAAGGCGAAGTGTTTGAGCTGGCGCGGAACCCTGCGCTGGATGATCGTTGGGTAATCGTCCGGGTTGCGCAGGGCTTCGGTCAGGCCTTCGCGGATCTGCTTGATCCGCGCGGGGTTGTCGCCGATCGATTCGCCTTCGTTGTCGAGCACGATGTAGGTGTCGAGGGTGAACTGGCTGCTCGAGGTGATGACCCGGGCGTCGTGAATGTTCAGGTTGAGCTGGTCCATCGCCGCCACGGTCACGGCGAAGAAGTCATGCTGGTCCGGTGCATAAATGAAGATCTGCGTGCCGCCCTCGAACTCGCGCTGGGTGGTTTCCTTGATCAGCACCAGCGGCCCGCCATCCACCGGTTGCTGCAGGATCGCATCGCTGTGCCAGGCCACGTCGCCGGCGGTGTGGCGCAGGAAATAGTCATCGCCCAATTGCGCCCACAGCTGCTCGACGTCGTCCGGATCGGTGCCGCCGCGCACCAGAATGTCCAGCGCGGCGCTTTGCGTCTGACGGATCTGTTCTTCGCGATCCACCGGGTTTTCCAGACCCCGGCGCAGGGCGCGCTTGGTCTCGGTATAAAGCTGGCGCAGCAGGCTGGCGCGCCATGAGTTCCACAGCGTCGGGTTGGTCGCATTGATGTCGGCCACGGTCAGCACATAGAGGTAGTCGAGGCGGGTTTCGTCGCCGACCGCCTGGGCGAAATCGTGGATCACCTGCGGGTCCGACAGATCCTTGCGCTGCGCGGTGGTGGACATCACCAAATGGTTCTGTACCAGCCAGACGATCAGGCGGCTGTCCCACACCGGCAACTGGTGACGCTGGCAGAACGCCTCGGCATCGACCGCGCCGATCTCCGAGTGATCGCCATGCCGGCCCTTGCCGATATCGTGATACAGACCGGCCATGTAGATCAGCTCAGGCTTGGGCAGCTTCGCCATGAGCTTGGCGGCCAGCGGAAATTTCTCCGAAACCTGGGTGTACTGCAGTTTGCGCAGGTGTTTGATCAGATTCAGCGTGTGCGCATCGACCGTATAAATGTGGAACAGGTCGTGCTGCATCTGTCCGACGATAAAGCCGAACTCCGGCAGATAACGGCCGAGAATGCCGTAACGGTTCATCCGCCGCAGATTGCGGTGGATGCCGATCTTGCACTTGAACAGCTCGATGAACAGGCTGGTGTTGCGGATATCGTTGCGGAAGTTGTCATCGATCAGGTGCCGATGTTCACGCAGCAGACGAATGGTGTCGGCGCGCACCCCTTTGATTTCCGGCTGTTGGGCCATCAGCACGAAAATTTCCAGCATGGCGAACGGCGTGCGGCGGAACACGTTGTCATTGCGCGCTTCGATGTAGCCGTCATGCAGCTGGAAGCGTGAATTGATCGGTTGCGGCGGCGCCTCGTCTTCCGGAGCGAGGATGACTTCCTCGAAGTGCTGGATGATCAGATCGCTCAACTGGGCAATGCTCATCACCGTGCGGAAGTACTGCTGCATGAAGTTTTCGACCGCCTGTTTGGCGTCGTCTCCTTCAAAGCCGAGCAGGCCGGCAATGGTGCGCTGATGATCGAACAGCAAGCGGTCTTCGGAACGGCCGGCGAGCATGTGCAGCGCATAGCGCACTTTCCAGAGGAATTCCTGGGATGAGGCGAGCAGGGCGTTTTCGCTTTCGACCAGAAAGCCTTCGCCAGCGAGGGCGCGCAGGTTCAGGGTGCCGTACTGACGGCGGGCGACCCAAAGGATTGTCTGAATATCGCGCAGGCCGCCGGGCGAACCTTTGACGTTCGGTTCGAGGTTGTATTCGGTGTCGTTGTATTTGTGGTGACGGGCCTTCTGCTCGGCACGCTTGGCCAGGAAGAACTCCTTGGCCGGCCACATGTGCGCGGTGCTGGTGACGTCGAGCATGCGCTGGCGCAGACGCTCGGGGCCGCAGATGGTGCGGCTTTCCATCAGGTTGGTGACCACAGTCAGGTCGGCGCGGGCCTCTTCTGCGCATTCGTCGACCGAGCGCACGCTCTGGCCGACCTCCAGACCGATGTCCCAAAGCAGCGTCAGAAAACGCTCGATGGAATCGCGGAAAACTTCGTGGTCGGCACTGTCGAGCAGGATCAGCAAATCAATGTCGGAATAGGGATGCAGCTCGCCGCGACCGTAGCCGCCTACTGCCACCAGAGCGATGTCGGCGTCTTCGCTCCAGTTGAACTGCTCCCAGGCCTTTTGCAGGATGTTGTCGACAAACCAGGCGCGGTCCTCGATCAGCCGGCGGATGTCGCGGCCATTGCGAAAACGCGTGTCGAGGACCTCGCGGGCCTGGCGGATCGCCTTCTTGAACGCCGCGATGGGACTCGCTTTGAGGGCCAGTTCAGCCTGGAACTGGCCGCGGTCGAAGAGTTCGGGATCCACCTGCGGCATCGATTGGCTTTCCTTCTATTGGCTGGGAGCGTTCTGGGTGTCAGGCCGAGATGCGCGGGATGGTGTCATCGCTGCGCAAAGTGAAAATCTCGTAGCCGGTCTCGGTGACCAGCAGGGTGTGTTCCCACTGTGCCGAGAGCTTGCGGTCCTTGGTGATCGCGGTCCAGCCGTCGCCCAGAACCTTGGTGTCGGCCTTGCCCTGGTTGATCATCGGCTCGATGGTGAAGGTCATGCCAGCCTTCAGTTCCATACCGGTGCCGGCACGACCGTAGTGCAGGATCTGCGGTTCTTCGTGGAAGACCTTGCCAATACCGTGGCCGCAGAACTCGCGTACCACCGAGAAACCGTTCTTTTCTGCGTGCTTCTGGATTACTTCGCCGATGTCGCCGAGGCGGCAGCCGGGTTTGACGATCTCGATCGCCTTGTACATGCATTCCTGGGTGACCTGCGACAGGCGCTCGGCCCAGACCGGCACTTCGCCGACGTGGAACATGCGGCTGGTGTCACCGTGGTAACCGTCCTTGATCACCGTGACATCGATGTTCAGGGTGTCGCCGTTTTTCAGCGGTTTGTCGTTCGGGATGCCGTGGCAGACCACATGGTTGATCGAGGTGCAGATCGACTTCGGGTAGCCCTTGTAGTTGAGCGGGGCAGGGATCGCTTGCTGCACATCGACGATGTAGTCGTGGCAGATCTGATTGAGCTGATCAGTGGTCACGCCCGGTTTGACATGTTCGGCAATCATTTCCAGCACATCGGCGGCCAGTTTGCCGGCGACACGCATGCCAGCGATGTCCTCGGGGGTTTTGAGGTTGACGGTCATACAGGCTCTCTCTGCGCTCGGCGGCGCTTACGGATACGAATTGGGTGGCAAGCGTACATTTTGCGACCCTGAAAAACGCGATTCTACCAGACGGGAGGCGCAAATCCGCGCCTGCATGTCCAGCTTCTATCTATACAATGGTGCCCATCGAGCCGATTCCAAGGGGGCTGCGCCCATGTCCCTGGTGCGAATACAGATTCCGGGTTCCGTTTCTGCGCACCCTGTGGTATAAAATGCGCCGCTTTCCGGGGATGCCCCGAAAAGCTTAAATCCACACACGTGTCGACACGATGACCTGGGTGCCTTGGGCTTTATGCCTCTGGTTGGTCATTGGGATACGTGGAGGCCAAACCCGACTTATCAAGGAACTATCATGTCCCAAGTCAACATGCGCGATATGCTGAAGGCCGGTGTGCACTTCGGTCACCAAACCCGTTACTGGAATCCGAAAATGGGCAAGTACATTTTCGGCGCGCGTAACAAGATCCACATCATCAACCTTGAAAAAACCCTGCCAATGTTCAACGAAGCTCTGACTTTCGTAGAGCGTCTGGCCCAGGGCAAAAACAAGATTCTGTTCGTCGGCACCAAGCGTTCCGCTGGCAAGATCGTTGCTGAAGAAGCAGCACGTTGCGGTTCGCCGTACGTCGATCACCGCTGGTTGGGCGGCATGCTGACCAACTTCAAAACCATTCGTGCTTCCATCAAGCGTCTGCGTGACCTTGAAGTTCAAGCCGAAGACGGTACTTTCGCCAAGCTGACCAAGAAAGAAGCGCTGATGCGCTCCCGTGATCTTGAGAAGCTGGATCGTTCGCTGGGCGGCATCAAGGACATGGGCGGTCTGCCAGACGCACTGTTCGTGATCGACGTTGACCACGAGCGCATCGCGATCACCGAAGCCAACAAGCTGGGCATCCCGGTCATCGGCGTTGTCGATACCAACAGCAGCCCGGAAGGCGTTGACTACATCATCCCAGGCAACGATGACGCCATCCGCGCTATCCAGCTGTACATGGGTTCGATGGCTGACGCAGTTATCCGCGGCCGCAACAACGTTGCTGGCGGTACTGTAGAATTCGCAGCTGAAGAAACTCAGGCTGCAGCTGAGTAATCGACGCCCCTGGCGTTGACTCAGTAAGCAAAAAGGGGGCTTGGCCCCCTTTTTGCCACCTCGAAAACCATTTGTCGGCGCCCACGTCTGTATTTGTCATGTGCGGCAGCCAACATGGGTGGTTCGGGAAGAATTGAACGCCCGTTCGATCGGGTGGAATGGTTGAAAACCTATCCAAGAGGAATTTGAAAATGGCAGCAATTACTGCAGCGTTGGTCAAAGAACTGCGCGAGCGTACCGGCGAAGGCATGATGGATTGCAAGAAAGCCCTGGAAAAGGCTGACGGCGACATCGAAAAAGCCATTGATGACATGCGTGCTTCGGGCGCCATCAAGGCTGCGAAAAAAGCTGGCAACGTTGCCGCTGAAGGCGCAATCGCCATCAAATCGAATGACAAGGCAGCCGTGCTGCTGGAAGTCAACTCGCAGACCGACTTCCTGGCCCTGCAAGACGATTTCAAGAACTTCGTTGCTGCCAGCGTAGAAAAAGCTTTCGACGAAAAACTGACCGACGCAGCTCCGCTGATCGCCGCTCAGGAATCGGCTCGTGAAGCGCTGGTTGCCAAAGTCGGCGAGAACGTCAACATCCGTCGTCTGGTACGCGTAGAAGGTGACGTTGTCGGCACTTACCTGCACGGTAACAAGATCGGTGTTGCTGTTGTCCTGAAAGGCGGTGACGTCGAGCTGGCCAAAGACATCGCTATGCACGTTGCTGCAAGCAACCCTGAGTTCCTGCTGCCTTCGCAAGTCTCCGACGAAGCGATCGAGCGTGAGAAAGCTGTGTTCCTGCAGCTGAACGAAGAAAAAATCAAAGGCAAGCCAGAAAACATTGTTGAGAACATGGTCAAGGGCCGTATCAGCAAGTTCCTGGCAGAAGCGAGCCTGGTCGAGCAGGCGTTCGTCAAGAACCCTGAAGTCAAGGTTGGCGAACTGGCCAAGAAAGCCGGTGCTGAAATCGTTTCCTTCACTTACTTCAAAGTAGGCGAAGGCATCGAGAAGCCGGTCGACAACTTCGCTGAAGAAGTTGCTGCCCAGCTGGCTGCCGCCAAGCAATAAGACGGTTTTTCAACTGTCGCCCGAAAGAGGCTGCCCGCTAACGCGCGCAGCCTCTTTTCAGATGGGGTACCAATTTTTTATTTGGTTTCCACCCGGAACTGACTTACAAAGCCATGTTCCGATGGCGCTGCAGCAGCGCCAAGCTAGAGTGAACGCCAGCTGTAAACAGCTCGCAAAGAATTTTAAATACGCCGCAGGAGAGATTCGCAATGGCTCAGCAGGGCAGTGGTTATCAGGCTCGCTATAAACGCATTCTACTCAAGCTTAGCGGCGAGGCCCTGATGGGCTCGGAAGAGTTCGGGATCGATCCGAAGGTTCTGGATCGCATGGCGCTGGAAGTCGGTCAACTGGTCGGCATCGGCGTGCAGGTCGGTCTGGTGATCGGCGGTGGCAACCTGTTCCGTGGCGAAGCCCTGAGCAAAGCCGGTATGGATCGGGTTACGGGCGACCACATGGGCATGCTGGCCACTGTGATGAACGCCCTGGCCATGCGCGATGCGCTGGAACGTGCCAATATCTCGGCCATCGTCATGTCGGCCATTTCCATGGTCGGTGTGACCGATCACTACGATCGCCGCAAAGCCATGCGCCACCTGAACTCCAAGGACGTCGTGATCTTCGCCGCCGGTACCGGCAATCCGTTCTTCACCACGGATTCGGCAGCCTGCCTGCGTGCAATCGAAATCGACGCCGACGTTGTGCTCAAGGCCACCAAGGTTGATGGCGTGTACACCGCAGACCCGTTCAAGGACCCGCATGCCGAGAAGTTCGATCATCTGACATATGATGAAGTACTGGATCGCAAGCTGGGTGTAATGGATCTGACTGCCATCTGCCTGTGCCGCGATCACAAGATGCCGCTGCGCGTATTCAACATGAACAAGCCCGGCGCCCTGCTGAACATCGTGCACGGCGGAGCTGAAGGGACATTGATCGAGGAAGGCCAACAATGATCAACGAAATCAAGAAAGACGCCCAGGCGCGTATGCAGAAATCCCTGGACTCTCTGAACCACGCGTTCGGCCAGATCCGTACCGGCAAGGCTCACCCGAGTATCCTCGGCAGCGTCATGGTGCCTTACTACGGCACTGATACCCCGCTGAGCGGCGTTGCCAACGTCACCGTAAAGGACTCTCGCACCCTGCAGGTCGTGGCATTCGAGCGCAACATGCTTGCGGCTGTCGACAAGGCGATCCAGAGCGCCGGCCTGAACCTCAACCCGACCAACCTGGGCGAGTTGCTGCTGATCCCGATGCCTGCCCTTACCGAAGAAACCCGCAAGGGCTTCACCAAGCAGGCCCGTAGTGCAGCGGAAGACGCGCGCGTTGCCGTGCGCAACATTCGTCGTGATGCATTGGGTGAGCTGAAAAAACTGGTCAAGGACAAGGAAATCAGCGAAGACGAAGAACGTCGTGCCATCGCTGATATCGACAAGCTGACCAAGGAATCCGAGGCCCAGATCACCAAGGCCACGGACGAGAAAGAAAAAGACCTGATGGCCGTATAAGGGTCGAGCTTTAAATGGACAAGACCAAGCAGACTGCGCCGTCCGCGGTGCCGCGCCATGTCGCGATCATCATGGATGGCAATAATCGCTGGGCGAAAAAACGCTTTATGCCGGGTGTCGCCGGGCATAAAGCGGGCGTGGATGCTGTGCGGGCGGTGATCGAGGTGTGCGCTGAGGCCAAGGTCGAAGTCCTGACCCTGTTCGCTTTCTCCAGTGAGAACTGGCAGCGCCCGGCCGATGAGGTCAGTGCCTTGATGGACTTGTTCTTCAAGGCCTTGCGTCGTGAGGCCAAGCGCCTCAACGACAACAACATCAGCCTGCGCATCATTGGCGATCGCTCGCGCTTCCACCCTGAGCTTCAGGCGGCGATGCGCGAGGCTGAGGCCATGACGGTCGGTGCCAACCGCTTTGTCCTGCAGATCGCAGCCAATTATGGCGGCCAGTGGGATATCGCTCAGGCCGCGCAACGTCTGGCGCGTGAAGTCCAGGCCGGGCACTTGCGCCCGGAGGACATTACCCCGGATCTGCTGCAGACCTGTCTGGCGACCGGCGATCTGCCGTTGCCTGACCTGTGCATCCGCACCGGTGGCGAGCATCGCATCAGCAACTTCCTGCTGTGGCAGTTGGCCTACGCCGAGCTGTACTTCTCCGACCTGTTCTGGCCGGACTTCAAACACGACGCCATGCGCACCGCGCTGGCCGATTTCGCTTCACGCCAGCGTCGCTTCGGTAAAACGAGCGAGCAGGTCGAAGCTGGAGCCCGGGTTTAATGCTTAAACAACGAATCATCACTGCACTGATCCTGCTGCCGATTGCCTTGTGCGGGTTTTTCCTGCTCAAAGGTGCCGGCTTCGCGCTGTTCATTGGCCTGGTAGTCAGCCTCGGTGCCTGGGAATGGGCGCGTCTGGCCGGCTTCACCGCACAGTCGTTCCGCGTCGGCTTTGCCGCTGTGGTCGCCTTGATGCTGTTTGTCATGTATGTGCTGCCAGGCCTTGCGCCTTGGGTGCTCGGTGCATCGGTGATCTGGTGGGCGATTGCGACTTATCTGGTGCTGACGTATCCACGCTCCAGCGCGCACTGGTCCACGGCGGCAACCAAACTGCTGATCGGCCTGCTGATCCTGCTGCCTGCGTGGCAGGGTCTGGTGCAGATCAAGCAGTACCCGCTGGGTAACTGGTTGATCATGGCGGTGATGGTGCTGGTCTGGGGCGCGGACATCGGGGCTTATTTTTCCGGGCGCAAGTTCGGCAAGCGCAAGCTGGCGCCGCAGGTCAGTCCGGGCAAGAGCTGGGAAGGCGTCTACGGTGGTCTGGCGCTGAGTCTGGTGATTACCGCGATTGTCGGTCTGGTGCGCGACTGGACCGTGGCAGAGTTGCTCAAAGGCTTGATCGGCGCTGCGCTGATCGTCTTCATTTCCGTGGTCGGTGACCTCACCGAGAGCATGTTCAAGCGTCAATCCGGCATCAAGGACAGCAGTAATCTGCTGCCCGGCCATGGCGGCGTGCTGGATCGCATCGACAGCCTGACCGCTGCCATTCCGGTGTTTGCCGTATTGCTCTGGATGGCCGCACCGTGAGTCGCCCCCAGCAGATTACGGTGTTGGGTGCGACTGGTTCGATCGGTCTGAGCACTCTGGATGTGATTGCCCGTCATCCTGAGCGTTATCAGGTTTTTGCATTGAGTGGTTTCACCCGTCTTAGCGAATTGCTCGCGCTGTGCGTTCGTCATGTACCGCAATTTGCCGTGGTGCCTGAAGGTGCTGCGGCGCGTGGGTTGCAGGATGACTTGCGTGCAGCCGGTTTGCCGACTCGTGTGCTGGTAGGCGAGGAGGGCCTGTGTCAGGTCGCCTCCGCGCCTGAAGTCGATGCGGTCATGGCGGCCATTGTCGGTGCGGCGGGTTTGCGTCCGACACTGGCGGCGGTCGAGG
This sequence comes from Pseudomonas triticicola, assembly GCF_019145375.1. Lineage (NCBI taxonomy): Bacteria > Pseudomonadati > Pseudomonadota > Gammaproteobacteria > Pseudomonadales > Pseudomonadaceae > Pseudomonas > Pseudomonas triticicola. Next base: position 3,327,878 of record NZ_JAHSTX010000001.1, on the reverse strand, counting down.
CGGGCAAGAAGATTCTGCTGGCCAACAAGGAAGCGCTGGTGATGTCCGGCGCTCTGTTCATGCAGGCCGTGCGCAAAAGCGGTTCGGTACTGCTGCCGATCGACAGTGAGCACAACGCGATTTTTCAGTGCATGCCTGCGGATTTCGCACGCGGCTTGAGCTCGGTGGGTGTGCGGCGGATATTGCTGACGGCCTCTGGCGGTCCTTTCCGGCAGACGCCGATGTCCGAGCTGGCAGATGTTTCGCCTGAACAGGCTTGCGCGCATCCGAACTGGTCCATGGGGCGCAAGATCTCCGTGGATTCGGCAAGCATGATGAACAAGGGCCTTGAGTTGATCGAAGCCTGCTGGTTGTTCGATGCCAAACCGACTCAGGTCGAAGTGGTGATTCATCCGCAGAGCGTGATCCATTCTCTGGTGGATTACGTCGATGGCTCGGTGCTTGCGCAATTGGGCAACCCCGACATGCGCACGCCGATCGCCAACGCCCTGGCCTGGCCGGAGCGTATCGATTCCGGCGTAGCGCCACTGGATCTGTTTGCCATTGCGCGACTGGATTTCGAGGCGCCCGATGAAAGCCGCTTCCCCTGCCTGCGGCTGGCTCGTCAGGCGGCCGAAGCCGGTGACAGCGCGCCGGCGATGCTCAACGCAGCCAATGAAGTGGCCGTGGCAGCGTTTCTCGACGGACGGGTTCGCTACCTGGAAATCGCGAGTATCATCGAGGAAGTCTTGAATCTGGAGCCGGTGGTGGCTCTGCACGACCTCGACGCCGTGTTTACGGCGGACGCGAAAGCGCGAGTGCTGGCCGAGCATTGGTTGAGTCGGCACGGCCGATAGTTTTTTGTAACGCAACGGCGACACGCGACACTGAACAGGATTGCGGAGAAAGTAGATGAGCGCGCTCTATATGATTGCCGGCACCCTGATCGCCCTGGGTGTGCTGGTCACCTTCCACGAATTCGGCCACTTCTGGGTCGCGCGTCGCTGTGGCGTCAAGGTTCTGCGGTTTTCCGTGGGCTTTGGCATGCCGTTGCTGCGCTGGCATGACAAGCAAGGCACCGAGTTCGTGGTCGCCGCGATTCCGCTGGGCGGCTACGTCAAGATGCTCGACGAGCGCGAAGGCGAAGTGCCGGTCGACCAACTCGATCAGTCGTTCAATCGCAAATCGGTACGTCAGCGTATCGCCATTGTTGCCGCCGGCCCGATTGCCAACTTCCTGCTGGCGTTAGTCTTCTTTTGGGTCTTGGCGATGCTCGGCAGCGAGCAGGTGCGTCCGGTCATCGGCGCAGTCGAGTCTGGCAGCATTGCCGCCAAGGCAGGTCTGAACGCTGGCCAGGAGATTGTATCGATCGATGGCGAGCCGACCTCGGGTTGGGCTGCGGTCAATCTGCAACTGGTGCGTCGTCTCGGTGAGAGCGGTGCGATTCAGTTGCTGGTGCGCGAGCAGGGTTCGACGGCAGAATCGCCGCGCACGCTGGCACTGGATAACTGGCTAAAAGGCGCCGACGAGCCGGATCCGATCCGTTCGCTGGGTATTCGTCCATGGCGTCCGGCGTTGCCGCCGGTGCTTGCCGAACTCGATCCGAAAGGTCCGGCGCAGGCAGCCGGGCTGAAAACCGGCGATCGCTTGCTGGCGCTTGATGGCAAGCCACTCGATGACTGGCAGCAGGTGGTCGATACCGTTCGTACGCGTCCTGATACCAAAATCGTGCTGCGCATCGAGCGCGACAATGCTCAAATCGACGTCCCTGTGACCCTGGCGGCACGCGGTGAAAGCAAAGCGCCAAGCGGTTATCTGGGCGCAGGCGTCAAAGCCATCGACTGGCCACCGGAAATGATCCGCGAAGTCAGCTATGGCCCGCTGGCCGCGATTGGCGAGGGTGCCCGTCGCACTTGGACCATGAGCATTCTGACGCTGGATTCACTGAAGAAAATGCTGTTCGGCGAGCTCTCGGTAAAAAACTTGAGTGGACCGATAACCATTGCTAAAGTGGCGGGCGCTTCTGCCCAGTCGGGCGTCGCTGATTTCCTGAATTTCCTTGCTTATCTGAGTATTAGCCTGGGCGTTCTGAATTTGCTGCCCATTCCTGTACTGGATGGGGGGCATTTATTGTTTTATCTGATTGAGTGGGTGCGTGGTCGCCCCTTGTCGGATCGGGTGCAAGGTTGGGGGATACAGATCGGTATCAGTTTGGTGGTCGGGGTGATGTTGCTTGCTCTGGTCAACGATCTGGGTCGACTGTAACGCTTCGCTGAATTGCGAATCTGCCGCATTTTGCGGCAGTTTGTTTATTGCCAGTTGGAATAAGAAAGGACTTCATGAAACGTCTGCTGCTAACTGCGGTTCTCACCGTATTGATGATCGCCGAAGTTCACGCCGAGTCCTTCACTATCTCTGATATTCGCGTCAATGGCCTCCAGCGGGTCTCCGCGGGTAGCGTCTTTGGTGCCTTGCCGTTGAACGTCGGCGAGCAGGCGGATGATCGTCGCCTGGTGGAATCCACTCGTGCGTTGTTCAAAACCGGTTTCTTTCAAGATATCCAGCTGGGCCGCGAAGGCAACGTTCTGGTCATCACCGTGGTCGAGCGTCCCTCGGTCGCCAGTATCGAGATCGAAGGCAACAAGGCGATCTCTACTGAAGACTTGATGAAGGGCCTGAAGCAATCCGGTCTGGCCGAAGGCGAAATCTTCCAGCGCGCCACCCTCGAGGGTGTGCGTAACGAACTGCAACGTCAGTACGTTGCCCAGGGTCGTTACTCCGCTACCGTCGACACCGAAGTGGTTTCGCAGCCGCGTAACCGCGTGGGTCTGAAGGTGAAGATCAACGAAGGTACCGTTGCCGCCATCCAGCACATCAACGTGGTAGGTAATACGGTTTTCCCTGAGGAAGACCTGACCGACCTGTTTGAACTGAAAACCACCAACTGGCTGTCGTTCTTCAAGAACGATGACAAATATGCCCGCGAAAAACTCTCCGGTGACCTGGAGCGTCTGCGTTCCTACTATCTGGATCGCGGCTATATCAATATGGACATCGCTTCGACCCAGGTATCGATTACCCCGGACAAGAAGCACGTCTACATCACCGTCAACGTCACCGAAGGCGAGAAGTACACCGTTCGTGACGTCAAGCTCAGCGGCGACCTGAAAGTCCCTGAAGACCAGGTAAAGTCGCTGTTGCTCGTACAGAAGGGCCAGGTGTTCTCGCGCAAGCTGATGACCACCACCTCCGAGCTGATCACCCGTCGCCTGGGTAACGAGGGCTACACCTTCGCCAACGTCAACGGTATTCCTCAGCCGCATGATGACGACCACACCGTAGACGTCCTCTTCGCTGTCGATCCGGGCAAGCGCGCCTACGTCAATCGCATCAACTTCCGTGGCAACACCAAGTCCGAAGACGAAGTGCTGCGTCGTGAAATGCGTCAGATGGAAGGCGGCTGGGCTTCGACCTACCTGATCGACCAGTCCAAGACCCGTCTGGAGCGTCTGGGCTTCTTCAAGGAAGTCAACGTTGAAACCCCGGCCGTGCCAGGTGTCGACGACCAGGTTGATGTGAACTACGCCGTTGAAGAACAGGCTTCCGGTTCGATCACCGCCAGCGTGGGTTTCGCCCAGAGCGCCGGTCTGATCCTCGGTGGCTCGATCACCCAGAACAACTTCCTCGGTACCGGTAACCGCGTCAGCATCGGTCTGACCCGCAGCGAATACCAGAGCCGTTACAACTTCGGTTACGTTGACCCGTACTGGACCGCTGATGGCGTGAGCCTGGGCTACAACGCGTTCTATCGCACTACTGACTACGACGAGCTCGACACCGACCTTTCGAGCTACGCGGTAGACAGCCTGGGCGCTGGTGTGAACATCGGCTACCCGATCAGCGAGACTTCGCGTCTGACCTTCGGTGCTTCCGTTCAACAGGACGAAATCAGTACCGGTAGCTACACCGTCGACGAAATTTTCGACTTCGTTAACAAGGAAGGCGACAAGTACCTGAACTTCAAGGCGTCTGCCGGCTGGTCCGAGTCCACCTTGAACAAAGGCGTACTGCCGACCCGTGGCCGGTCCCAGAGCCTGACTCTGGAAACCACCATCCCGGGTAGCGACCTTTCCTTCTTCAAGATTGATTACCGTGGTCAGCTGTTCCAGCCGATCACTGAAAACTACACCATGCGCCTGCACACCGAACTGGGTTATGGCGACGGTTACGGTTCGACCGACGGCTTGCCGTTCTACGAAAACTACTATGCGGGTGGCTTCAACTCCGTACGTGGCTTCAAGGACAGCACGCTGGGTCCACGCAGTACACCGAGCCGCGGTGCAGCTGTAACGGGTAACTCGGGTACGCTTGCCGATCCGGATCAGGATCCGCTGCCATTCGGTGGTAACGTGTTGATTCAAGGTGGCGTTGAAGTGTTGTTCCCGCTGCCTTTCGTGAAAGATCAGCGTTCTCTGCGGACCTCGGTGTTCTGGGACGTGGGTAACGTATTCGATTCCAAGTGCGACAAGACCACCAACGCTAGCGCGGGTTCTACGTCCAGCACTCAGTGCAACGACATCAGCCTGAGCAACATGGCCAGCTCCGTAGGTGTGGGCGTGACCTGGGTCACCGCACTGGGACCGTTGAGCTTCGCGCTGGCGATGCCGGTCAAGAAACCGGATGACGCTGAAACTCAAGTGTTCCAATTCTCCCTCGGCCAGACGTTCTAAGCGTCTGACCCAAGATAACGACAATGGATTTTGTAGGAGTGCATCGTGCGTAAGTTGACTCAATTGGTTCTCCTGGCCTCCGTACTGGTGGCAGGCCCGGCGTTCGCCGACATGAAAATTGCCGTGCTGAACTATCAGATGGCACTGCTGGAATCCGACGCGGCGAAGAAGTATGCCGTGGATGCCGAGAAGAAGTTCGGTCCGCAACTGACCAAGCTGAAAACCCTGGAAAGCAGCGCCAAAGGCATTCAGGACCGTCTGATGGCCGGTGGCGACAAAATGCAGCAGGGCGAGCGTGAGCGTCTGGAGCTGGAATTCAAGCAAAAGGCCCGCGACTTCCAGTTCCAGTCCAAGGAGCTGAACGAAGCCAAAGCCGTTGCTGACCGCGAAATGCTCAAGCAGCTGAAGCCGAAGCTGGACAGCGCTGTGGAAGAAGTCATCAAGAAGGGTGGTTTTGACCTGGTGTTCGAGCGTGGCGCAGTCATCGATGTCAAACCTCAGTACGACATCACGCGCCAGGTTATCGAGCGCATGAATCAGCTGAAGTAACCCATGACCGTGACTATCAGGCTCGGCCAGTTGGCCGAGCACCTCGGCGCCACCCTGCGTGGCGACCCCGAGAGGCAAATTACTGGGCTAGCCACTTTGCAAGAGGCTGGCCCAGCTCAGTTGAGCTTTCTGGCAAATCCCCAATACCGCAAATACCTGGCCGGTTCCCAGGCAGCGGCACTGCTGCTCAAGGAAGCCGACGCCGAGGGTTTTGCCGGTAATGCCCTGGTGGTGCCTGATCCTTACCTGGCCTATGCACGCATTTCGCATCTGTTCGATCCAAAGCCAAAAGCGGCTGGCGGGATTCACCCGACAGCGGTGATCGCGGCGGATGCGGTGGTTGACCCGAGTGCCAGCATCGGCCCGTTCGTGGTGATCGAAGCCGGAGCGCGAATCGCTGCACAGGTCACGTTGGGCGCGCATTGCGTAGTCGGCGCGCGCAGCGAAATCGGTGAAGGCGGCTGGCTGGCTCCGCGCGTCACGCTGTATCACGACGTGCGCATCGGCAAGCGTGTGGTTATTCAGTCCGGCGCAGTGATCGGCGGTGAGGGCTTCGGCTTCGCCAACGAGAAAGGTGTCTGGCAGAAAATCGCCCAGATCGGTGGCGTGACCATCGGCGACGATGTCGAGATCGGCGTGAACACCGCCATCGACCGCGGCGCTCTGGCCGATACCGTGATTGGCAATGGCGTGAAGCTCGACAACCAGATTCAGATCGCGCACAACGTCCAGGTCGGTGATCACACCGCCATGGCCGCGTGCGTTGGCATCTCTGGCAGCACCAAAATCGGCAAGCACTGCATGCTGGCCGGTGGTGTTGGTCTGGTCGGCCACATTGATATCTGCGACAACGTTTTCCTGACCGGGATGACCATGGTGACCCACTCGATTACCGAGCCGGGCGCCTATTCTTCCGGCACAGCCATGCAACCGGCGGCCGAATGGCGCAAAAGCGCGGCCCGCATCCGTCAGCTCGATGACATCGCGCGACGGTTGAAACAGCTGGAAAAGCGCGTTGGGGAAGTGACCCCTGACGGCAATGCTTCATCTGATGGCTGATACCATTTCCATATCAAGTGTGCACAGCCTCTGGACTGCCTCCTTGATTTGCTAGAGGAGTGCGCGTCAGTCGCGCTCCCAATCTTTACATAGGCTTTCCCCTGAAATGATGGACATCAACGAGATTCGCGAATACCTGCCTCACCGTTACCCGTTCCTGCTGGTGGACCGGGTGGTGGAACTGGACACTGAAGGCAAGCGAATTCGCGCCTACAAGAATGTCAGCATCAATGAGCCGTTCTTCAACGGTCACTTCCCTGCGCATCCAATCATGCCGGGCGTGCTGATCATCGAAGCGATGGCTCAGGCTGCCGGGATCCTCGGTTTCAAGATGCTCGACGTCAAACCGGCCGACGGCACCCTGTATTACTTCGTCGGTTCCGACAAGCTGCGCTTCCGCCAGCCAGTCAAGCCGGGCGATCAGTTGATCCTTGAAGCGACCTTCATCAGCTGCAAGCGCAAGATCTGGAAGTTCGAGTGCCAGGCTTCGGTGGACGGCAAGCCGGTCTGCTCGGCAGAAATCATCTGCGCGGAACAGAAAGTATGAGTTTGATTGACCCTCGCGCAATCATCGATCCGTCCGCCGTTCTGGCTGACGGCGTCGAGGTCGGCCCGTGGTCGATCATCGGCGCAGGTGTGGAAATCGGCGAGGGTACCGTGATCGGGCCACACGTGATCCTCAAGGGGCCGACCCGCATTGGTAAGCACAATCGCATCTACCAGTTTTCTTCGGTAGGCGAAGACACCCCGGATCTGAAGTACAAAGGCGAGGAAACCCGCCTGGTGATCGGCGACCACAACGTCATCCGTGAAGGCGTGACCATTCACCGTGGCACCGTGCAGGACCGTTCGGAAACCACCCTGGGTGATCACAACCTGATCATGGCCTATGCCCACATCGGCCATGACAGCGTCATCGGCAACCACTGCATTCTGGTCAACAACACTGCGTTGGCCGGGCATGTACACGTTGACGACTGGGCGATCCTCTCCGGTTTCACCCTGGTGCATCAGTACTGCCACATCGGCGCCCACAGCTTTTCCGGCATGGGCACGGCGATCGGCAAGGACGTTCCGGCGTTCGTCACCGTATTCGGCAACCCTGCCGAAGCGCGCAGCATGAACTTCGAAGGCATGCGCCGTCGCGGTTTCAGCGAAGACGCCATTCATGCGCTGCGCCGCGCTTACAAGACCGTCTACCGCCAGGGCCTGACGGTCGAACAGGCGCTGGCCGAACTGGCAGAGCCGTCTGCACAGTTCCCTGAAGTCGCCGTGTTCCGCGATTCGATCCAGGCGTCGACTCGCGGCATCACCCGCTGATCATGGCCAGTCTGCGTATTGCGCTGGTGGCGGGTGAGGCTTCCGGTGACATTCTCGGCGCCGGCCTCATGCGTGCGCTCAAGGCTCAGCACCCGGCAGTCGAGTTCATCGGTGTCGGCGGTCCGCTGATGCAGGCCGAAGGCCTGACCTCGTACTTCCCCATGGAGCGCCTGTCGGTCATGGGCCTGGTCGAAGTCCTCGGGCGGCTGCGTGAATTGCTCAAGCGCCGCAAAGAGCTGATTGCCACACTGATTGCCGCAAAGCCAGACGTGTTCATCGGCATCGATGCGCCGGATTTCAACCTCAATATCGAACTCAAGCTGCGTCAGGCCGGGATCAAGACCGTGCATTACGTCAGCCCGTCGGTGTGGGCATGGCGGCAGAAACGGGTGCTGAAGATCCGCGAAGGCTGCGATCTAATGCTCACCCTGTTGCCGTTCGAAGCGAAATTCTACGAAGAGAAAGGCGTGCCGGTGCGTTTCGTCGGCCATACCTTGGCCGATACCATTCCGCTTGAGGCCGACCGCGCCGCTGCACGTGCCGAGCTGGGTTTGCCCGACGGTCCGCTGGTGGCGCTGATGCCGGGCAGCCGTGGCGGTGAAGTCAGTCGCCTCGGCGCGCTGTTCCTCGACACTGCCGAACGTCTGCGCGCCATGCGTCCGGGCGTGCGCTTTGTCATTCCTTGTGCAAACCCGGAACGCCGGGTGCAGCTCGAGGCTTTGCTCGCTGGCCGGGATTTGCCGGTGGCATTGCTCGACGGTAAATCCCATCTGGCCCTGGCCGCGTGCAACGCGGTGTTGATCGCCTCCGGCACTGCTACCCTTGAAGCGCTGCTGTACAAGCGGCCGATGGTGGTGGCCTATCGGTTGGCGCCGCTGACGTTCTGGATTCTCAAACGCATGGTCAAAAGCCCATACGTGTCTCTGCCCAACTTGCTCGCTCAGCGCTTGCTGGTGCCGGAGCTGTTGCAGGATGATGCGACTGTCGAGGCCTTGGCGCAGACGCTGTCGCCATTGATCGATGGCGGTGATGAACAGACCCGTGGCTTCGACGAGATCCACCGCACGCTGCGGCGCGATGCCTCCAATCAGGCGGCGCAAGCCGTCCTTGACCTGATCGGCAAACCACAATGAGCAAGACAAGCATGCAGATGGGCCTGGATTTCACACTGGTCGCCGAAGTCGAAGAACTGGTCGCCGGTGTCGATGAAGTCGGTCGTGGCCCGTTGTGCGGTGCGGTGGTGACGGCGGCGGTGATTCTCGATCCAAACCGGCCGATCCTCGGCCTCGACGATTCGAAAAAACTCACCGAAGCCAAGCGCGAAAAGCTCTACGACGAGATCTGCGAAAAGGCCCTGAGCTGGTGCATCGCCCGCGCCGAAGTCGAAGAAATCGACGATCTGAATATCCTCCACGCAACCATGCTGGCCATGCAGCGCGCGGTTGCCGGTCTGCACATTCAGCCAAAGCTGGCGATGATCGACGGTAACCGCTGCCCGCATCTGCCGATGCGTGCCGAAGCGGTGATTCAGGGCGACGGCAAGGTGCCGGCGATCGCGGCGGCGTCGATTCTGGCCAAGGTCAGTCGTGACCGCGAGATGGCGGCATTCGAATTGATCTACCCGGGCTACGGCATCGGCGGCCACAAAGGCTACCCGACGCCCGTTCATCTGGAAGCACTGGCGCGGCTCGGCCCGACGCCGATTCACCGCCGCTCGTTTGCCCCGGTACGCCTGGCTTACGAGGCGCGGGAAAGCCTGACGCAGGTTTAGGCGCAAGGCTGATGTTTTATTCGAGGCCCGGTACAATCCGGGCCTCGTTGTCTCTATGTAACTGGACAGGATCACTATGCCGGCTTCATTCGTTCATCTACGCCTGCACACTGAATACTCCCTGGTCGACGGGCTGGTGCGGATCAAGCCGCTGGTCAAGGCGCTGACCGCCATGAACATGCCGGCGGTCGCGGTCACCGACCAGAACAACATGTGTTCCCTGGTCAAGTTCTATAAAAACGCCATGGGCGCCGGCATCAAGCCGATCTGCGGCGCCGACCTGTGGCTGGCGAACAAGGATCCGGATGCACCGCTGAGCCGCCTCAGCCTGCTGGTGATGAACGCTCAGGGTTATCGCAATCTCACCGAATTGATCTCGCGCGGCTTTATCGAAGGCCAGCGCAACGGCATGGTCATCGTCGAGCGCGAGTGGGTGGCCGAGGCCAACGAAGGTTTGATCATGCTGTCCGCCGCCAAAGAAGGCGAGATCGGCATGGCCATGATCGGCGGCAACCCGGCGGAAGCCGAGGCCTTGGCGCGCGAGTGGATGGCGGTGTTCCCGGATCGTTTCTATCTGGAAATCCAGCGCACCAACCGCCCCAACGATGAAGAGCAACTGCACGGCGCCGTGGCGCTGGCCGACAAGCTTGGCGCGCCGCTGGTGGCTACCAACGATGTGCGCTTCATCAAGCAGGAAGACTTCGCCGCCCACGAAACCCGCGTGTGCATCGGTGAGGGCCGCGCCCTTGATGACCCGCGTCGTTCGAAGAATTACAGCGATCAGCAATACCTGAAAAGCGCCGAGGAAATGCTCGAGCTGTTCAGCGATATCCCCGACGCGATCGAAAATACCGTCGAGATCGCCAAGCGCTGCAACATCGATGTGAAGCTGGGCACACACTTCCTGCCCAACTTCCCGATCCCCGATGGCATGACCATCGACGAATATTTCCGCAAGGTCTCCTTCGAAGGTCTCGAAGAGCGCCTGGCGGTGCTGCTGCCCAAAGACACCACCGAAGACTACGAAGCCAAGCGCCAGGTCTACGTCGACCGCTTGAATTTCGAGCTGGATATCATCATCCAGATGGGCTTCCCCGGTTACTTCCTGATCGTGATGGACTTTATCCAGTGGGCCAAGAACAACGGCGTACCGGTAGGTCCGGGCCGTGGGTCGGGTGCCGGATCGCTGGTGGCTTACGTACAGAAGATCACCGACCTCGACCCGCTGGAATATGACCTGCTGTTCGAACGTTTCCTCAACCCGGAGCGGGTTTCCATGCCCGACTTCGACGTCGACTTCTGCATGGACGGCCGTGACCGCGTTATCGATTACGTGGCCGAGAAGTACGGCCGCAATGCGGTGAGCCAGATCATCACCTTCGGTTCCATGGCCGCCAAGGCTGTGGTCCGTGACGTGGCGCGGGTGCAAGGCAAGTCCTACGGCCTGGCGGATCGTCTGTCGAAGATGATTCCGTTCGAAGTCGGCATGACCCTGGAAAAAGCCTACGAGCAGGAAGAGATCCTGCGTGACTTCATCAAGGTCGATGAAGAAGCGGCGGAAATCTGGGAGATGGCGCGCAAGCTCGAGGGCGTGGTGCGTAACGTCGGCAAACACGCCGGTGGTGTGGTGATCGCGCCGACCAAATTGACCGACTTCTCGCCGATCTATTGCGACGAGGCCGGTGACGGTCTGGTGACCCAGTTCGACAAGGACGACGTTGAGGCCGCCGGTCTGGTGAAGTTCGACTTCCTCGGCCTGCGTACCCTGACGATCATCGACTGGGCACTGAAAACCATCAACCGCGACCGCGCCAAGGTCAACGAGCCGCCGCTGGATATCGCTTTTATCCCGCTGGACGACAAACCGACCTACCAGTTGCTGCAAAAAGCCGAAACCACGGCGGTGTTCCAGCTTGAATCCCGAGGCATGAAAGAGCTGATCAAAAAGCTCAAGCCCGACTGCCTGGAAGACTTGATCGCACTGGTGGCACTGTTCCGTCCCGGTCCGCTGCAATCGGGCATGGTGGACGACTTCATCAACCGTAAGCACGGTCGCGCCGAACTGGCCTATCCGCACTCCGACTACCAGTACGACGGCCTCAAGCCGGTACTGGCGCCGACTTACGGCATCATCCTGTATCAGGAACAGGTGATGCAGATTGCCCAGGTCATGGCCGGTTACACCCTCGGTGGTGCGGACATGCTGCGTCGGGCGATGGGTAAGAAAAAGCCTGAAGAAATGGCCAAGCAGCGCGGCGGTTTCATTGAGGGTTGCGCAACCAACGGGATCGACGCGGATCTTGCCGGTAACATTTTCGACCTGGTGGAAAAATTCGCCGGTTACGGCTTCAACAAATCCCACTCCGCCGCCTACGGCCTGGTGTCGTACCAGACCGCTTGGCTCAAAGCCCATTACCCGGCGCCGTTCATGGCCGCGGTACTCTCGGCGGATATGCACAACACCGACAAGGTCGTGACCTTGATCGAAGAAGTGCGGACGATGAAGCTGCGCCTCGACGCGCCGGACGTGAACACTTCGGAGTTCAAGTTCACGGTGAACGACGACGGCCGCATCGTTTACGGCCTCGGCGCGATCAAAGGCGTCGGTGAAGGTCCGGTGGAAGCGATCACCGAAGCGCGTCAGGCCGGTCCGTTCAAGGATCTGTTCGATTTCTGCGCGCGGGTCGACCTCAAGCGCATCAACAAACGAACTCTTGATGGCTTGATTCGCAGCGGCGCGCTGGATCGCCTCGGCCCGTATTTCCACGACGAACAAAAGGCCTATCAGGCCAACATCGACCGTAACCGCGCGGTACTGCTAGCGGCGATGGAAGAGGCGATCAAGGCTGCCGAGCAGACTGCGCGGACCCACGACTCTGGCCACGCCGACCTGTTTGGCGGCTTGTTCGTCGAAGAGGATGCCGATGTTTATGCGTCCCATCGCAAGGCCAAGGAGCTGACCCTCAAGGAACGTCTCAAGGGTGAAAAAGACACTCTGGGCCTGTACCTGACCGGCCACCCGATCGACGAATACGAAGGTGAAATCCGCCGCTTCGCCCGCCAGCGCATCATCGACCTGAAGCCGGCGCGCGACACGCAAACCGTAGCGGGGATGATCATTGCCCTGCGGGTGATGAAGAACAAGAAGGGCGACAAGATGGGTTTCATCACCCTCGACGACCGCTCCGGGCGGATCGAAGCGTCGCTGTTTGCCGATGCGTTCCATTCGGCGCAATCGCTGCTGCAGACCGACGCGATGGTGGTGGTCGAAGGCGAAGTCAGCAATGACGACTTCTCCGGCGGCCTGCGCCTGCGGGTCAAGCGGGTGATGAGCATGGAGGATGCGCGGACCAATCTGGCCGAAAGCCTGCGCCTGAAGCTGCACACCCAGGATCTCAAAGGCGATCAGCTACGCTGGTTGGGCGAACTGCTCAAGCGTCATCGCGGCGCGTGCCCGGTGACCATGGAGTACACCAGCCCGGATGCGAAGACCTTGCTGCAGTTCGGCGAGACCTGGCGGATCGACCCGGCGGATGCCTTGATTCAAGCCCTGCGTGACCAGTTCGGGCGAGACAACGTCTTCCTCCAATACCGTTGACCGGCAAGTGCCATCATTGCGCTTGCCCTCAACCAGAATTTTTAATCTCGACCTCAGCGCGCCTCTCCCTTAAGGTAGGGCGCGAATAGACAACCGGCCGGCCCAAGCTCACTTTGGACACGACCCAAGACGGACGCCTATGAACCCGAATTTTCTAGATTTCGAACAGCCGATCGCCGACCTGCAAGCCAAGATCGAAGAGTTGCGCTTGGTCGGTAATGACAATTCGCTGAATATCGGCGATGAGATCTCCCGCCTGCAGGACAAGAGCAGGACGCTGACCGAAGACATCTTCGGCAAGCTGACCAGCTGGCAGATCGCACGCCTGGCGCGTCACCCGAAACGCCCGTATACCCTCGATTATATCGAGCACATCTTCACCGAGTTCGACGAACTGCACGGCGACCGTCACTTCTCCGACGACGCTGCCATCGTTGGCGGTATCGCCCGTCTGGAAGACCAGCCGGTGATGATTATCGGCCACCAGAAGGGCCGTGAAGTGCGTGAGAAAGTTCGCCGCAACTTCGGCATGCCGCGTCCGGAAGGCTACCGCAAGGCCTGCCGTCTGATGGAGATGGCCGAGCGCTTCAAGATGCCGATCCTGACTTTCATCGACACCCCGGGTGCCTACCCTGGCATCGACGCTGAAGAGCGCAACCAGAGCGAAGCGATTGCCTGGAACCTGCGTGTGATGGCGCGGTTGAAGACCCCGATCATCGCCACCGTAATTGGTGAGGGTGGTTCCGGCGGCGCACTGGCCATCGGCGTTTGCGACCAACTGAACATGCTGCAATATTCGACCTACGCGGTGATCTCGCCGGAAGGTTGCGCGTCGATCCTGTGGAAAACCGCCGAGAAAGCACCGGATGCCGCTGAAGCAATGGGCATCACCGCAGAGCGTCTGAAAGGCCTGGGTATCGTCGACAAGGTGATCGGCGAGCCACTGGGCGGCGCCCATCGTGACCCGGCTGCTGCCGCCGCTTCGATCCGCGCCGAGCTGAGCTCGCAACTGGCGATGCTCAAGCAGTTCGATAACGAAGCGCTGCTCAAGCGCCGTTATGATCGCCTGATGAGCTACGGTCTCTAATCAGACGCGTGCTATCCCTGTGGGAGCGAGCCTGCTCGCGAAAGCGGTATAACACTCGACGAATGTGTTGAATGTTAAACCGTCTTCGCGAGCAGGCTCGCTCCCACATTTGTTTGGGGTAAAGAGAAAGCTATGAGTCAGTCCCCGATTGATTTGCCATCCCGTCTTCTGCTGAACCTTGAGCCCTGGCGCCACGCCGCTCACTGGCGCATCGCCTTCTCCGGCGGCCTCGATTCCACCGTCCTCCTGCACCTTCTCGCCACGCTGGCGAACACCGAATCCCTCCCTGCGTTAAGCGCCATCCACATCCACCACGGCCTTCAGGCTGCGGCCGATGCGTGGCCGCAACACTGCCGGGCCATTTGCGATGCGCTGGACATTCCTTTGCAAGTAGAGCGGGTCACCGTGAAGGGCGGGGCGAGCCTGGAGCGGGCGGCGCGGGATGCGCGTTATGCGGTGTTCAGTTCGCTGACGCAGAGCAATGACGTGCTGTTGACTGGCCAGCACCGCGACGACCAAGCGGAAACGCTGCTGTTTCGGCTGTTGCGCGGTGCCGGTGTCCGCGGGCTCGGCGCGATGCCGCATCAGCGCCCAGTGGGGCAGGGCACGCTGGTTCGACCGTTGCTGGATGTCAGCCGCGCCGAGCTGGAAAGTTATGCACAGGCGCATCGGTTGCGCTGGATCGACGACCCGTCGAACCAGGATCGGCAGTTTTCGCGCAACTACCTGCGGCATCAAGTCATGCCGGTACTGACCGAGCGTTGGCCGCAAGCGCAGGCGAGCATGGCGCGCACCGCTGCGCATCTGCGTGAGGCGCAGGGCTTGCTCGATGAGCTGGCGCAGATTGATCTCGCACAAGCCGAAACGCCCCATGAATTCGCCTGGCTGGATGTGCCATCGCTGGAGCTGACACCATTGACGGCGTTGTCTGACGCGCGCCAGCGAAATGCCCTCAGCTACTGGCTCGAACCATTGACCCGGCTGCCAGACGCTGACCATTGGTCGGGTTGGACAACGCTGTGCAATGCCGGCGCCGACGCTTCTCCGATCTGGCGTCTGGCCGACGGAGAGCTGCACCGCAGCGCCGGTCGCGTCTGGTGGCTGAGCGGCAATTGGTTGGGTACGCCAGTGATCGGTGCCGACTGGCAGACCCCGACTTCAGCGCTACGCTTGCCGGATAACGGACGCGTCATGCTCCACGGGCAAGCTCCATCCGGGCCTTTGCGTATTGCCTATCGGCAGGGCGGTGAGGTCATGCAACTGGCCGAGCGCGGTAGCCGGGATCTCAAGCGTCTGCTCAACGAGCGCGCGGTACCGGCCTTCGTGCGTGGCAGATTGCCGCTGCTGTTTCGTGGTGAAGAATTGCTCGCTGTGGCGAACCTGTCGGGTCTTGCTGGTCAGATGGACGAGGGCTGGACATTGCACTGGCAGCCAACAGACGAAGATCAAGGTTTGAGCTGAAAGGAGCATTCCGGTAGACTACGCTCCCTTCTTGATACAACTTCTGTGGATTCGCCTGAATTGCAGGAGTTGCCGATTACCAAGCAGTCTTTGCTGGGCGATTCCAAAAAATGTGTAGCGAGCAACGTACCGGTGTTTCATCTGCCGGTCTGTCACAACGCGGCGGTTTTTTCGAAAGGTGCACTGTGATTAATGCAGGTGATCGGGGGCTTCGGCCTTCCTTCGCTTTCCCCGGCGGCTCGTTCCGCTTTAACGCAGACTTCTAGGGTTTTTCATGACGCGCTACATATTCGTCACGGGCGGTGTTGTTTCTTCATTGGGGAAAGGCATTGCCTCGGCTTCATTGGCGGCTATCCTGGAGGCGCGGGGGCTTAAGGTCACCATGCTGAAGCTGGATCCGTACATCAACGTCGATCCAGGCACCATGAGTCCGTTCCAGCACGGTGAAGTGTTCGTCACCCACGACGGCGCCGAGACCGACCTGGATCTGGGGCACTACGAGCGGTTCATCCGCACGACCATGACCCAGAACAACAACTTCACCACCGGCCGTGTCTACGAGCACGTGCTGCGCAAAGAGCGCCGTGGTGACTATCTGGGTGCAACCATCCAGGTGATCCCGCACATCACCGACGAAATCAAGCGCCGCATCATCAAAGGTGCCGGTGACGCTGACGTGGCGATGGTCGAGATCGGTGGCACCGTCGGTGACATCGAGTCGCAACCGTTCCTCGAAGCCATCCGCCAGTTGCGTTTCGAAGTCGGCGCCAAGCGCGCGATGCTGATGCACCTGACGCTGGTGCCGTACATCGCCACTGCTGGCGAAACCAAGACCAAACCGACCCAGCACTCCGTCAAGGAACTGCGTTCGATCGGTCTGCAGCCAGACGTGCTGGTGTGCCGCTCCGATCACCCGATCGATGTGTCCTCGCGTCGCAAGATCGCCCAGTTCACCAACGTTGAAGAACGTGCGGTGATTGCTCTGGAAGACGCCGATACCATCTACAAGATCCCGGGCATCCTGCACTCGCAGGGTCTGGACGATTTCGTCGTTGAGCGTTTCGGTCTGCAGTGCGGCAGCGCCGATCTGTCCGAGTGGGACGCAGTGGTTGACGCCAAGCTGAACCCGGAACACGAAGTGACCATCGCCATGGTCGGCAAGTACATGGAGCTGCTCGACGCGTACAAGTCGCTAATCGAAGCGATGAGTCATGCCGGCATCAGCAACCGCACCAAGGTCAATCTGCGCTACATCGATTCCGAAGACATCGAGAACCAGGGCACTGCGCTGCTCGAAGGTGTCGACGCGATTCTGGTGCCGGGCGGCTTCGGTCTGCGTGGCGTGGAAGGCAAGATCACCGCTGTTCAGTACGCTCGCGAAAACAAGGTTCCGTACCTCGGTATCTGCCTGGGCATGCAGGTAGCGGTCATCGAATTCGCCCGTAACGTACTGGGCTGGAAAGACGCCAACTCCACCGAATTCGATCGTGCCAGCGGCCATCCGGTTGTCGGTCTGATCACCGAGTGGGAAGACGCCACCGGCGCTGTTGAAGTGCGTACCGAAGCGTCCGATCTGGGCGGCACCATGCGTCTCGGCGCACAGGATTGCCTGCTCGAGCCAGGCTCCAAAGTCCATGATTGCTACGGCAAGGATGTGATCGTCGAGCGTCACCGTCACCGTTACGAAGTGAACAACAACCTGCTGCCGCAGATCATCGAAGCCGGCCTGAAGATTTCCGGTCGCTCCGCCGATGCTGCGCTGGTCGAAGTGGTTGAAGCGCCGGATCATCCATGGTTCGTTGCCTGCCAGTTCCACCCTGAGTTCACCTCGACCCCACGCGACGGCCATCCGCTGTTCAGCGGTTTCGTCAAAGCCGCGTTGGCTCAACACCAGAAGAAGGCGTAACCCGATGGCACAGAAGATCATCCGCGTCGGCGACATTGAAATTGCCAACGACAAACCCATGGTGCTGTTCGGCGGCATGAACGTGCTGGAAAGCCGTGACATGGCCATGCAGGTTTGCGAAGAGTACGTGAAGGTCACCGAGAAACTCGGTATCCCTTACGTATTCAAGGCCAGCTTCGACAAGGCCAACCGTTCTTCTGTGACCTCGTATCGCGGTCCTGGCCTGGAAGAGGGCATGCGCATCTTCCAGGACATCAAGCAAGCGTTCGGCGTGCCGATCATCACCGACGTCCACGAGCCGGATCAGGCTGCGGTCGTCGCTGAGGTCTGCGACATCATCCAGTTGCCGGCCTTCCTTTCGCGCCAGACCGATCTGGTCGTGGCAATGGCCAAGACCAATGCCGTGATCAACATCAAGAAAGCCCAGTTCCTCGCGCCTCAGGAAATGAAACACATCCTGAACAAATGCGTGGAAGCCGGTAACGATCAGTTGATCCTCTGCGAGCGCGGTTCGAGCTTTGGCTACAACAACCTCGTGGTCGACATGCTCGGCTTCGGCATCATGAAGCAGTTCGAGTATCCGGTATTCTTCGACGTGACCCACGCGCTGCAAATGCCTGGCGGTCGTGCCGACTCCGCCGGCGGTCGCCGTGCCCAGGTTCTGGATCTGGCCAAGGCCGGCATGAGCCAGTCGCTGGCGGGTCTGTTCCTCGAAGCCCATCCGGATCCGGACAACGCCAAATGCGACGGCCCTTGCGCCTTGCGTCTGGACAAACTGGAGCCATTCCTGGCCCAGCTCAAAGCTCTGGACGAACTGGTGAAGAGTTTTCCGACGGTAGAAACCGCGTAGCGCTCGATTCTCCGGTAAAGTACCGCACGATTTGTCGCTCATGCCCTCGGGCGTGAGCGTTGTCGTCTGCAAGTCTGCCCGCTGTACTTCGCTTGCCGACGATTGAAGATTTCCTCTAGCTGCGTCGTTTTCGTCAACTTTGGAGTGTTTACAACAATGGCAAAAATCGTCGACATCAAAGGTCGTGAAGTTCTCGACTCCCGTGGCAATCCCACCGTGGAAGCGGACGTGCTTCTCGACAACGGCATCATCGGCAGCGCCTGCGCGCCGTCCGGTGCATCCACTGGCTCGCGTGAAGCACTCGAGCTGCGTGATGGCGACAAGAGCCGTTACCTGGGCAAGGGCGTGCTCAAGGCGGTAGCCAACATCAACGGTCCGATCCGCGATCTGCTGCTGGGCACCGACCCGAGCGACCAGAAAGCGCTGGATCAGGCGATGATCAAGCTCGACGGTACCGAAAACAAAGCGACCCTGGGCGCCAACGCCATCCTCGCCGTGTCCCTGGCTGCGGCCAAGGCAGCTGCGCAGGATCAGGATCTGCCGCTGTACGCACACATCGCCAACCTCAACGGCACCCCGGGTGTGTACTCGATGCCGGTACCGATGATGAACATCATCAACGGTGGCGAGCACGCTGATAACAACGTCGACATCCAGGAATTCATGGTCCAGCCAGTTGGCGCCAAGTCTTTCTCGGAAGGTCTGCGCATGGGCACCGAGATTTTCCATCACCTGAAAGCTGTGCTGAAGGCTCGTGGTCTGAGCACTGCCGTTGGCGACGAAGGCGGTTTCGCGCCGAACCTGGCTTCCAACGAAGACGCGCTGAAAGTGATCTCCGAAGCCGTGGCCAACGCCGGTTACAAGCTGGGCACCGACGTGACCCTGGCGCTGGACTGCGCCGCGAGCGAGTTCTACGAAGACGGCAAGTACAACCTGTCCGGCGAAGGCCAGGTGTTCACTGCTGAAGGTTTCGCCGACTACCTCAAAGGTCTGACCGAGCGTTACCCGATCATCTCCATCGAAGACGGTCTGGACGAGTCCGACTGGGCTGGCTGGAAAATCCTCACCGACAAGATCGGCGAGAAGACCCAGCTGGTGGGCGACGACCTGTTCGTGACCAATACCAAGATCCTCAAAGAAGGCATCGATAAAAAGATCGCCAACTCGATCCTGATCAAGTTCAACCAGATCGGCACCCTGACCGAAACCCTGGAAGCCATCCAGATGGCCAAGGCTGCCGGCTACACCGCCGTGATCTCGCACCGCTCCGGCGAAACCGAAGATTCGACCATTGCCGACCTGGCTGTGGGCACCTCGGCTGGCCAGATCAAGACCGGTTCGCTGTGCCGCTCCGACCGCGTTTCCAAGTACAACCAACTGCTGCGTATCGAAGAGCAGTTGAACGGCAAGGCCAAGTACAACGGCCGTGCCGAGTTCCGCGGTTAAGCGCAACCTGATCAAAGGACACCGGATTGTGTCGGAAAAGTCGTGACAGCGATGGATTTGCCACTAATCTGATGCCTTAAGCACAAGCCTGGATCTTTCCAGGCTTCGTGCTATCAGATGCTGCAACATTATGCGTGGCTGTCTTTTTTCACTGGATACCTGATATTCGATGCGCAGTCCTTACTGGTTGTTTCTTGTTTTGCTCTTGCTGCTGGCCGGTCTGCAGTACCGCCTGTGGGTGGGCAATGGCAGTCTGGCGCAGGTCGCCGAGCTGAAACAGCAGATCGCCGAGCAACATGCCGAGAACGAAGGCCTGCTGGAGCGCAACCGGGTGATGGACGCTGAAGTCAGCGAGTTGAAGAAAGGCATGGAGACCGTTGAAGAGCGGGCTCGTCACGAACTGGGCATGGTCAAGGACGGCGAAACCCTTTACCAGTTGGCCCAATGATCGATTCTCTGCCGGCCTTCTGGGCCGTGATTCCTGCCGCGGGCGTCGGTGCCCGAATGGCCGCGGACCGTCCCAAGCAATATCTGCAACTGGGCGGGCGCACAATTCTCGAACACAGCCTCGGCTGTTTCCTTGATCACCCGAGCCTCAAGGGCCTGGTGGTCAGTCTTGCTGTCGATGATCCCTATTGGCCGAATCTGGCATGCGTCAACGATCCGCGCATTCAGCGGGTTGATGGCGGCGCGGAGCGTTCCGCGTCGGTGCTCAATGCCTTGTTGCATCTGCATGCGCAAGGTGCCGACGATGACGATTGGGTGCTGGTGCACGATGCGGCCCGGCCGAATCTGAGTCGCGATGATCTCGACAAGTTGCTTGCCGAACTCGCGGATGACCCGGTCGGCGGTCTGTTGGCGGTTCCTGCTCGCGACACGCTCAAACGCGTTGATAACAACGGACGTGTGGTTGAAACCGTGGATCGCAGCGTGATCTGGCAGGCGTATACACCGCAGATGTTCCGCCTCGGGGCGTTGCATCGGGCGTTGGCCGACAGCCTGGTTGCGGATGCCGTGATTACCGATGAAGCTTCTGCTATGGAATGGGCCGGTCTGGCACCACGTCTGATCGAAGGGCGCGCGGATAACCTCAAGGTGACCCGGCCGGAAGATCTGGAGTGGTTGCGCCAGCGGTGGGCGAATCGCCGCTGAGGTTTGGGGTCGCTGGGGCATTGCCTTCGCGAGCAGGCTCGCTCCCACAGAGGCAATGCATTCAGCTGTCGAACTCGGTCAATTGTGGGAGCGAGCCTGCTCGCGAAAACGGTCGCACGGGCAATCAATAACTCAAAGCTTGTACTCCGGCCTTTCAGCCAGCCCCACCTTCAAATAGTCCACCAACTTGCGCACTTTCGGCGACAAATGCCGCTGCTGCGGATACAGCGCCCACACCGCCGTATTCGGCGGCTGATGCGCCTCGAGCAAGGAAATCAGCGCGCCGCTGTGCAGATGCTCGAGCACGTAATAGTCCGGCAACTGACACAACCCGACACCCTGAAGCGCCGCATCCAGCACCGCCTGCCCACTGTTGCAACGCCAGTTGCCCTGCACCCGCTGGGAAAATTCCCGCCCGTTCTGTTCCAGTTGCCAGATATCGGAACTGCCGATCAGGCAATTGTGCCGACTCAGTTCCGACAGACTGTGTGGGCGCCCATACCGTTCCAGGTAGGAAAGCGACGCGCACAGGTACATTCTTCGTGGCGCCAGACGTGTCGCGACCAAGCGCGAATCCTGGAGTCGGCCAAGGCGAATTGCCAGATCCAGCCCTTCATGCACCAGATCCAGCTGGCGATTGCTCAGCTCGATATCGATACGCAGCTGCGGGTACAGCCCCATGAAGCGAGTCACCAGCGGCACGATAAAGCGTTCGCCATAGGCCACCGCGCAGGTCATGCGCAGCATGCCTTTCGGTTCGCTGGTCAGATCGCCCACCGCGCGCAGGGCTTCTTCGCGACCGTCCTGCAGGCGCTGGCAATGTTGCAGGAAAGTCTGCCCGGCTTCGGTCAACGTAACTCGCCGAGTGCTGCGGTAGAGCAGGCGCGTCTGCAAACGCTCTTCGAGCCGTACGATTTGTCGACTGATGTGCGAGGAAGAAACCCCCAGACGCTCGGCAGCGGCGGTGAATTGATTGCATTCGGCGACGGCAACAAACTCGTCGATGCCTTCCCAGCGGTTTTCCGACACTTGAATTATCCCTGTATGGCAATAATGTTTTGCTTTGGTCCGGATTATTCCTCAGGAAGCGCTGAACTACACTGTCTGTCTGCTTTTATATTTATTGGGTTCACTGGAGAGTCAGCATGATCAAGTCGCGCGCCGCCGTTGCCTTCGAGGCCAAGAAGCCGCTGGAAATCGTAGAAGTCGATGTCGCCATGCCCAAGGCTGGTGAAGTGTTGCTGCGCGTTGTCGCTTCCGGGGTGTGCCACACCGATGCCTACACCTTGTCCGGCGCAGACCCGGAAGGCATCTTCCCGTCGATCCTCGGCCACGAAGGTGGCGCCATCGTTGAAGCGATCGGCGAGGGCGTGACCTCGGTTGCCGTCGGCGACCACGTCATTCCGCTCTACACCCCGGAATGCGGCCAGTGCAAATTCTGCAAGTCGGGCAAGACCAACCTCTGCCAGGCGATTCGCGCCACCCAAGGCAAGGGCCTGATGCCGGACGGCACTTCGCGCTTTTCCTACAAGGGCGAAACGATTTTCCACTACATGGGCACATCGACGTTTTCGGAGTACACCGTACTGCCGGAAATTTCCGTAGCGAAGATCTCCAAAGACGCGCCGCTGGAGAAGGTTTGCCTGCTCGGTTGCGGCGTCACCACCGGTATCGGCGCCGTGCTCAACACTGCCAAGGTCAAACCGGGTGACACCGTGGCCATCTTCGGTCTCGGCGGTATCGGCTTGTCGGCCGTGATCGGCGCGGTGAAAGCCAAGGCTGCGCGCATCATCGCCATCGACATCAACCCGGCCAAGTTCGAAATCGCCAAACAACTGGGTGCCACCGACTGCGTGAACCCGAAAGACTTTGATCGTCCGATCCAGGAAGTGATCGTCGACATGACCGATGGCGGCGTCGACTTCTCCTTCGAGTGCATCGGCAATGTGCAACTGATGCGCGCCGCGCTTGAGTGCTGCCACAAAGGCTGGGGCGAGTCGGTCATCATCGGTGTCGCCGGTGCCGGTCAGGAAATCGCTACCCGTCCGTTCCAGTTGGTTACCGGTCGCGTCTGGCGCGGTTCGGCGTTCGGCGGCGTGCGTGGCCGTACTGAATTGCCGAGCTACGTCGACATGGCCCAGAGCGGCGAGATCCCGCTGGATACCTTCATCACCCACACCATGGGCCTGGAAGATATCAACAAGGCGTTCGACCTGATGCACGAAGGCAAGAGCATCCGCACCGTCATTCATTTCTAAGGAGCAGCGGCAAGCTACAAGCCGCAAGCTGCAAGCAGGCGCAACGCCCTCTTGCAGCTTGAAGCTCGCAGCTTGCGGCTGAAGTGCTATGAATCTGGAAAACATTTCCTGTCAGAAGAGTTTCGGTGGCTGGCACAAGCGCTATCGCCATCGCTCCGAAGTGCTTGATTGCGACATGGTCTTCGCCGTGTACCTGCCGCCGCAAGCGGAGCAGGGCGGCAAGCTGCCAGTGCTGTACTGGTTGTCGGGGCTGACCTGCACCGATGAGAATTTCATGCAGAAGGCCGGCGCGATGCGCATGGCTGCCGAACTTGGTCTGATTATCGTCGCCCCGGATACCAGCCCACGCGGTCCGGATGTTCCGGACGATGCAGACAAGGCTTGGGATTTCGGTCTCGGCGCCGGGTTTTATCTGAACGCCACGCAGGAACCGTGGGCGCGGCACTATCAGATGCATGACTACGTCGTGCAGGAGTTGCCCGCTCTGGTCGAAGCGCATTTCCCCGCTTCCGACAAGCGCAGCATCAGCGGCCACTCCATGGGCGGCCACGGTGCTTTGGTCTGTGCCTTGCGCAATCCTGGGCGGTATAAATCGGTTTCGGCCTTTTCGCCGATCACCCATCCGATCGATTGCCCTTGGGGTCAGAAGGCCTTTTCCAACTATTTAGGCGAAGACCGTTCGAAGTGGAAGGAGTGGGACGCCTGTGTGCTGATCGCGGAGGCGACGGAGAAGTTGCCGTTGTTGGTCGATCAAGGTGATCGTGACGATTTCCTCGCCACGCAATTGAAACCCGAGGCCTTGCAACACGCAGCAAAACAAGCGGCGCATCCGCTGGAGCTGCGCCTGCAACCGGGCTACGACCACAGCTATTTCTTCATCTCAAGCTTCATTGACGACCACTTGCAGCATCACGCACGCGCTCTGCGCGGTTAATGCAGGTAGAATCACGCCCTGACAAAAATCGGGGCGTTTTTTTATGCGTATTGGCCACGGCTACGATGTGCACCGTTTCGCTGAAGGCGATTTCATTACTCTGGGCGGCGTGCAAATTGCACACAGCTTCGGGCTGCTCGCTCATTCCGACGGTGACGTCCTGCTGCACGCCTTGAGCGATGCCTTGCTCGGCGCGGCGGCGCTGGGTGATATCGGCAGACACTTCCCGGACACCGATCCGCAATTCAAGGGCGCCGACAGCCGTGTGCTGTTGCGTCATGTGGTCAGTCTGATCCACGCCAAGGGCTGGAAAGTCGGCAACGTCGACAACACCATCGTTGCCCAGGCGCCAAAAATGGCGCCGCATATCGAATCGATGCGCGCGCTGATCGCGGCGGATCTTCAAGTTGAGTTGGATCAAGTGAACGTCAAAGCTACCACCACCGAAAAGCTTGGCTTTGTCGGTCGCGAAGAAGGCATCGCCGTGCACTCCGTTGCCTTGTTGCTGCGCGCATGAATGAACTGCAATTGCTCGGCCCGCGGGCCTATGGCGAACCCCTCGGCACAGCGGTACTGAAAGCCATCGCCGAAGATTTCCAGGTCGATGAAGTGCTGGATATCCCGTTCAGCGGTGACGGCGAACACCTGTGGATCTGGGTGGAAAAGCGCGGTCTCAATACCGAAGAAGCGGCACGGCGTATCGCCAAGGCAGCCGGCGTGCCGTTGCGCACCGTCAGCTATGCCGGCCTCAAAGATCGTCAGGCCCTGACCCGACAGTGGTTCAGCGTGCAATTGCCGGGCAAGGCCGATCCGGATCTGTCGGCGGCGGAAAACGACACGCTGAAGATCCTCAAGACCGCGCGCCACAAGCGCAAGCTGCAACGCGGTGCGCATTCGGCCAACGGTTTCACGTTGCGCCTGACGCAATTCGATGGCGACAAAGACGCGCTTGAACAGCGTTTGCAGTTGATCGCCAAACAAGGCATTCCCAATTATTTCGGCGTCCAGCGCTTCGGCCATGACGGCGGCAACGTTGTCGATGCGCGGGCGTGGGCGGCGCGCAAGGCTTTGCCGGAACAGCGCAATGTGCGTTCGCGGTTGCTGTCGACGGCGCGCAGCTTTCTGTTCAACCAGGTGCTGGCGGCGCGCGTCGCCGATGGCACCTGGAACACCGCGCTGGTTGGCGATTTGCTGGCGTTTACTGACAGCCGCAGTTTTTTTCCTGCCGGTGAAGCCGAATGCAGCGACCCGCGTCTGGCAATTCTCGACCTGCACCCGACCGGTCCGCAGTGGGGCGAAGGTGACTCGCCGGCTGCTGGTGCTGTCCATGAACTGGAGCAGGCGATCGCCGCCCGCGAAGCGGATCTGCGCGACTGGTTGATCCACGCCGGCATGAGCCATGAACGTCGCATCCTGCGGCTGCCCATTGGCGGGTTGACGTGGCATTATCCCCAACCTGACATTCTGCAACTGGAATTCGTCCTCCCGGCCGGATGCTTCGCCACCGTATTGGTGCGCGAGCTCGTTGATCTGGTGCCGGTGGGGCAGACGGACAGCCCATGCGTATTCTGATTTCTAACGACGATGGGGTAACTGCACCCGGTCTCGCCGCGCTTTATGCTGCGCTGGCGGATTACACCGAATGCGTGGTTATCGCCCCGGAACAGGACAAAAGCGGCGCCAGCAGTTCGCTGACGCTCGACCGTCCGCTGCACCCGCAATACCTGGCCAACGGCTTTATCAGCCTCAACGGCACACCGACCGATTGCATTCACCTGGGCCTCAATGGCCTGCTTGAGCGCGAGGCGGACATGGTGGTTTCCGGCATCAACCTGGGCGCCAACCTCGGTGACGACGTGCTGTATTCCGGAACCGTAGCGGCAGCCCTTGAAGGACGATTTCTCGAACGCCCATCGTTTGCCTTCTCCCTGGTCTCGCGTCAGGTGGATAACCTGCCGACTGCGGCCTACTTTGCGCGCAAACTGGTCGAGGCCCACGCCGGGCTCGATCTGCCACCGCGCACGGTACTCAACGTGAACATCCCCAATCTGCCAATCGATCACATCCGTGGCATTCAGTTGACCCGTCTCGGCCATCGCGCCCGCGCGGCGGCGCCGATGAAAGTGGTCGATCCGCGCGGCAAGGCCGGTTACTGGATCGCCGCTGCCGGTGACGCTGAGGATGGCGGCCCGGGCACCGATTTTCATGCCGTGATGCAGGGTTATGTGTCCATCACACCGTTGCAGCTCGATCGCACCTTTAATGATGCCTTCAGAAGTCTTGATGGCTGGCTGGGGGGGCTGAGCTGATGCGTGAACATGACGACCGCCTGCGCAGCGGCATTGGCATGACCTCCCAGCGTACGCGCGAGCGACTGATCCAGCGTCTCTATGAAGAAGGCGTGTCGAACGCCAAAGTCCTGGAAGTGATCCGCCGCACGCCGCGTCATCTGTTTGTCGACGAGGCGCTGGCGCACCGCGCTTACGAAGACACCGCGCTGCCGATCGGCAACAACCAGACCATCTCCCAGCCTTACATGGTGGCGCGCATGAGCGAGCTGCTGCTGGAGGCCGGCCCGCTGGATAAGGTGTTGGAGATCGGCACCGGTTCCGGCTACCAGACGGCGGTATTGTCGCAACTGGTTGAGCGGGTGTTTTCGGTCGAGCGCATCAAGGTTCTGCAGGATCGCGCCAAGGAGCGTCTGGTCGAGCTGAACCTGCGCAACGTGGTGTTTCGCTGGGGCGATGGCTGGGAAGGCTGGCCGGCGCTGGCGCCCTACAACGGCATCATCGTCACCGCCGTGGCCACTGATGTACCGCAGGCTTTGCTCGATCAGTTGGCCCCCGGTGGGCGCATGGTGATTCCGGTCGGCTCCGGTGAAGTGCAACAACTGATGCTGATCGTGCGCGAAGAACATGGCTTTTCCCGACACGTTTTGGGCGCTGTGCGTTTCGTGCCTTTGCTCAATGGGCCACTGGCCTGAGCATTTGCGACAGGCGCTGAATTCCTTTCAACGGCGCCGGTCTTACACCGGCAGCCGGAGTTTAAACGCCGCGTACTTGCCATAGGCAAACGTGTGCGCCCGGTGATTTCGCTTCATTAAAGGTAAAGCCGTTTCGGCCCGTTATACTTGCGACACTTCATGCCGCAGTGCGGCATTCAGAATTTTCAGCCACCACAAAGGGAGCGGCGGGTGAGTCTCACAGTCATTGCGCAGCGTATGGGTAACACGAGCTTTCAGCGCCTGGTGACTGGCCTTGTCTTGAGCACCTTGCTGGTCGGTTGCTCCAGCACCAAATCGAGCAACGTACGGGTTGTCGATCGCAATAATTCGGTCGCGCAACGTCCGACCGTTACTACCGGACAATATGTAGTCCGCCCCGGCGATACCTTGTTTTCGATCGCCTTTCGTTACGGCTGGGACTACAAAACCCTCGCCGCCCGGAACAATATTCCTACGCCGTATACGATCCATCCGGGTCAGACAATTCGCTTCGACGGGCGCAGCGGTTCAACGCCGACAGCGGTGGTGAGCAACTCCAGTTCCTCGCCTTCTTCGTCGAGTAAAACCACGGTAATCCGGCGCCAGGCGAATGGCACCACAACCACTACAACCACCGGTTCCAAAGGGGTTGTACCGTCCGTCGCGAGCAAACCTGCACCCGCTCCACTGCCTCCGGCAGGCCCGGCCCCGACCGGCTGGGGATGGCCATCTAATGGCGTTCTGATTGGAAAATTCTCTTCAAACGGTAGTTTGAATAAAGGAATTGATATCGCCGGAGATTTGGGACAGCCTGTTTTAGCTGCGTCTGATGGGACGGTCGTATACGCCGGGAGTGGCTTAAGGGGCTACGGCGAATTGGTCATCATCAAACACAGCGAAACCTACGTCAGTGCTTACGGACATAACCGCAGGCTGTTGGTTCGGGAGGGGCAGCAGGTCAAGGTCGGACAGACAATTGCCGAAATGGGGTCAACGGGTACAGACCGGGTGAAACTGCATTTTGAGATTCGCCGCCAAGGTAAACCAGTGGATCCGCTGCAGTTCCTGCCAAGACGTTGATTTGTAGGCCAGCCTGTTCCGTCGCGTAGAGGGGACAGGCTCCAGCGTTGCCAAGGATAAAGGCGTCGCTTGAGCTTGGGGTCGAACTCACCAAAGGACTATAACAATGGCTCTCAGTAAAGAAGTGCCGGAGTTTGACATCGACGATGAGGTTCTCCTTATGGAGACCGGCATCGATTCGGATTCGATGTTGAATGATGAAGGGGCTGCTCCACCTTCCGTTCGTTCCAAATCCAGACACTCCGCCACACTCAAACAACATAAATACATCGACTACACTCGGGCACTTGATGCCACGCAGCTGTATCTCAACGAAATCGGCTTTTCCCCTCTGCTCTCCCCGGAAGAAGAAGTTCATTTTGCGCGCTTGTCGCAAAGTGGCGATCCGGCCGGGCGCAAGCGCATGATCGAAAGTAACCTGCGGCTGGTCGTCAAGATCGCCCGGCGTTACGTCAATCGGGGGCTGTCGCTGCTGGATCTGATCGAAGAGGGCAACCTCGGATTGATCCGCGCGGTGGAAAAGTTCGATCCCGAGCGCGGCTTCCGCTTCTCGACCTACGCCACGTGGTGGATCCGTCAGACCATCGAACGCGCGATCATGAATCAGACCCGGACCATCCGGTTGCCGATTCACGTGGTCAAGGAGCTCAACGTGTACCTGCGGGCCGCACGGGAGCTGACGCAAAAACTCGACCACGAACCTTCACCCGAAGAAATCGCCAACCTGCTGGAGAAACCGGTGGGCGAGGTCAAGCGCATGCTCGGCCTCAACGAAAGGGTTTCTTCGGTCGACGTCTCGCTGGGTCCGGATTCGGATAAAACCCTGCTGGACACCCTCACGGA
Source organism: Pseudomonas triticicola (assembly GCF_019145375.1). NCBI lineage: Bacteria > Pseudomonadati > Pseudomonadota > Gammaproteobacteria > Pseudomonadales > Pseudomonadaceae > Pseudomonas > Pseudomonas triticicola. The sequence continues at coordinate 3,298,872 of NZ_JAHSTX010000001.1, read as the reverse complement.
TGATCGTCCCACCGATCCGTGCGAACTGCTGCAGGACGACGACCTGTCGCAGAGCATCGATCAATGGCTGTCGGAGCTGACCGACAAGCAGCGCGAGGTGGTGATTCGCCGCTTCGGCCTGCGCGGTCACGAAAGCAGCACGCTGGAAGATGTCGGCCTGGAGATCGGCTTGACCCGCGAGCGGGTACGGCAGATCCAGGTGGAAGGCCTCAAGCGCCTTCGCGAGATCCTGGAGAAGAATGGCCTGTCGAGCGAGTCGCTATTTCAATAAGCGCCTTATCGACCGCGCGCAAAAAAAGCCCCGGCTGATTCAATCAGTCGGGGCTTTTTGTTTATGCCTGTCTCGTGCATCGCGTTTGTCGGGCGATGTGCCAGACGAGCGGTCAGCATTTTCTGAGTTTGTAGTCTCGCGCTGTAAGCCTTTGCTTACTGTGTCGTAAGTGTTCGTTATTTTTACACTTCGGCAGAAGGCGATTGCAATCAATGCTAAGCGGTAACTTGCTGATTTATATAAATATTTTTCAATTGTTATGTCTTTATGTCAGCGTAGACCTGCGCCTGAGCCTGATTGCTCCGCTGCGGAAACTCTCTAATATCAGGGCTGTGTCGACGGACAGACACGCCCTTCACGGAAGTGGGGAACGGACATCGCAGGAGGCGATTCATCAGGACGATGAAAAGGACTACAGGGAATAGGGAAAAAATGTGGGCGGGTCATACCGCCCCTTTTTTCGTCCGCTGGAAAGTGATATCTGCAAAAAGCAAAAAGGCCCGCAACGGGCCTTTTCAGTCGAGCGCGGGGCAAATCAGCGTTCGAGGTCAGCAATTTTACCGGTCTTGCCATCCCACTCTTCAGCACCCGGCAACGGATCTTTCTTCTCGGTGATGTTCGGCCAGATATCCGCCAGCTCGGCATTGAGCTCGATGAAGTTTTCCATGCCGCTTGGGATCTCGTCTTCCGAGAAGATCGCCACAGCCGGGCATTCTGGTTCACACAGCGCGCAGTCGATGCACTCGTCCGGGTGAATCACCAGGAAGTTCGGGCCTTCGTAAAAGCAGTCCACCGGACAGACTTCTACGCAGTCGGTGTACTTGCACTTGATGCAGTTGTCGGTGACGACGAAGGTCATTTCTAATTTTCTCCTCAGGCGGCGGCAGCGTTGCCCCTTCACGGTTGGGGTCGCCAGGTTCGGGAGCGATACCTGCTGACCAGGCTATGAGCCAGCAGCATCCCGAACCGCGCGAGATTCTAACAGCTTGAAGCGAATTGCGTTATATCCGCTTCTTCAGTGCTTATATCCGGTTCTTCAGTGCATAGAGCATTTCCAGCGCACGCCGTGGCGTCATGTCGTCGAGATCCACTTTCGCCAATTCATCCAGCACCGGATGTGGCAGTGAGGCGAACATATCGCTTTGCTGCGGTGTCGACGGCTTGCCCTTGGCCGCCGGTTTCGGCGCCTCGTGGGGCAGGGCAGTGTCTTCCAGGCGACTCAGATGCTCGCGCGCGCGCAAGATCACTTCGCTCGGCACACCCGCCAGTTGTGCGACTGCCAAGCCATAGCTCTGACTGGCAGGCCCAGGCAGAACATGGTGCAGGAACACGATCCGTTCATTGTGCTCGGTAGCGTTGAGGTGCACGTTAGCTACCAGAGGTTCGGCTTCCGGCAGCACGGTCAGTTCAAAATAGTGCGTGGCGAACAGGGTGTAGGCGCGCAAATGGGCCAGGCGCTCGGCCGCCGCCCACGCCAGCGACAGACCGTCAAAGGTGCTGGTACCGCGCCCGACTTCGTCCATCAGCACCAGACTGCGCTCGGTCGCGTTATGCAGGATGTTGGCGGTTTCGCTCATCTCGACCATGAAGGTCGAGCGACCGCCGGCCAGATCATCGCTCGAGCCGATACGGGTGAAGATGCGGTCGACCAGCGACAACTCGCAACTGGCGGCCGGTACGAAACTGCCGATATGCGCCAGCAACACGATCAAAGCGGTCTGGCGCATGTAGGTGGATTTACCGCCCATGTTCGGGCCGGTGATCACCAGCATGCGCGTGTTGTCATCCAGGCTCAGGTCGTTGGCCACGAACGGCGTGGTCAGCACTTGCTCGACCACTGGGTGACGACCCTGAGTGATGCGCATGCACGGCTCGCTGACGAAACGCGGGCAGTTTAGATCCAGATTCAACGCACGTTCGGCGAGGTTGCTCAGCACATCCAGCTCGGCCAAGGCGCCGGCGGTGTCCTGCAACGGCGGCAACTGGCTGATCAAGTCTTCGAGCAGCGCTTCATAAAGCATTTTTTCCCGAGCCAGCGCGCGGCTCTTGGCCGAGAGCGCCTTGTCTTCGAATTCTTTCAGCTCGGGCGTGATGAAACGCTCGGCGCCTTTGAGCGTCTGCCGGCGGATGTAGTCAGCGGGCGCCGATTCAGCCTGCTTGCTCGGCAGTTCGATGAAGTAGCCGTGGATACGGTTGTAGCCAACTTTGAGGTTGGCCAGACCAGTACGGGCCTTCTCCCGGGCTTCGAGATCGATGAGGAACTGGCCGGCGTTTTCGCTCAGCGATTGCAGTTCATCAAGTTCGCTGTCGTAACCGGTTTTCAGCACGCCGCCGTCACGGATCACCGCAGGCGGATTGTCGATAATGGCTTTGGCCAGCAGCGCCGCCAGTTCTGGATAGGTGCTGGTGGTGGCCGCCAGATGCTGCAGGTGCGGCGCTTCCAGATCGGTCATCGCCACTTGCAGTTCGGGCAGTGCGCCGAGTGCGTCACGCAGGCGCGCAAGGTCACGCGGCCGCGCATTTCGCAGGCCGATCCGCGCCAGAATCCGCTCGATGTCGCCGATCTCCTTGAGCTGCGGTTGCAGCTTTTCAAAACGGTAGCCGTCGAGCAGGCAGCGAATCGACGTCTGGCGGGCGAGCAGCACGGTGAGGTCGCGCAACGGCCGGTTCAGCCAACGAGTCAGCAAACGGCTGCCCATGGCGGTCTGGCAACGATCGACCACCGATTGCAGCGTGTTGTCGCGGCCACCGGCCAGATTGGTGTCGAGTTCCAGATTGCGCCGGCTGGCGCCGTCGAGCACCACGGTGTCATCGAGACGTTCGTGACGCAGGCTGCGCAAGTGGGGCAGGGCGGTGCGCTGGGTCTCTTTGGCGTAGGCCAGCAGGCAGCCGGCAGCGCCGATGGCCAAGGTCAGGTTTTCGCAGCCGAAGCCTTTCAGGTCTTGGGTGGAAAACTGCTGGCAGAGACTTTTCAACGCCGAGTCACGCTCAAAGTCCCACGGCGCACGACGACGTACGCCACGGCGTTTCTCCGCCGGCAGGTCTTTAGGCCAGTCATCCGGAATCAGCAGCTCAACCGGATTCACCCGCTCCAGTTCTGCCAGCAGGTTTTCCCAGCCTTTGATCTCAAGCACGGTGAAGTTGCCGCTGGTGATATCCAGTACTGCCAGACCGAACAGACGCTCGTCACCCAATACCGCTGCAATCAGGTTATCGCGGCGTTCATCGAGTAACGCTTCGTCGCTGACCGTTCCCGGCGTGATGATCCGTACGACTTGACGCTCCACCGGGCCTTTGCTGGTGGCCGGGTCGCCGACCTGCTCGCAGATCACCACCGACTCGCCGAGCTTGACCAGTTTCGCCAGGTAACCTTCCGCCGCGTGGTAAGGAATCCCACACATCGGAATCGCCTGACCCGCGGACTGCCCGCGCGCGGTCAGGGTGATGTCCAGCAACTTGGCGGCTTTCTTCGCATCTTCGTAGAAGATTTCGTAGAAATCGCCCATGCGATAGAACATCAGCTGGTCCGGGTGCTGATTCTTCAGGCGCCAGTATTGCTGCATCATCGGAGTGTGGGAGGACAGGTCGGAGACGGCTTTAT